>QKAN01000036.1 GCA_003246365.1 Clostridia bacterium
TTAAAACCTGGTACTATACTGCAAACTTGCACGTCGGCGCATTTATGCTGCCGCGTTACGTAGAAGACTTATTGGAGGAGGAAGAAAACTCATGAATCAGAAATTACTCGTTATCGGCTGCGGCGGTGTTGCGTCCGTCGCCATTCAAAAATGCTGCCAGAACAGCGCACAGTTTCCCGAACTCGTACTCGCAAGCCGTACGAAATCTAAATGCGACGCGCTGATTGCCACCATGATTGGCAAAACAAGCACAAAACTTTCCTCCGCGCAGGTGGATGCAGATAACGTAGAAGAAGTGGTGGAGCTCATCCGCCGCGTTTTGCCGGATGCGGTGCTCAACGTCGCCCTGCCGTATCAGGATTTGACCATTATGGAAGCCTGCCTCAAATGCGGTGTGGATTATATCGATACCGCAAACTTTGAACCGGAGAGCACGGAAGACCCCGCTTGGCGCGCGCTTTATGAAAAACGCGTAGAAGAAGAAGGCTTTTCCGCTTATTTCGATTACAGCTATCAGTGGGCGTACGCGCAGAGATTTGAGGAAGCCGGACTAACCGCGCTGCTCGGCACAGGGTTTGACCCGGGTGTAACCAGCGTGTTCGTTTCCTATGCAAAAAAGCATTATTTTGACCGCATCGAATCGGTCGATATTCTCGACTGCAACGGTGGCGACCACGGATATGCGTTTGCAACCAACTTTAACCCGGAAATCAACCTGCGCGAAGTATCCGCGCCTGGCAGCTACTGGGAAAACGGCAAGTGGGTGGAAATTCCGGCCATGAGCATTAAGCGCGATTATGATTTTCCGCAGGTTGGCAAAAAGGACATGTATTTGCTGCACCACGAGGAGATTGAAGCGCTCGCAAAGCATTATCCGGAGATTCAGCGCATTCGCTTTTTCATGACCTTCGGTCAGAGCTATCTGACGCATATGAAGTGTCTCGAAAACGTAGGTATGCTTTCAACCACGCCGGTGGAGTTTCAGGGACAGCAGATCGTGCCGATCCAGTTCCTCAAGGCGCTGCTGCCCGATCCCGCGTCGCTCGGCCCGCGCACTAAGGGAAAGACGAATATCGGCTGCGTGATCACCGGTCTGAAAAGCGGGAAGAAGAAGACGATCTTCATCTATAATGTATGCGATCACGAAGCTTGCTATCGTGAACTCGGCAGCCAGGCAATCAGCTACACCACGGGCGTGCCGGCGATGATCGGCACCGCGCTGGTGATGAACGGAACCTGGAAGAAGCCGGGCGTGTTTACGACGGATGAGTTTGATCCCGATCCTTACATGGATATGCTCAACGAATGGGGTCTGCCCTGGGTGGTGAATGAAAATCCCGAAACGGTAGAATAAAATATGAAGCGGTCCGAACTGCCGACGCCGTGCTTCATCGTTTCCGAAGCGGCGCTGCGGTACAATCTGAATATTCTATCCCGTCTTCAATTGCGCACGGGGTGCAGGATTTTGCTGGCGCAAAAAGCGTTTTCGATGTTTCGCACGTATCCGCTGATCAAACAATATCTTGCCGGAGCGTCGGCAAGCGGATTGTTTGAGGCGCGACTGGCACACGAGGAGATGGGCGGAGAGAACCATGTGTTTTCTCCTGCTTATACAGATGATGAGATGCGCGAGCTCGTGAAGATTTGCGACCACATCGTGTTCAACTCCTTTGCGCAACTGCAGAAACATATTGCTGCCTGCAAAGAAGCGGGCGTAAGCGTTGGTATCCGCGTCAACCCGGAATGCAGCACGCAGGAGGGGCACGAGATTTACGACCCCTGTGCGCCGTTTTCGCGCCTCGGCGTGACGCGCGCAAATTTTCGCACAGATCTGCTGGACGGCGTGGAAGGATTGCATTTTCACACACTCTGCGAGCAGAACAGCGACGATCTTGTAAAAACGTTTGAAACGTTTGAACGGGATTTCGGCGAATATCTGCCGCAGATGAAGTGGCTCAACCTCGGCGGCGGGCACCACATCACCAAACCGGATTACGATATTTACGCGTTGGACGAGCTGTTGTATTATATCCGCGCAAAATACCCGAACCTGACAATCTATCTGGAACCGGGCGAGGCGATTGCGCTCAATGCGGGCTGGCTAGACGCAACCGTGCTGGACATCGTGGACAACGGAATGCCGATTTTGATTCTGGATGCATCCGCCGCCTGCCATATGCCGGATGTGCTGGAGATGCCGTATCGTCCGCCGTTGATTGACGCGGGTGAACCGGACGAGAAGAACGTTACCTGCCGTCTCGCCGCGAGAACCTGTCTTGCGGGAGATGTGATCGGCGACTACAGTTTCGAAACCATGCCGCAAATCGGCGATCGGCTTTCGTTTGGCGACATGGCGATTTACTCGATGGTCAAGACGAACACGTTTAACGGTATGCCGTTGCCCGCCATTGCGCTGCAACGCGAAGACGGGGAGTGTGAGCTCGTTAAAACGTTTGGTTATGAGGACTTTAAAGGGAGATTATCCTGACATGCTCCATTTGCAGCCCGCAAAAGACGGATTTACGATGCCAGCCGAGTTTTCGCCGCAGGATGGCGTATTGCTCGTTTGGCCTGTTCGCGCGGGAAGCTGGGGCCGAAACCCGACGGCGGCGCAAACTGCGTTTTGCGAGATGATGCGCGTGGCGAGCCGCAGCGAACGTGTCTTTTTACTGGCGGATGCAGAGCACATTGAAGAAGCGCGCGCGAAAGCGGGCAAATTCGCAGCGGTGCTCGAAATTGAAACGGACGATGCTTGGGCAAGGGACATCGGACCGACGTTTGTGACAAACGGAACACAAGCGCGCGGGGTCAGTTGGCGATTCAACGCATGGGGCGGAGAAGTTGACGGGCTTTATGCCGAATGGGCGCGGGACGACGCGGCGGCGGAAGCATTCTGCCGGGCGATTGGAGCAGACTGCTACGACGCGGGAGAGTTTGTTTTGGAGGGCGGTTCGATTTGCTCGGACGGGGAAGGGACGCTGCTGGTTACCGAAGCGTGCCTGCTCAGCGCGGGCAGAAACCCGAACCTGACCAAAGCACAGATTGAGCAGAAGCTAAAGAATTATCTCGGAATCCAGAAAGTACTCTGGCTACCGCGCGGTATCTATAACGACGAGACAAATGAGCACGTAGACAATGTATGCGCGTTTATTTCTCCGGGAGAAGTTGTTCTCGCTTGGACGGACGACGAGACCGATCCGCAATATGCGCTCAGCCGTGCGGATTACGACTATTTGATCGCCGAAACAGATGCGCGCGGGCGCAAGTTCAAAATTCATAAATTGCCGATTCCCGATCATCCGGTGTGCGTTACCGATACGGACATGCAAAATTACGTATTCGAGCCGGGAGAAGACATGCGAGAAGCGGGAGATCGCCTGGCGGCAAGCTATGTGAATTTTTATTTTACAAATGACGCCGTGCTGTTGCCGCAGTTTGGCGGAGAAAACGCTGCTTCGGACGCGCGCGCAGTGCAGATTATGCGCGAACTATGCCCGAATCGAGAAATCATTCCGATTCATTCAAGAGCGATACTGCTCGGCGGAGGCAACATCCACTGCGTGACGCAACAGATACCGAAAGGAGCGCTGAAATGAGCGAAACTACCGTTGCTGCAATTCAAATGAAAATGACGGCCGACGCTGCCGAAAATCTTGCGCACGCGGAAGCGATGGTGCGGGAAGCCGCAACCGGCGGCGCACAGATCGTGCTGCTGCCGGAATTGTTTGAGCGCCCGTATTTCTGTCAAGAGCGCAGGTATGACTATCTGGAATACGCTCTACCGGTTTCTGCAAATCCCGCCGTGCTTCGGCTTCAAACGGTTGCCGCTGAGCTGGGGATCGTTATTCCGGTGAGTTTCTATGAACGGGATGGAAACCGCCTTTATAATTCCGTCGCGATGATCGACGCGTCCGGCGCGCTTCTTGGTGTATACCGGAAAACACACATTCCGGACGACCATTATTATCAGGAGAAGTTTTATTTTTCGCCGGGGGATAGCGGCTTTCGCGTGTTTGAGACGCGTTTCGGGAGCGTTGGCGTCGGCATCTGCTGGGATCAGTGGTTTCCGGAAACGGCGCGTGCACTGGCTCTTAGTGGCGCGGATATCCTGCTGTACCCAACTGCGATCGGTTCCGAACCGATATTGACCGTGGACAGCATGCCGCATTGGCGGAGAGTAATGCAGGGACACGCGGCGGCAAACATCGTTCCCGTCGCGGCGGCAAACCGCATCGGTGAAGAACGCGTATTGCCTAGCGAAGCAAACGGGGGACAAAGCAGCGCGCTGATCTTTTACGGATCGTCGTTTTTAACAGATGCAACGGGAGAAATCCTGACGCAGGCAGATCGCGAAAATGAAACCGTTTTATATGCTAGCTACAACTTTGAGAACATCCGAAAAGACCGTCTGAATTGGGGATTATTTCGAGATCGCAGACCGGAGTGCTACAATCTGATTTCCGGCAAATAACGCGCGCCTGATTTGTATGGCAAATTGAGTTACAAATGAAAATACGCTTGTTGCACCCGAAAATATTTCAAACGCTAATATTACTCTAATATTTTTAGCCTGAAAAATATATTATTTAGGATTGCAATTCATGCGTTTGATGGTATAATATATGAAACTTTGCAAGATGAAACATTCCATCTTGCACTTTTTAACTGGAACAATGACGTTCCGATGCCCGCACATTCTGTATATAGATGCGGTGCGGCATTTCGGTTCGTATTTTTTTATCCAGATGAATTTAATTGAAGGAAAACTTGCATAATGGATTCATTATGCAGGAATGACGTCCTTCCAACGGTAAAAACGGTGTGCGGGACCTAATCTGCGACCCGCAAAAAAATCTCAGTGAAAAGAACTGCACCGAATGAAAAAAAGAAATCGGAGCAGCCGACAGGTGAAAGATGAATCAACAACAATTGCAGCAAAATGCCTCCTCAACGTTTCGACAGCAAGAGCCGGAGAATCAGGAATCCACAGTCGCTCCGAATAGAGAGCGGGCGGCTAGCTCTATGAAAGGCGCAACATTGTGGCGCCGTGAATTTGAGCATGACGCCTGCGGAACCGGATTTATTGCGCACACCAGCGGCGCAAAATCGCACAAGATCGTAGTTGACGCGCTTGAGATATTAAACCGCCTGGCTCACCGCGGCGGAACGGGCTCCGACCCCGACACGGGGGACGGCGCGGGCGCGCTTTTACAGATTCCGGATCGCTTTTTCCGTAAAGTAACGGAGTTTTCGCTCCCTCTGGAAGGGCAGTATGCTCTTGGCATGTTCTTTTTACCGCTGGACGAGGAAGACTGTCTTGCGGCGCAATCTGCAATTGAAGATATCGTTAAAGAAGAAGAATTCTCAATCATCGGTTGGCGTACGGTTCCGACGAACCTGCACGCCTGCGGCAACGGCGCTTGGGCGAGTGTACCCAGTGTGCGTCAGCTGTTTATAACTTGGAATGAAACGGATTTCCCCTCCGATGTGCGCCTGTTCGTGCTGAGAAAACGCATTGAACGCGCGATGAAGGAGCAGGAACGAGAAGTATATATCCCCAGCCTTTGCAATAAAACGGTGGTTTATAAGGGCATGATGCAGGCCTGGCAGGTAGCGGATTTTTATCCCGATTTGCTGGATCCCGATTTCATGACCGCGATTGCGCTTGTCCATTCGCGCTATTCCACCAACACGTTCCCGAACTGGGAGCGCGCCCAGCCGTTCCGCATGGTTGCGCACAACGGCGAAATCAACACGCTCAAAGGCTGCGAACATGCAGTCCTCGCCGCTTCGTCTTCAATGAACGGCGGAAAGCTCGCAAAGCGGTTTGAGGATATTCTGCCGATACTGGATATCGACGGAAGCGACTCGACCAAGTTCGACAATTTGCTTGAGTTTCTGGTCGTGTCCGGCCGCTCTCTGCCGCAGGCGTTGTTTATGATGATGCCCGGCCCATGGTCCAAAGACCCGACCATGGACGAGAACCAGCGCGAGTTTTTCCGCTATGCCGCGTGCCTTATGACGCCTTGGGACGGCCCGGCTGCCATGTGCTTTACCGACGGAAAACAGGTTGGCGCGGTGCTGGACAGAAATGGTCTGCGCCCGGCGCGCTGGGTGCTTACGCGCGACAATCTGCTTGTACTTGCTTCGGAGTCCGGTGTTGTGGATATTCCGCCGTCCGAGGTTGTGCGCCGCGGTCGCCTTGGCCCGAACCAGATGCTGCTGCTCGATACAGTAAGCGGCAAGCTGATGGAAGATCAAGAGATAAAAAATCAATATCTCGACGGGCCATGGAAAAAGTGGCTTGCCGAAAAGGTAGTCAATCTCGACGAGACAAAATATGAACGTTTGAGCAAACCCGCCGCGAACCCGACGGCAAAACAGAATATCTTCGGTTGGACGTTTGAGGACCGGATGCTGACCGTATTGCCGATTGCGCAGACCGGACTCGATCCAGTCGGGTCGATGGGTTACGACGCGCCGATTGCGGTGCTTTCGGAACGCCCGCAACCGCTGTTTCATTATTTTAAACAGCTCTTTGCGCAGGTTACCAACCCGCCGATCGACGCGATTCAGGAAGAATGCGTCGTCGGTATGGACGTATTCCTCGGTTCAAACGGCGATCCGACGCTAGACCAGGCAGATAACTGCCGCAAGATCCATCTTGCTTCACCGATTTTAGAAACGGCAAACCTCAACAAGCTGCTCGCCGGAATTCCCGGCTTTGAAGCGGCAGAACTGCATATGGTGTTCGACCCCAAACAGGGCGGACTGGAAGCGGGCCTCGAAGCGCTCTTTGCTTCGGCGGAAAAAGCGCTGAAAAAGGGCGCGTCTATCCTTGTGCTTTCGGATCGGACCGCAAGCGCGGAGCTTGTTCCGATTCCCTCTTTGCTTGCGGTTGCGGGCTTGCATCATCACCTGATTCGCAAAGGGCTGCGCGGCGGCTGTTCGCTGATTGTGGATAGCTACGAACCGCGGGAAGTCCATCACGTTGCCTGCCTGATCGGCTTCGGCGCAAAAGCGGTTCATCTGCGCGGCGTTTACGAAGCGGTGGAGGCGCTTTCGGACGAAGGACACCTCGAGTCGGTTTCGCTGGAAGATGCGATGCATAATGTCATGCATGGATATGACCACGGCATTCTCAAGGTGATGTCCAAAATGGGTATCTCCTGCGTAGACGGATATCATAACGCACAGATTTTTGAAGCGCTTGGACTTTCGCAGGAACTCGTCGACCGTTTCTTTACCGGAACGGTGACACGCGTTGGCGGCATGAACCTTGACGATCTGGATCGTGAAGTGATGCGGCGGCATCAGGAAGCACTCGATGCGCCGATCAATGAACTGCCTTCCGGCGGCAGATTCCAGTATAAGCGGGACGGCGAACACCATCTATATAATCCCGAAACGATTCATACCCTGCAAACTGCGGTTCGCACGGGTGATTATGAACTGTTTAAAGAATTTGTTCGCCGCTTAGAAGGCGACGCACCTGTGTCGCTTAGAAACCTGCTTGGGTTCCAGAATTGCCATCCGATTCCGGTAGAAGAAGTAGAGCCGGTTGAAAAGATCGTCCGCCGTTTCAAGACAGGCGCGATGTCCTATGGCTCCATCAGCAAAGAGGCGCATGAATGCATCGCTATGGCGATGAACCAGCTTGGCGGCAAGAGCAACTCCGGCGAAGGCGGCGAAGCAGCGGAGAGACTCTTTACCGAGAAGAACTCAGCGATCAAGCAGATTGCGTCCGGTCGTTTCGGCGTTACGGGACCGTATCTTGCCTCCGCAAAAGAAATTCAGATTAAAATGGCGCAGGGCGCGAAACCGGGTGAAGGCGGACAGCTGCCTGCCGGAAAAGTTTATCCCAGCATCGCGCGCACGCGGCACTCGACACCCGGCGTGGGGCTGATTTCACCGCCTCCGCACCACGATATTTACTCGATCGAAGACTTGGCGCAGCTGATCTTCGACCTGAAAAACGCAAATCCGGACGCGCGGATCAACGTGAAGCTTGTTTCTGAAACGGGTGTCGGCACGATTGCTGCGGGCGTTGCCAAAGGCGGCGCGGACGTTATCCTGATTTCCGGTTACGACGGCGGAACGGGCGCGAGCCCGCGCACCAGCATTCAGCATGCGGGTCTGCCTTGGGAACTGGGTCTTGCGGAAACGCACCAAACGCTGATTGCCAACGGCCTGCGCGGAAGAGTCCGTGTAGAAACCGACGGAAAACTCATGACAGGCCGCGATATCGCTATCGCCGCGCTGCTCGGCGCGGAAGAGTTCGGCTTTGCGACGCTGCCGTTGGTCTCCATCGGCTGCGTGATGATGCGCGTTTGCAATCTCGACACCTGCCCGGTCGGCGTAGCAACACAAAACCCCGCTTTGCGCGCGCGCTTTACCGGCAAGCCGGAGTATGTAATCAACCTGATGCGCTTCCTTGCGCAAAACCTGCGCGAGCAGATGGCGGAGCTCGGGTTCCATACGCTGGATATGATGGTCGGTATGGCTGGTCACCTGACGCAGGTGAAGCAATCTCCCAAGACAGAAGGCATGGATCTCTCCGGTTTGATTCCCGGTGATCAGCCGCTGCCCTGGCGCGACTTGAAACCGAATAAGGACGAACACAACCGCCTGTTCCATGATATGGTACGTTCGCTGGTTGAGCAGGGCGACGCAGTCGTCAAACGCCCGATTTGCAACACAGAGCGCGCGGTTGCGACGCGTGTTTCCGCCTTTATCAGCAAGGAATACGGCCGCCTGCCCGACGGGCGCGTGCGGTTCCATTTTAACGGTACGGCAGGACAGAGCTTTGGCGCGTTTGCAACCGCTGGAATCGAACTTTCGATTGAAGGCGATACGAACGATTATCTCGGCAAGGGCCTTTGCGGCGCGCGCATCATCATCAAAGCGCCGCAGGACGCCGGCTGGTCGGCAAAAGACAATCTGCTCACCGGTAACGTTGCGCTCTTTGGCGCGACGGACGGCGAACTGTATCTGGCGGGACGTGCAGGCGAGCGCTTCTGCGTTCGCAACAGCGGCGCGATTGCCGTTTGCGAAGGCGTTGGCGACCACGGCTGCGAATATATGACCGGCGGAACCGCCGTCATCCTCGGACCCGTAGGCCGCAACTTTGCCAGCGGTATGTCCGGCGGTATTGCATATGTGTTGGACGACGGCAACCTCAGACGCATGATCAACATGAAGATGGTTGCGCTCTATCCGCTGGATGCGTTGGATCTGGTTATGCTGCATCGGCATTTGACCAATCATGTGAAGTATACCGGCTCAAAGGCTGCGGCGAAAATACTCGACAAATGGTCATCCGAACATGCGAAGTTCGTGAAGGTATTACCGCACGACTATAAAGAGATGCTGGAAGCCATGGACGCCGCGGAACGCGAAGGACTGGAAGGCGACGAAATGCTTGAGCGGGCATTTCAGATCAAAACGGGAAAACCCGTCATTTCCGCAGGGAAGTAAGAAAAGATCAATTCGCCAGCGGCCGAACCCGACAAAGGAGACATCGAATGGGTAAGATAACCGGTTTTTTGGAATACGATAGAAAGACAGCGCAAGAGCAGCCCTGCGAAGCGCGCATTCAGCACTGGGATGCGTTTCATCCCGTTCAGAGCGAGAGCGAAATTCGTGATCAGGCGGCGCGTTGCATGAATTGCGGCATACCGTTTTGCCACGCGGGTGTAACCTGGCGCGGAGCTGGTTCCGGCTGCACAATTGGCAATCTGATTCCGGAATGGAATCATCTGGTCTTCAAGGGGCATTATGAAGAGGCGTTTCGTCGACTGGAAAAGACGAACCCGCTGCACGAATTTACATCCCGCGTCTGCCCTGCGCTTTGTGAAGGCGCATGCACTGCCGGACTTAACGGAGACCCGGTTGCAATTCGGGAGATTGAACGTTTTTTAAGCGACATGGCATGGGAAAAAGGCTGGGTTGTTCCGCGTCCTCCGAAAACGCGCATCGATAAAAGCGTTGCGATCGTCGGCTCCGGCCCATCCGGGTTGACCGCCGCACATATCCTGAATCAACGGGGATTTTCCGTTACGGTGTTTGAAAAATCGGAAGAACCGGGCGGACTGCTGATGTTCGGTATTCCGAACATGAAGCTGCCGAAAGAACTCGTTCGCAAACGCGTCGACATTTTCCGTCAGGAAGGCATTAAATTTGTCTGCGGAACCGACGTCGGAAAAGATATGCCTGTTTCCGAACTGGATCGGTTTGACGCGGTCGTTCTTTGCGGCGGCGCTGGCCAGCCGCGCGATTTGTCCGTTACCGGACGCAATTTGCCGGGGGTGCGGTTTGCCGTTCCGTTTCTTGCGGAGGCGACGCGCCGTGTTCTGGCGGGGGAAACCGAGGATAAACCGCTGGCTGGACACAGAGTGGTCGTTATCGGCGGCGGCGACACGGGCAACGACTGCGTTGCTACGTCAATTCGTATGGGCGCCGACAACGTGATGCAGCTTGAGATTATGCCGCCGTTACCGAATGAGCGCGCGGATTCCAATCCGTGGCCACGTTGGCCGTTTGTCCTGAAAACCGACTATGGTCAACAGGAAGCAATCTGGCTTTACGGCAGAGACCCGCGCACATTTGAAATCACCGCAGTGTCAATTATTGGTGATGAAACGAACGGCGTTAACGCCATCGAAACCGCGCAGGTGGAGTGGGTAACCAACGAACGCGGACGTGTTCCGAAGCAGATTGAAGCCACGCGTCAGAAACATGCCGCAACGGATGTCTTAATCGCGATGGGCTTTGTTGGCGCGGAAACGTATCTGCCGGAGGCGATGAATCTGACGCTCGATCGAAACTCCTATATGACGACACGCGCGGGCGTATTTGCGGCGGGCGACATGCGAACAGGGCAGAGCCTTGTTGTGCGCGCGGAAGCGGACGCAAAGCGCGCTGCGGAAGAAGTGGAACGCTATTTAACCAAATAACTCCGCAAACAATTGAATTTGAGAATCTTAAGAAAAAACGATCTGCCGCATGAAAGAGTGGGGCAGATTTTCTTATAAATATCCAGATTTCACATGTTTTACGGATTACCTGAAGAAGACAGTGCTTTTCTAAACAGTAATTGTACTGAAATCATACGAGAATGAACAATTTATTACTGTTTTGTGAATATTATTACACATTATCACTTGACAGAGTATATATCATGTGATAGTTTATGTAATAAGTGAAAGTAAACTCCAAGTCTAACGGCACACCCTGCGAAAGCGGGGGTCGCAAAGCTAAAGGGCCTAACGGCGGATTCCGCCTATGGTAGCCAGTTGCCAAATGAGTGCTTTCCCGCTTGATTTGTATTCGCGGAACTTGCATTTTTGGCAGTCTGGCAAAAGCATCAGACTGCCTTTTTCTATGGAGTTATTCAAAACGGACAGCGAAGCAAGCTTTCGTAAAAGCAATTAAAAAACGATACGGAAAGCGGGTAAACTGACATGCATGACTTGAACTGTTCGCGGAGCGCATATGTGCGGCTATAGCGAGAATCTCAGCGATCTGTTTACGCATAACGCCGAATTTTTGAGTGAAGTGTGTGAAAAGATCAGACAGTTGCCGGGGGTAGATAAGATTATATTATTTGGGTCTTATGCAAAGGGATTGGCCAATCTGGAAAGCGATGTTGATCTGGCCGTGTTCTTTCAAACCGAAGAAACGTGTTTGCGGGAAAAGTACAGACAGCTTTCAAAAATCTGTAACAACACGGAAATCGACATTCAGGCGCAGCCGTTTCACTCCTCCGAACTTGGACAACCGATGGGAATCATCGAAGAGATTGTGGATTATGGAATCGAACTGATTGCATAATTCGGAGAGATTGATACCAAACCACACAAACAAAACGAGCACCTTTTTAACAGGATATTGAAGCAGTTCTTCTCCAGTAAATAGCACAACCCGTGAAAGCGGGGGTCGCAAAGCTAAAGGGCCTAAGGACGGAAATCGTCTATGGCAGCCAGTTGCCGAAGGGAAAACGCTTTTGAGAATAGCCGTTGCGAACGCCGCGATGGTTGTTTGGATATTGACAAAGCGATTCGGATTTTCTGGGGAAACATCGAAACGCTTTTTGCTTTTTAGAGGCAAAAACAAAGATGAAAGCAACGATCGGTCGATAAACCCGCTGGGAACGCGGTAAAGCAAGGATACCGGGAGGATGCGAAATCTTCTTTAAGGGTAATCATAATTAAAAAATGGTGGAGGAAACAAAAATGAAGAATTTCTGGAACAACGAAGAAGGCCAAGGCATGGTTGAATACGGCCTGATCATCGCGCTCGTCGCGGTCGTCGTCATCGTCGGCATTACGCTGATTGGTAAGAACGCAAACAGCCTCTTCACCGGCATCAGCGACAAATTGACTCTGGGATCCTGAACAAAATAAAGCGGAGGAAACGACAAATGAAAAACTTCTGGAACAATGAAGAAGGTCAGGGCATGGTGGAATACGGTCTGATTATCGCGCTCGTCGCGGTCGTCGTTATCGTCGGCATCACGCTGATCGGCAAGAACGCAAACAGCCTGTTCACCGGCGTAAGCGACAAGCTCACGATCGGCAGCTGATTCACGCAACAACATAGAAAGCGCATCAAAACGCGCCTTACTAAAAACAAACCGAAGGGGGGCGTCAAAGAAAATGAAACAACGATTGAACCGGCGTGAAAACGGGCAGTCTGTAGTTGAGTTGGCTTTGACGCTCCCGTTATTAATTCTTTTGATCTGTGGAATGATCGAGATGGGCTGGCTTACATCTACGCGTCTCGTGATGGACAATATCACGCGCGAGGGTGTGCGTGCCGGAATTATTGCAACCAGCGCTACGGATAATACCGCAGACGTCGTTGCACGCATTACAGAAATGAAACCCGACTACATGACGGAAGCGCTGTCAATCACCGTAACATATTCCAACCCGTCGAATTTCCGGGACGGAGATATTACGGTAGTTACGACTTATAATCTGCCGACGCTTACGCCGTTTACATCTTTTCTAACCGAGGATGGTACGTTTCATCTTCGATCGGAATGTACGATGAAGATGAGTTGACGTTACAAACCGGCTATATATACGCCGGGACGAATGTGTTTTTCGCGTAAATAGAGGAGTGTGTAAAAGATCATGAAAGCTCGGTTGGCGCGGCTGTTCCGTTGGATACGGAAACAGGAGCGCGGAGATTCCCTTTTAATTGTCGCCCTGATGATGACGGCACTGGTCGGCGTTACCGCTACGGCTACAGACCTCGGCATGGCGTATGTTAAAACAGCGCAAACGCAAACCGCGGTAGACGCGGCGGCGCTGGCGGCGGGAATGAACCTGCCGATCGATGCTGACGACACGACAAAGAAAGCGAAAACGATCGATATTGCGAAAGAATATTTAGCAAAAAACGGCGTTGAAAACACCGATGAAGCAATTATCACATTTGGCGATTATGATCACGGCGCATACTATTCAATCGACGTTGTTCAGCCCAGCGTATCGGAGACGGCGTTTGCCCGCATCTTCAGCATCGATGAAATCACATTTAAACGGGAAGCGGAAGCAAAGGTCGTTCCCTGCGCAGCGCTTTCCGATTTGGTACCTCTCTCAATCCAGGAGCATGTGTTAGAGGAAATGATTGAGCACGATGCGACGGAACACGTTATTCTAAAATACGGCGAGAACACCGATGAAGTAGAAAACGGATCGTTCGGCGCGGTGGATTTGGATGGCGTAAAGGGCGGCGGCGCGAACGATTACACCAGTTGGTTGGCATACGGATATCAGGACAAGTTGGTGATCGGAACAATACTGCCGATTGAAGGCGGTAACATGACCGGACCGACCTATGCCGGAATTGTCGAGCGCTACAACGCTTGCACGCATTTCCCGTCTTCGGGTGGATGCAGCTTGAGTAACTACTCGGATGATTGTCCGCGTGTTATGAAGGTTCCGGTGATTCGATACACGGATGACTCTCACAAATATGTAGAAGTCGTCGGATTTGCAGCATTTGTATTGGAAGATTATACGACCTATGCAGACGAAGGATGCGTCATAGGATCGTATGTAGATATGGTTAACGTCGGTGCAGTTGATGGTGACCTGACAGGAACGGCGGACAGCTTTGGCGTTTACAGCCTTGTGTTGACCAAATAACCTGTTGTTTTCTGAAATCAGAAATTATGTTCAATTCACGACCGATGAACGCGAACTGAGGAACGATATGAATAACGTAAGAATTATGCTTGCGGCAGCTACCGCAGAAGACAGAAAGCTGATTTCCGGTTTGTTGGAGGACGAATCGCTGCGCATCGTAAGCGCTTTTCGCCCGGATAACGACGGACTCAGGAAAGCGGGGACGCAGCCTGCCGACGTGCTGTTGATTGGCACCAGCGGAAAGCCGGAAAGCGAGTTTGATTTCGCGGAGCGTTTATATACCACAAGAAATGATATTACGATTTTTCTTCTTACCGCTTATATGGACGCCAAGACGATTGCACGCGCGATGGAAAGCGGAATTACGCGCGTTTTAGACATTAATGGCAACGAAAACGATATTAAAACGCAGATTCTGACCGTATTGAACGTAGAACAGAATCGCCGCAAAAATACGCAGACAGCTGCAACGTATGATTCAAGGGTTGTCGCCTGCTATTCGCCGAAAGGCGGTGCAGGTAAAACGACGTTAGCAGTAAATCTAGCCTGTGCGCTGGCGTCGTTGAATAAAAAAGTTGCTTTGATCGATTTAAATTTGCAGTTCGGCAATGTCGGCGTATTTTTGGATATTGCAAGAGGCGATACGATTGCAGACATGGTTGAGGAGCATTCTTTTGAACCCACAACCATTAAAAGCTATCTTGTGCGTCATCAAAGCGGGGTCATGGTCATGCTCTCGAGCAGTGCGCCGGAGTATGCGGAACTGATAAAAGCAGAACACATCGAGCTGATTATTTCGTCTCTGCGTTCCGAGTTTGATTATGTCATTCTTGATATGGATATTTCTCTCGGCGATTGCGCAATTGCCTCGTTCGAAGCGGCGGACACAATTTTGTTTGTTGTGAATGCGGACATTGCAACGTTGCTTGACGCAAAACGGGGAATTAAGGTGCTGGAAGCGTTGAACGTGCAGGACAAGATTCAGTTGATCGTCAACAAAGCCGGCATCTCAGCGATGAAAGCGAAAGAAGTTTCAGGATTGCTGGAGGTTACGCCTTCGTTGATTGTGCCGTACGATCTGAAAGCAGCGATGATGGCGGTGAACCGCGGGGTTCCGATGCTGGATTGTATGCCCGGTTCCAAGGCATCAAAAGCAATTAGTGCCTATGCAAAAAGTCTGGCGCGAACGGCTTGATTCAGCACGAGTTCATCTTTAGAGTTAGATTTCGTTTTTAATAACAAAAAAGGAGGCGCTACTATGAAAGAGTATACGGAAAAAGCGGTAGAAAGTGTTGAAACATTACGCAGTCGAATGGATGCGGATGCACGATTTCGCCGTGTGTTTTCCGGCTATGATCCGGAAGAGGTGCGCGCCTATATAGAGGATGTTCGCCATGTATATGCCAAGCAGGCTAAGGCGGCAAAGCAAGAGCAGGAATCCCTGATTTCTCAACTCGACAGCGCGAGAAGCGAACTTCAGGCGCGAAACTTTGCAATTCGTTCGCTGAAAGAAACGCTGGCTCATCGCGAAAATATGCTGTCTTCTGCGGATCAACGCGTTTCGACGTTGATCAAGTCGGTTCGGGAGTTGGAAGGAAAGCAGATTTCTGCCGAAGCGAAAAAAGAGGTGGAAGCGCGCATTCAGGCAGCCGAAGCGCGAGCACAAGCGGCTGAAACGCGAGCGCAGGCGACCGAAGCGGAAGCGCAACAGCTGCGCTCCACGTTGCATAAGGCGGCAAACCTGATAGAGACATGGAAAAACGAGCGTGTTACAATGAAGGAAGAAAACGAGCGTCTGAGACAAGAAGCGACCAGTATGCTCGAATTGTTCAAGACGTTTACGGAAGAAATGAAGACGCAGCTGGTTCAGACTTCCGAACAAAAAGAATCGATGCAGGCGGTGTCTACGCAAATTGCCGATACATTTGCCGATGCATTTGCCGAAGCGTATGATTTGGTGGATACGTTCCGGTCTAAAATTGAAACCAAAGAACGGGGTGCGCTGCGCCCGGCTCAGTCCCGTATGCAGGTTCTCAGACCCAGCGGTACGGTGACAAAACTGGCACAAAACGCAAAATAAGGAGAATTACACAATGAAAAAAGGAAACAAGCAAAAAACAGTGAAGCGGGTATTCACAATCATGCTCGCGTTGTTGATGGTTACATTGATGGCGCCTGGTGCGCTTGCGGATTCGGAACACAGCAATTCTGGAAAATCCGGGCAGGAAACTAAAAACAACGGCAAAACAAATCAGAACAAAACAAAGACAGAAGAGACGACGGAAGCCAAAGAACAAAAACAGTATAAAGGCATTTCCGTAGATAAGATTACGCTTGCGATTGACAGCGTAACCGACGAGGCGACAAAAGCCGAACTTGCCGCACTTCTGGAAACCTATATGGCCGCGCTGGACAGCAAGGATGAAGCACTTTCAAGCAAAACGGGCAGCATGAGCGAACTTTCGCAACTGGCTTCCGATGCAAGAGCGGCGCTGAAAGACGGACTGGAAGAAGCAGGCTTTACCTTGGGAAGCGTACTTGGCTGGCAGGAATGGAAAGAGTGGCCGTCTGAAACGGCAATAGATATGCTGAGCATTGCGGACGCAATTGCTGCGCTCGACGATACAGACGCGAACAAAGCCGTTTTGACCGACCTGATGACCGCTTATCAGGAAGCTCTGGCCGCGCAGGAAGCCGCAGACGAGGAGAACGAGGACGCGGCGAAAGAAGCAATGCAGGCGGCTCGAGATGCGCTTCTGGAGGCTCTGTATGAAGCAGGACTGCTGCCGATCGCCGATGCGGTGACGGCAACGCCGGAACCTTCGGTAACACCTGAGCCGACAGCAACGCCGGAACCGACACCGACCATCTAAGAGAACAGATTAAATAAAGAGCAGCGTGCCAGATGGCGCGCTGCTTTTGTGTTGTAGAAAACTTATTTACTCTCGGAGAATTTCTTGCGTTTTAGTTCGCCCCAACGGCTTTTGTTTTTCTTGAATCCAAACATTGCTTCTACTTTGTAAACCGTATTCAATTGACGATAACCAAAGTTATCGACGAACGAATAGAAGAAAAGCTGAAGCAGTTGCTTGATATCAGGGTATTTTTTGAAGGTGTTTTCTTCCAGCAGCAGCGCGCCGACGGAAAGAATGGTTCCGTATAAAACCGCCACGAGGAAAAAGGAGAGCATAAACCAGAGATTGACCACGCCGAGGAGGAAAGAAATCGGTATAAAAACATAACCGAAGGTTTCAATCGCCGGACCTGCCAGCTCAAAAATCCAGTAATACGGAAGACAGATTGTTCCGATTCGACCGTACTTCGGATTGAGCAACATCTTTTTGTGTTTAAACAGCGTGTCGATCAACCCGATATGCCAGCGTTTGCGTTGCTTTTTCAGGTCGCTCAGGCGCTCCGGCGGCTGCGTCCAACAGATTGGGTCAGGCAGGAACCGAACCGAGTATTTCCGCTTTTTTTCGTGCATCAACTGATGCAGCTTGACGACGAGCTCCATATCTTCGCCAACACAATGCCGCGTATATCCGCCGACTTCGATTACGGCGGCTTTGTTGAACGCACCGAATGCACCGGAGATGATCAGCAGCATTCCCATTACATCGAACCCGATGCGCCCTGTTAAAAACGCACGCAGATATTCCGTTGTCTGGAGCGCGACAATCGGATTCTTGGACAGGCCGACTTCCTTCATCTGACCGTCAATAATCTCGCAGCCGCTGCCGATTCGAACGATGCCGCCAACGGCGATGCAGGTCGGATCGCTGACAAACGAATAGATGATTTTGATGAGCGAACTCTTTTCCAGAATGGAGTCCGCGTCGATGGTAACGATGACCGGATAAGCGGCGACATTGATGCCCGCATTCAACGCGTCCGCCTTGCCGCCGTTTTTCTTGTTGAGTACAATCAGTTTTTCGTCGACAGCAGACCGATAGATTTCAACAATTTCTTCCGTCTGCAGCGACTTTTTGTATGGCTGATGGAACGGAAGCAGTTCGTACGCGTCAATCAACAATTGAAGCGTATCGTCTTTGGAGCCGTCGTTGATTACGATTACCTCGTACTCCGGGAAATCGAGAGAGATGAGGTTGCGTACGGAGTCAACAATCGTTGCGGATTCGTTGTAAGCGGGCACGAGCAACGAAATTGGAACCATATGCTCCGAATCGAGAAAACGCCGGTAATCGATGTAACGAAGGGAACGAACATACCGTCTCAATCCGATGGATGCCGAAATCAGCTGGATTAAATAGATGGTGCTGACGGTGACGACATAAAACAACGAGAAATAATTGACGGCCAGAACGATTCGATAAAGAACATCGCGTGTTGCCATTATGCCGCCTCCTTCCGTTTGCGAAGCGCTTGTTTATCCAGCGCGAACTGGAACATTTCTTTCGCGAATTTATCGTTGCGCTGCTCGACGCGGCGCATAATTTCTTCGGTATCCGAGCAATGCAACAACGATTCCGCCGCGCGGTAGCGCACCCACCATTCTTTATCGCAGAGCAGATCGATCAATACCTCGGCGTTTTCGTCCGCGCCGTATGCGGCAAACGCCGTTGCGACGACCGCGCGCAATTCCCAACGCTCGCTATGCGCCAGCGCTGCGATAGAAGGAAATGCAGGCGCATACACAAGCTGGCCAAGCGTTCGCGCGGCGTCTATGCGCATGTTGAGCTGCGGACTGTCCAAAAGCGGCATCACCAGATCTGCAAGCGATTCATATTTGTTCTCGCCGATCGCTTTGACGCAGGTGCGGCGAATGTATTGGTCTGCGGCGGTGTCGATTAAACGGCGGCAGAGCGCCTCGCGGTCACCACGATAAACATTAAACAACTCTTCCAGCGTTCGGAAGGAGAGGAGAGACGCGATGGATGCATCTCGGCAGATCAGCACAAGCGAGGATTCCGAACCGAGCAGACAGAGGGACAACAGACCGATATGTTGCATATGGGTGTTCTTTCTGTGCGCATAAATCTGTTGAATCACGTCGGGGATATATTGCTCCAATACGAGCGTTCCAACCAGTTTGACGACGAGAATGATGGAGTCGAGCGTTCCGTTGGAAAACTGCTTGATGAAATATTTTGAGAACCATTTGCCACTGATTTCGTTACGGAGCACGTTCAGCTCTTCCGGGGTAAGTTCATCCGATGTTTCCGAAATAACGAGAAGTCCGCGCAGGGAACGTATGCCGGGAATCTGCGAGATGGATTTCACGGTGCCATCCTTTTGCCGGATGACTTCATACAGTTTGTTTTTCAAGCGGCTGGCTGCGGCCTCGCCGGAGATTAAACAAATTAACTGCTCGCGCATCGCTTGAATCCGGCTGTTTTGAATCGAGTTGGTCACATGCAAAACTAAAAGCAGCAACGTAAACAACACGAGAACCGATCCCATGATATAGATGAGCAGATTGACGATTGCTTGGACAAGAATCAAACTTCACACGCTCCTTTCATTTGGCGCGTTGTTAAAAACGGAGGAATTGTTCGGTAAATCTTATGAAATCGTTGCAAAATATGCTTTGATCATAGGATAGCTCGATTTCAACCGTTCGTGATATGTCGGCAAATCCCATGCATCCCATTGATAGGAGGCAAACGGAACGGTTGTTTTCTGCGCATCAAAGAAAATGCCGAACGAAAAAGATTCGACCGTCTGACCGGAAATCGTGCCGGTTACGTTCCAATCCGCCACGATGTTTTTCGTGCCCGGATCGCGTACACTGAACAGCATCCAGGGGATACGCAGCTCAATTACGTTGCCGGTCGAATAGAAGTCTGCAAGCGAGTTATATGTTGCGCTGTCAGGATCTGCATCGCCATAGATGAGCTTGCCTGCTTCGAAACTGGAAAACGGGATAATCTCTCCGGATTCCGGCAGTTCGATGGAACGGCTCATTGCGGTATAAATGGGTACAAACACGCCGGAGTTCTTTTCCGTTTGGTGTTCAATCGGTTCAAGAAGCGACGTGATGACGGAGTATTGATACTGGAAGATATCATAATATGGATCCGTCAGCATGACGCTGTTTTCTGTTCCGTCGATCACGATCAGAAAATCTGCGGCTCGATACAGCGGGATGCCCATGGCAGAAGTGTTTCCCTGATCGGCGATGGTATCGGCTGCAATATAGAATTTATCGGTTCCAAATGCCAAATCGTCCGAGCGGATCAGGAAATATACATATGCTTCATCGCTGCGGACGGAAAGCGAAGTTGCACCGTTTTTCAACAGAATGTCTGAATCGTTCCATTCGTCCGCTTTCCCGTCTACCACAACGGTGGATGTTTCGCCCGGATCAAACGCGAGAAGACCGAAGCTCTTTTCGGGGCTTTCCACATTGTGCCAGTAGGGGCGGCGTTCCGTCTCCTCTTGATCCTTTGTGCTCCAGGTGCGTTTAAACCACTCATCCTGCCAGGAGAAAATCAATCCGCCCATGCAGTCGGTCGCGATGATGTCGTCCATCATGGAAATCAACATCTCGCCCTGTGCTGTTTCCTCGATGAATCCTTGATCGAAACCGGATACCGCGTTTTCGTGCGTTTTGCCGCGCGAGGTCGGGATGCCGAATTCGGCAACGAGCACCGGCATGGAATGGTATGCGTTCAATTCTTCCAGATAAGCGCGATAGGTGTTCGGGTTTTCCGCGGATATGTATTTTTCCTCGTAACTCATCAAATCCGGATAGTAAGGATACACATGGTACGACGCAAAGAATCCTGCGGTATATGCGTTCGTCGCCTTAATGTGCTCCACATCTACACTAACGGCATCTTCCATGGAAGGATTTGGTTCACCGGGGTGCGAAAGCGGGTCTGTCGTAATCCAGTTGGTGATGGCAATCGGTCGCTGAACGTTGTAATTTGCTTGTTCGTAGTCGATCATCAGTTCCTGCGTTTC
>QKAN01000014.1 GCA_003246365.1 Clostridia bacterium
GCGGCCTTTTGAATGGTCTCTCATCCTTCCGGCGTTGTTTCCGGCTCGGCGGTGATCGTCTCTGTTTCCAGAGTGGTAGTGGTATCGTTCGTAATCGTCGTCATCGCGCTGTCTTCCGTTATCTTGCAACTCACAAGCAAACGCTCATCCCCGCCATCCGGCGATATCATGCAAAACGAAACAATGCGATCACTCGACGAAACCTTTACACTGCTGGAAAAAGCGGAAACTTCATGTAAATCATCTATAAACGTAAGAAACTCCGCCTCTGTGGAAAACGATATCGGAATCGCACTGCGTACGCCTTCCACACGCGCACAGGCAAATACCGCAAGCGTCAATTGCCGTCCATCGGGCAGATACAGCGTCATGCTCGGATGCCGCGTAAAATAGTTGGGGTTCTCATATTCCCAGAATGTGCCGAACATCGCCCCGCTTTTCAGCGCATGACCGTAGATAACCGTATGCCGGTCTGTAAAATCGGTCGCATTCCCTGCGTCAATAAAAGGCGTCCCCAGTTTGTTTTTCTTTTCGCTCAAAAGATGTGTTAAATAATAGGTATTATCCGTGGTGTGTACAATCGGAAAATCGATCACGGTATCGTCCAACTTGACCCAGGCGCAAATTTCCGGATTTTCAGCAGAAAGCGATGTGAAGTCAACTGAACTCTCCGTTGTGTATTTTTCCGCAAGCGCGGCATAATAGTGATTTCCAACGGTGGTTCCCATCAGCAAATACACAAGTCTACCGGCGCCGTAGAGCGTTGCGAGCACAATCAGCCCGAAAAGCACATACAGCACGCCGGTGATAATATCGGCTTTCGATCTGGATTTTCGTTTTTTCCGTTTCATAAGCGAAGTATAAACCAAACCGGTTCGCTTTGCAATTGGATTGTATAAAGCCTATGCCCCATACATCTGTAATTTTTTTCGAAACAGCGCGAAAACATGCCTAATCATTTGACTTTTTACCGACAAATCAGATCGTGAAGATTCTGTGACACGGTGATTCATGCATATTTTCGTATGTTATTGCGCTGCCTGGCGTCTGTTTTCCAGATACTCTTTTGCTTTTCTGGCAACGACAATTTCCTCGTTTGTTGCAACAACAAACACCCGCGCGCGGCTGTTTTTGCCGGTTAGTTCGCAATCCGGTTTTGCCGTTTCGTTTTTTTGTTGATCGATAGATACTCCTAAAAATTCCAGCCCATCAAGCGCTTTTTGGCGCACGAGCGAACTGTTTTCGCCAATTCCTCCGGCAAAACTGATCGCGTCAACGCCGCCCATCGCGGCTGCGTAAGCGCCGATTTGTTTTTTAATCTGATAGCAATAGCTCTCAACGGCGTTGATTGCATCCTCGTTTCCTTGCTCAGCAGCAAGTTCCACATCCCGCAAATCGTTGGAAACGCCGCTCATGCCGAGAAGTCCGCTCTGCTTGTTGAGCATCGTTTCAATTTGCTCCAGACTGTAGCCGAAATCTTTCATCAAAAAGATCGGTATATAAGGATCGATGTCGCCGCAGCGATTGTTGTGCATGATGCCGCACTGCAGCGACAAACCAAGGTTTGTGTCAATCGAAACGCCGTTGACGACGGCGCAGAGCGAGCCGCTTCCGCCAAGATGACAGGAGATCAGCTTAAAGTCTTTGCGCCCCATCAGTTCCGCTGTGCGGTCGGACACATATTCGTGCGACGCACCGTGGAACCCGTATCGGCGGATGGCATACTTGCGGGAAACATCGATCGGAATCGAATATAGATACGCTTCCGGCGGCATGTTGGCATGAAATCCGGTTTCAAAAGAACCGACAAGCGGCGTATCCGGTAAAACTTCCTGAAACTGCCGTATCGCGGCAATATAAGGTGGATTGTGACTGGGCGCTACGGTGTTGAACGCCGCCATCGCCGAGAGAACCCGCTCATCTAACAGTTGAACACCCGTAACGTCTTTTGCATGCACAACCTTGAACGCGACACAATCCAGGTCTTTCATGGAACCGAGCGATTTTTTCAGCAATGCACTCTGCATCAGGCGAATTCCCGTCGCGTAATCGGGAATGGGCAATGTTTGCTTCTCTGCCGCTTCATTTGCGTCTTTGTGAGACCATGCGCCTGTTTCCGCGCCAACGCGTTCCATCTTCCCCTCAGCGAGTGTTTCTTCTGAACTGCCAAAATCAAATAGACGGTATTTCAAAGATGTGCTGCCAACATTGCAGACCAAGATTTTCATGCCGTTATCCCCTTTTATCATCTGTTCTGGAAAAAAGTATATCTGTTTTTCGTGTTGCTGTAAACCAAATGAAAACGGACTGCCGTTTCCGGCAGCCCGTTTCGATTTCGGGGGTTCACCCCCGGTTGTTTTGTCCTTAAGCGATCTCCAGCTTACGCGAAGCGGGGAGCGTTTCCTGCTTCTTAGGAAGCGTCAGCTTGAGAATTCCGTCCTCATAAGCCGCCGAGACATCCTCGGTGCGGATTCCGGTCATATCAAAGCTGCGGGAGAAACTACCATAGCAACGTTCGCGTTTTACGAAGTTACCCTTGCCGTCCTTCTCCTCGGTGCTCTCGTTGCGCTCTGCGCGGATCGTCATCGTGTCGCCTTCAATGTTGACTGCAATGTCTTCTTTCTTAAATCCGGGGAGTTCGGCTTCCAGCATATAGCTTTCGCCGTTATCGCGGATGTCTGTCTTAAACTCGCGGACTGCGCCTTCGCCAAAGAAGCGGCGCTGCATTTCTTCGAGTTCATCGAAAGGATTGTAGAACGTCAGATTACGCTTTCTGCTGTAAGGTACTAATTCGAACATATCCATTCTCCTCCTTTGGAAAATAAAGATTATTTTTTGCGCCGTTCCCCGGCGCCGGGGTTGCTAAGTCGTTTGGGAAATATCCCTTTCCTTTCGGAACACCCATATCTTACAAAACAATTTTTACAAAAAAACAGACAGCTTGTAATGGAAATGTGAAATTTAGCACTCAACGCATTAGAGTGCTGTTTATGTTGCGCGCAATCTTTATGTTCGCGTGTTGATTTTTCCAAAATGAAAAAAGGCGCCGCAAAAATGCGACGCCTGAAGCGGTTCAAGATCAGACCGGCTCGTCGTTTTTTGACTCTTTTTTCACAAACCGGATCACGATGATATACATGGCGATTACGAAAGCAACAAAGAGAAGCGTAGACAACAGCGTCCCCATCAACGCGCAGGCATCGTAGAACCCATGCAGAAGAACAGCAATCAGGTAGCCGGCCCAAAGATTTAAGCTCTTTCTCCCCGGTTTACCCTCGTCCAAACATAATTTGGCGCGTGCGTAAAAATATCCCATAAACACGGCGAATCCCATATGCGCCGGGATGGCGAGAAGCGCGCGAAAAATCGCCGTTGTCAGGCCGTAACCCATGACATAGCTGACGTTTTCAAACGCGGCAAACCCCAGCGAAACAAACACCGCATATACGATGCCGTCAAAACGATAGTTGAAATTCGGATCTTTCCAGGTGCGCCAGTAGAGGAAAACAAATTTCGCCCCTTCCTCTACAACCGCAACGACGAGAAATGCCATGATAATCGTATACGCCGGGTCGCCTTCTTCCAGATAGCTGGAAAGAACGCCCTTTCCGATGGTTTCCAGAATCACAGCAACCAGAGCCGCCGCCACGCCCAGAAAAACGAGCCCGACCAGCATTCCCTTGGGCTCTTTTTCAATTGTATCTTTGCGGTAGATATACCGCATCAAAAACAGCGCCGGCAGAATCGCCGCCGATAAATAAACGATTATAACCGCAAAAGTCGGTATGGCTATGTACATGCTAGACCCGCCTTTCTCCAGACAAATGATTCGTTCTTATGCGTTGGGGTTACACAAATTTCTATGTTTCCCGCTGATTTCGTTTAGTATGATCCGGTTGACTCGCGTAATCGCCATCGCGTTTTCCGGACAGCCCTCTCCGGGAATGCCGCAGTGCTCCATCAGCAGGCGAATTCCCTTTTCTGCCGCTTCCCCGTCCAGCGTTTCAACCGACCCCAAGCCGATTACACTCTCATAATCGCAGGTATATCCGCCGCTCCCGTTTGCCGGGAACCCGTGGCAAAGATCCGCCTCCACGCAAACAAGGGGCTTTGTCGCAAGCAACCCTGCGCGTCTTCCTTCCTTTGCGCCGTGAAAATAAACGGCGATTTTTCCGTCCAGTATCTCATATCCAAATGAAACCGGCACAACATACGGCACGCCGCCATCACAAATGCCAAGTCGAATCGTATCGCAGCGCGACAGTATCTCCGCTAATTCAACCAGTTCTTTTACTTCCCTGTCTTCTTTCCGCATGCGTATCTCCCGATATATGTTATTCTTTCCAATTATTTTGCGTTATTATGAGAATAACATAATCATCGAGCCGGAAAAAGCGGAATTTCAAGAAACCTCTCGTAAGTCTGGTCCAAAATCTTTGAATATTTTCGTTTAGTAGAAATCCCCGCGGGTTTGTGCTATCATTTTTTTGACTTCCGGTATCTTCCGGTTTTTCTGTAACGATCCACTCATAAGGCAATTCGGCAAACAGTATTTTTATTCAGGATGATTGATCATGCGACGCAAACGTTCCAATTTATACAAGGCGAATCTTTCCATACTCGCCGTCATCATTATGGCTATCGTCACGCTTGCAAGTGTGATCCTTTACCGCGCCCTGATTACACAAACCTTTAAGTTGGACACCGGTGGCACCCATTTTTACACGCATCATATCGCGCTGGTTACGGATTCGCTGAGCGATCCATTCTGGAAAAACGTGTGGCTTGCGGCAAAAGAAGAGGGTGAAAACAAGGACGCCTATGTCGAATGGATCGGCAGCGCGTTGTCCGAACAATATCCGTTGACGGATCTTATGGAAATGGCAATCAGCGCCAAGGTGGACGGCATTTTGATTCAGCCCGACGGATCGGAGGAAATCAACACGCTGATCGGGCAAGCGATTGCAGATGGAATCCCCGTCATCACCGTCATGTCGGACGCATCCGGCAGCGGACGTCAGGGTTTTGTCGGATACAACAGTTATGATCTTGGTCAGCTTTACGGTCAGCAGGTACGCGCCGCCATTGCGCAGGCGCAGGCACCCTATCATGCCGTTATTCTCTTTGGCAGCGACGTTTCGGAAAACGCGCAAAACATCGTCTATTCCAGCATCAAGGAAAGTCTGGAGGGAACCGTCGCAACGCTCGACGTCGTTACCATCGACAACAGCAACGTATTTTCCGCCGAAGAGGCGGTTCGCGAGCTTGTCGTAATCTCGCCTTCACAGGCGGCAACCGCAGATACTCCGCAGCAGCTCGGCAAAACATACGGTCCGGATATGCTGATTTGTCTGAACGCGACAAACACCATCTGCGCCTATCAGGCGGTCGTCGACCACAACAAGGTCGGACAAATACAGATTCTCGGATATTACGATTCCGATGAAATTTTAACCGCGGTCGAAAAGCGCATCATTCAGGCGACGGTCGCCGTCGACGCAAACCGCGTTGGCGCCTCCTGTGTGGATGCGCTAATGGAATATTTTGATTTAAGCCGAACAAGCGACTTTACGCCGGTTGGACTCACGCTTGTGACATATGCAAACGTTGAAGAATACCGCACGCAGTTGTCGGGATCGGAGGGCGAATGAAGATCCTTTCACGCGTCCATCGAAAGTTTATCAATCTTCCGCTTCGCACGAAACTTGTGTTCGTCTTCGCGTTTACGATGTTTATGGTCGCGTTCGTCAACGTGTATATGCACATCAGCATCAATAGTCTGGTCAGCACCATCGACAAAGTATACGCAAGCAATATCAGCTTAAACCAACTCATCGAATCGCTGGACGATGTTC
>QKAN01000029.1 GCA_003246365.1 Clostridia bacterium
TACTTTTCTCACCGACTCGATGTTCAGCACATCCAGCCGAGGATATACGTTTTCCGCAAGATAGACCGGCACGCCAGCCCGATCGAATATCTGTCTAATAGCGCTCTGATTCTGCACATTTCCCGCGTAGAGAACAGGTGCGCCTGTGCCTTCTTTCGCAATCAGTTCCGCATTGAAGAGTGCGGTTTCCCGTTCTCCGCCATCCGTACCGCCAGCAAGCAAAATCAAATTCGGCTTGATTGCGCACTGTTCGTCGAGATCGGCCTGCGTGAGTTTACCCGCCGTCGTTTGCCAAACAATTGCGCCCGCGCCGAGCGCTGCGGCTTTCGCCGCATTGACCGTCATGTCGTACACCAATCCGTGTACGCACATCTTCAATCCGCCGGCGGCGGAAGACGAGGCGAACAACTCGCCGTAAGAAAGCTCGTTTACTCCGATCCGCTCTTTTAATGCGGAAATCGCATTCGTCAGTCCAATTCGAACGTCGCCTTCCAACACCGTCGTCGCCGCCTGCCCTTGTTCAAGGAACATCGGTTCCCCTGAGAGCCGGAACGCGCTGACAACGGTTGTGGTTGATCCGATTTCTGCGATTAAAATATCTGCATACATGGTCTTATTCTGCTTCGCGCCGGTCGCGTTCTTTCATCAGGAACGTAGCAACATGGTTACCATGCGTTCCTCTGCCAAAGCCCGCGTCCGCACCCGCCGCTTTCGCCGCGTCGCTTTCCACCTGCGTGCCGCCCGCAACAAAGATCAGCTGATCGCGCACGCCCATCTCCCGCGCAATGCGGTCGATACGGGCGATATTCTTATAGTGGATGTCGTCGTGGGAAATGATCATAGATGTAAGCATGGCATCCGCGTTGAGTTCAATCGCCGCACCGACGAGTTTTTCCGGAGGAACAGACGTGCCCAGATAATGCACCTCAATTCCGTATTTTTCGATACCGCCGTGCTTGATGTCGATAATCTCCCGCAAGCCGACCGAGTGTTCGTCTTCTCCGATTGTGCCGCAAACCACGCGCATCGGTTTGTTTTCTATGGCCGCGCGAAGCTCGTCTTCATCCAAGACGTCCGGTTCGGGCGGAATTACGAGCGAATGAATGTCGATATCGAAATCGACCTTGCCTTTTAGCTCAATGCGCGTCCCCTCCGCGCGATGGAGAATCTCACGCGATATTACAGCGATGTCCTTTAACCCCATTCGGCGCGCGCATTCAATTGCGGCGGCTTCTGCAATTTTCTTTTCCGCGGGAAAACACAACGTCAGCATCACCGTTCCATCAGCCAACCATTCCATCTCGGGTTTTAGTTTGGTTGCATTTGGCTGCGCAAAATCCTTGACCGAAGCCATGCGAAGATACACATTGTCTTCTTCATCCAGTTCATCGATATAAACAATCTTTTCCGGCTTTTCCAGTGTGCATCCATCGATGAGTTTAGCGGGATCGTCTGGGTATCCGCCATATTGCAAAACATTGTTTGTGCCAAAATGCGCGGTAACGGGCGCCATATAATCCGGTTCACGGTGGATAACCGTACCCGCTCCGATACCGCCGTCCGCTTTCCGTGCAATACCGTCTCCGTTTCGCTCCGGAAACAGTCCGCTGTCCACAAACATGCCGCTTTCAACCGCTGCAAAATAGCCGCCTTTTTCTACCATTTCTTCTAAAAACAACACGGCGCGTTCGGTCAATTCTCTGGCTTTCTCTTCCAGATAACCGTCTTTCTTGAGCTCCACCATTTTCATCAAACCGTCGAGCCCGACAAGCGTTTGTTTTGCGGTGTCGCAAGCTTCTATGTTGTAGATATGCCAAGGAACATTTCGTCCCTCGTCCGGCGTAATAGTGGACTGAATATCCGCGCTGGTGAGCTTGCTGACGACCATGTTCAGAACATGCGTTACCGTTGCTTCCCGCGTGCTGGATTCAATATACTTCGTATTCATCTGCGCGCGCATGCGGTATCCTGCAAACAATCTTCTAAGCGCTACCGCATATGGCAAATCCATATAGACGCACGGCCCCGGCGTTGCCGTCGGCGGCACGGTGGAAAGGCAGATGTTCTCTTTCGGCACGCCTACCTTATTACTGTATAGCGCATTGATCGCGTGTTGCACCATCAACTCCGGCATCACTTTCCAGGCATCGCGCGCGGTGGCGTTTGCGTTGTGCGCGCCGTCAATCTGCGCCATGTTGGCATAGGCGATGAGTTGCTTGCTCTCTGCGGCGTCCACAAACGAGCGAACCATGTTGATGTTGCGATAAATTACGTTGTACTGCGGATCCTGATGGCAGCCGTTAACGCCCTCTTCCGCAAACATAACGGCAATGTCCGGTCCGGCAACGCCGCTGACATAGCTGTGGTAATTAATCGGTCTGCCGACCTCATCCTCGATCAGATCCAGCGCTTTTCTCTGTGCGCGCACCTGCTTTCGGGAAATTGGCACACCGCCGCTTCCCTGCGGCGTTCCCTCTATCAATCCGTCAAAGTGGCTTTGACCAGACGTGCGGATAACCATGATATGATCTGCACCGTGGTGCGCCGCCATGCGCATGCGGCGGATATCGTCCTCAAAACGACCGCTCGCGATCTCTGTTGTAATAACAGGCATCGGTTGCGGATCGACATCTCCAAAATAGTGTGCCGGCGGCAACGGTACGCCGTCTTTGAGGGGTTTGCTGCAATCGTGATACGAAAACGGCCCCATCGTCAGATTTGGGGCAGGCTCGCGCCATGTCCAGCCTTTTCTGCGCGGCCGATAATGTTCCAGATCTTGCAGTATCTTTTCAATATCGATATTTTCATCCGGCGGCAAACGGTATTCGCTCATTTGACACCTCCGAACAACTTTGCGGCATCTTCCAGTTTTGCGGGATTCATCAGCGCAAGTCCCGCCTCGCGAATCTGCAGATTCGCATGCTTTGCATAACGATAAACGACGTTTCCCGCGCCATGACCCAGCAGGCTTTTCTCTGT
This sequence comes from Clostridia bacterium, assembly GCA_003246365.1. Lineage (GTDB taxonomy): Bacteria > Bacillota > Clostridia > Christensenellales > CAG-138 > UBA7703. The sequence continues at coordinate 2,980 of QKAN01000029.1, forward strand.
GCAGCCGTCAACAATCGCCTTCGCCTCCAATGAGGAAAATCCCATCCGCAGCAGAACACTGCGCTCAATGGCAGGCGATGTGTTTTCTTTTGCAAGCGTTATAAGCGGATCGACAAGTTGCTCTGTCAACAACCAGAAACGTGCTTTTAATTCATCGTCGCTCAATTGGGCAAGATGCGATCGTCTCTGTAGAAAATCGTCTTCGCGTTTGATCATAACCCCTCCCGAAATAGTTCGAGTGAAAATCAGTTGATGTTGAGCGTGTCTTTCACAAACATCTCGCTCGATTTTGTCTCCTCTGCGAGAAACGCAATGTCCTGTTCCGTCGGTGCGTGATCGATCGTTGAAGCGGCGTGCGTAATCAGCGAACGGCGCATGTGATTCATATCCACATCGACCGCATGCAGCAAGGACGGATGCGCCGGAAGAAGAATACTTTCGCCTGCTACTTCATCTGTCGGGTTGCCAAGAGATACCTTTATTCCGTTTTGACGCGCAAACGAAAGCTGTGCGCTACCGTGTTTCCCCGCACCTGTATACTCTGTTTCCTGTACGACCACGACCGCGTCGTCCGGTAATTCCTGCGCCAATGAAATCGCTGCGGCAAGGCTTGTGTTTCCCGCCGGCCCGCGTTCAATTCCTTCCAGGCGGGCAAGCAGTTCTGTCGTATAAAACACTTCGCCTTGATTCACCGTCACATAACGATCCATGTATCGAAGCGGTCGAGCCGCGCTTCTTGGCACGTCGCTGCGATCCGGCCATGTGGAAAACGGCATGCCGAACCCGGTGTGTCCTGTTGTAAACGATTTTCGGTTAAATTGCGTGTCGCTCGCCATGTGAAGCCCTTTCAGGTTAACGCTCGCGGCGACGACCTGCGCGCTGCAATTTGCCTTGATTAAACCGCGTGCCGTTCCGGTCAAATTTCCGCCGCCAGCATTGGTGCAGACAACCGCGTCGGGGTCTTTTCCGAGTTGTTCGCGGCATTGATTTGCCACCTCGTAACCGAGCGTTTCAATGCCTGCAATGCCAAACGCCGTATAGAGCGAGGCGTTGAAATAGCCGGTATCTTCCAGCATGCGCAGCACCATATAAAACAACTCCGGCCCAACTGTCAACTGCACAACTTCCGCGCCGAGGGCTTCGCATTTTCTTGCTTTTTCGATGATTTCCGGCTGACCAACGCCGCGGGAATCGTAACACTCCTGCACAATGATGCACGGTAGTCCGCTCTTTGCGCAGCAACTGGCAACCGCCGCGCCGTAGTTGCCGCTCGTCGCGGTCAGCGCGCCGGGATACCCCATCTTTTTTGCGTGGTAAATACTCGTTGTTGCCCGGCGAACCTTAAAACTACCGCTCGGATTCGCGGCTTCGTCTTTGACGAAGATACGCGCGCCATAACCGGATTTACTCAACTTTCGCACAAGCGCAGTCATGTTTTTCAATTCAATCAACGGCGTATTGCCGATTGCATAGCCGCGTTGAATTTCGATCACGTCTTCCAGCGTATATCCCGTTGACGCCATCATTGCCTCGTAATCGAACGCAATGGATCCGCTCTCGAATTGGTGATAATCGACACCGACTGCCGCGCGTATGATCTCCGCTTTTCGCGCCAAAACGGATTCGTAACTGTTGTTTTGCTTCATTCTACGTCACCTCCAAATAAGAAGTGAAACGCCTCGTCGCCCGCCTGCTGCAGCTCCGGCACAAAGTCTCCGAAGCTATGTGAATAATGCGGATCAATCTCTACCAATTCTCCAGATACGATCCGGCCAGTTCTCGTCACGATCTGAACGTTTTCGCCGATGTTCGCGTCTGTTTGTAAATATCCTTTTGTCCAGAGTTCAAGCGGAACAGCTTTTGTGTCGTCCGGCACGGCAGACGCACGTTCTGCCGGCGTTAATATGACGTTATGAATTCGAACCCAATCGCCATTTTCTGCCATTTTGATATTCCTCTTTTTTCTCGTTAACCCAGCAGTCCTTCTTCTATCTGATCCCGCATATCGCCCATAATCGCATGCGGAACCGGCAGATCGATCATCGTTTTCAATCCAGCTCGCGCGTTGATAACGTGCGGAATCATATTCACGCACATCGCGATGGTTCCGATTCCGCCGTTCACTTCCGGCTGAATTGCCATATGAACCGGCGGCGTTCCTTCCAGCGTGATATAGTCTCCTGTCTGTGTGCCGCCGAGTTCCGGTTCGATCTGCTGCGGATGAATCATATCGATCATAACATCGTCGCCAACAAAACCTTGTCCGGTCATGTTGACGCCGGCGACGTTTCCCTGCGCCGCAAACCCATATGGCGATTTTCGGTCAACACGGGTTAAAATCGGGCTCATCTGCTGTTCAAATCGATCGATCTTCCAACCGATTGCCTGCGAAATCATGCCAACGCTTTCCGCGAAGCCGACGTGGCCCGCAAGCTCCCCCTTCTCAACGCCTTCGGCAAACGCTTCCGGTGTGAGCCCGACGCCCTGCTCCTGCATTACCAACGGCCCGAACGGAGAAAGCGAGTTGACGCGCTTGCAGGTGACTTTGTCCACATTTGTCATGCATCCGGTCAGGCAAATTGCCAATAGATCCATCATCAGTCCCGGATTAATCCCGGTGCCAAGCGCGGTTACGCCGTTTTCTTTTGCGATTTGGTCAATTTCGATGGCAAGCGCCGGTTCTTTTGCGGCGGGAAAGCTCATCTCCTCCGCGGTGCTGATGGCGTTAACGCCGCGCGAGAGAACGGTAACAAGCTTTGGAAATACATCTTTCGTAAAAGAGTCGGTCGCAAGAATGCACACGTCCGCGCTTTTTTTCGGCAAAGCAACGTCAATACTGTCCGAAACAAAAACATCCTCGCGCGCTCCGCGTT
>QKAN01000025.1 GCA_003246365.1 Clostridia bacterium
AGACTTCGATGGTTCGAATCCATCCCCATCCACCAATCATCTCACCATTGCAGGAATGGCGGAATTGGCAGACGCGCACGGTTCAGGTCCGTGTGAGGTCACACTCATGCAGGTTCAAGTCCTGTTTCCTGCACCAGAAAAGCTCTTCAGAAATGGAGAGCTTTTTTACTACCATTTTCTGTTTAGTTAGTATATAATACAGAAAAACGAAAGGTAACATTATGGAAGTTCTTACTATTAAATCAATCAATAGTCTGATGGAAACAATTGAAATGCTGTACTCTCGAAACGAAAGTCGCATATGGTTTCGAGGACAACCTAATGCTATTTGGGATTTAATTCCATCGGTTCAAAGAAGTCACCCTGACTCTGAACACATTATTACAAATGATTTCTACATTAGAGTTAAACAGATATTACCTAATCCACCACAAAAAGAGAATTACTCCGCATGGCTGTCGATGATGCAGCACTACTGGCTTCCAACACGACTACTGGATTGGAGCATGTCTCCTTTAATCGCTATGTATTTTGCAGTGGAGAATTATTTTAACCAGGGAGTTGATACGGACGCATGTATTTGGTGTTTACGTCCTAGTGTCTTGAATGAAAAGATGGGATTTGGCTCCTATATATACCCTAGTGACGCATACACTGTTCAACGAATGCTAGTTCGTGCCTTTAAAGAGAAGGAAGTCATTGAACCAGTATTTGAAGACAAAATCATTGCCTGTTGTTCAGTGCAAAATGATCTAAGAATGTACTCCCAGCAATCTGCTTTTACGGTCCATAACACCAAGAAAAAGCTTGTAGATTTTTGTGATGACGAGACCTTATATAAGATAATTATTCCATCTTATATTCGAAAAGATTTGCTAAAGCACCTTGACTTCTGTGGTATTAATCAAGGATTCATTTATCCTGATATGGAACATATCGCGCTTGACATTAGATATCGAAGATAATTTTTTTGACACAGTTTAAAGAAATTTTCAAGAAAGTATTTATTCGGCGTATTTTCAGCATAAATTACACGAAAAGAATTCAATGTTTTGATTTCAGTAATGTCTTTATATTAATAGTAAAAATCTAAAAGGATACATTACCTATGCCCATCATCCGCCACACAAACTCCCCGGACGCCGTCTGGACGCGCAGACCGGATCACGAAATCTACGATTTCGATAAGATCGAACTCATCCCTCGTTCCGAAGGGAAGGGTTGCTATGCAAACCTCATCAAGCTCCCGCCGAAGAAAGCAGGCTTCCCCTACCACTACCACACGATCAACGAGGAATGCTTCTTCATTCTCAACGGTCGTGGTCTTCTCCGCACGCCGGAAGGCGAGCAGGAAGTCGCCGCAGGTGATTCCATCTTCTTCCCGACCGGAGAAACGGGCGCACACCAGCTCACGAACCTCTCCGAAACCGAACCTCTCCTCTACCTCGACTTCGACACCTTCCACTACCCGGAAGTCTGCTTCTATCCCGATACGCAAAAGGTTGGCATATTCGGCGAGAACATGAAGCAGGTTTATTATCTAAAAGACCAGACCAAGTATTAAAGTAAATAACATTTGATCAGGAAAAAAGTCGCAAAATCACCCCTTATTCCCCCACCACCTCAAACAAGTCGGTTCTCCGGCTTGTTTTTTTGATATGTTATAATACAAGTATATTTACCAATCTACTTCAACAAACGTTCATTGCTATCATAATACTTTTATAATCTATAAAATCGAAGAAAGGAGCGCATGTTTTCCGGCTTTACGCATGCGAACTACAGAATGAGTCTCATTATCTTCCTCGTCATATTTATCATGCTTTGGCTCCTCATCGAAATCATCGCGATCGTGATGAAGCTAACCGGTCTGGAGCTGAGCAAAGCAAGATTTCAGATCATATCCATTCTGACGCACACGGGGTTTACCTCGCGTGAATCCGAGCTGATCGTGCAGCACCCAACCAGACGGAAAATCGCAAGCATCCTCATGGTCGTGAGCTATGTCGCGCAGATCACGTTGATCACGCTGCTTTTCGATGTGCTGACCAACGCTACCAAGGACCTGCTGAGCATTTCGATTGCGCTCACCGTGGTTCTGGTAATCATCATCATTGCAACGCAAGTGGATAGCCTTTCCAGGCGATTTGATCGTTTTGCGGAACGGCTGCTCAAGAACAAAATTAAGAAGATTAACTCAAACAACCGCATCGACCAGCTGTTGAACCTCAGCCCAGAATTCAGCATCTACGAGCTGATCGTCGACACGGATAGTTTCATCTGCCGAAAGACGCTGCGCGAGCTGCATCTGAAAGAGCACTTCATTCAGGTGTTAAAAATCGACCGCGGTTCTGAAATGATCGATTTCCCGCTCGCAGACACGCAGATTCTCGCCGGGGATCGCATGATCGTATATGGAAAAATCGAGGCGTTGACAAACCTCATCATGAACGGAAAAGAAGCTTAATAAGCCAAACATAAGCGAATCTTAATCGTAAAAGGAGCGGCGCAGATGATTGAGGCTTTATATGAGAACAGCGAAGACTGGCTGAAGTACGCGATACAGACCAATCTGCTTCACGCGAAGAAAAAGGATCAGATCGCGTTGTTGCAATCAGCCTTGATGGATGCAAAGATTCAGCGCGCATTGGAACAAGTGGCAGCGTTTCACAGCACGCGCATCTCGAGTCACAAAGATCCAACGCTGCCGATACAGCAGCTGCTGTTCTTGCTTGACCTCGGGTTTGATACAAGTATTCCGCAGATTCAATCGGCAATCGATCAAATTCTAGCGCACAAAGACAATAACAGCGTTTACTATTCGATGATCAATGTCCCAAAGCAATTCGGCGGAACCGGCGAAGATGGCTTTAGCTGGTGCCTTTGCGACGCGCCGAATCTTATGATCGCGCTCATCAAAGCTGGTGTACCGTACGAAGAACACATCAAGCCGGGCGTTGAATACCTTGTTTCGCTTTACAGAGAGAATGGCTTTCCGTGCGCGGCCTCTCCTGAGTTGGGTAGGTTTCGAGGCCCCGGAAAAAAGGACGACTGCTGTCCGTACGCGACATTGATAATGACCGACCTGTTGTCCTATCTTCCGGATTACCGCGATTCGTCGATCGCAAAAGCATCATCGCAAGCGCTTCTAAAACTTTGGTCGACGAGCCGGGAGCAGCATCCGTATCTATTTCATATGGGAACCGACTTCAGAAAGCTGAAAGCGCCGTCCTGTTGGTATGATATTGTCAGCGTTGCCGGTGTGCTGAGCAAGTTTCCTTTCAATCACAGCAATCCGCGTTTTCTTGAGATGATCGACTTGATCAAAAGCAAGCAGCGTGACGACAGATTTTTCGTTCCCGAATCCATCTATATGAAGATGAAGGATTGGGACTTTGGACAAAAGAAGACCGCTTCCCCATATTTGACTTACCTATGCCTTCAAATTCTTGATCGGATCGGGCAGCCGATATGAGGAAAATCCGTCTTTCTCTATTGATTGCTCTTCTCCTATGCTTAACGTGCGTCGCATGCTCGAAACCCGTAAGCGATCATCCCTACGGCGTGTTTCTCGGCGTCAATCCCGAAGAGATCGACAAGCTCGCATGGTATCAAACCGTCGTCATCGACGCGCAGTATTTCACGCAAGAAGAGATCGCGCAACTTCAGCAAAACGGAACAAACGTTTATACCTATCTCAACATCGGCAGCATCGAAACATTCCGCGATGGATATGAATCCGTTCAGGATTGCATCCTCTCTCCCTATGACAATTGGCCGGACGAATACTGGGTCGATGTCTCGCGGCAGGAGTGGCAGACATTCGTCTCAAACGAGGCAAAATCGCTCGCGGAGAAAGGCGTAGACGGGTTCTTTCTGGACAACGCGGACGTTTACTATCTCTACCCGACGAGTGCGATTTTCGACGGTCTGAACGCGATATTGCAAACGCTCGCGCAGTATGAAAAACCCGTGCTCATCAACGGCGGCGACGTGTTTGTGACAAAAGCCATGCTGGATGCGGACAAGCCCAATCCGGTCATCACAGGCGTGAATCAGGAATGTGTTTTTACGAACATCGACTTTGATCGCGGTAAGCTGATCCGGCAGGATTCAAGCAATTCCGACTATTATCAAGCATACCTTGCCCGTTGTAAATCAGCCGGATTGGTTGTGTATCTGACGGAATATGCCGGTTCTAGCAGCGCGCTAATCCGCGCAATTGAAGATTATTGCCGTGAAGAAGGGTTCCAATACTACATATCTCCTTCGATCAATCTAGATTAAAGCAAACAAAAAAGAGCGGATTTGTCCCGCTCTTTTTGTTCCCCCATTCTTTGGCTTACAGATTCGCTTGGAATACAGAATCAGTATCGATGCAAAGATGCTGCACTGCCGTGCGTCCTGTGAAGAGCGCTACCGGGCAACCGCCGGGCGCTGTCAGACGCTGGCCGGCGAAGTATAGGTTTGAAATGCTTTCCGGCTTGCACGGATAGCGCATATCCCCCTGCCCTTTCTTCGTGACCGTCATCCAGCTACCTTTGTATGAGCCGAGATACCGCTCATAGGTCAACGGCGTAGCGACATCCCAAACCACAACTTTCCCTTTGATCTGCGGATACTTTTGCTCCAACTCGCGAATGATATGTTCCGCGAGTTTCTGCTTCTCCGTCTCGTAAGAGCCGTTCTCTTTGCATTGTTTCCAGAAATCATAGGTGTCGCCAACCAGCGCGAGTGTAAGCGCCGTTCCGCCCTCCGGCGCGTATCCGGCAAAGCCCGCGTAGTTGTTGAACCCGATACTATCGTAACGCACGCTTCCAATTTGAATCGGCGTCTCAACCGGGAAATAGCAGTTTGCGGGCAATTCCGATAGATCCGCCTGTACGCCGAGGCCGACAAACACATCCATCATCGGGTATGTGTTGCTGCGCATCTGTTCCGCCCACGGTTCATGGATCGGCTCGACAAACAGATCGTCGATTGCGCTGAGCGTATCCTTTGTGACAATCACCGCATCCGCCGCGACCACATCGCCGTCGATCACCACGCCTTTTGCCACGCCATTTTCAACGACGACTTGATCAACCCTCGTACGATATTGAATCGCTCCGCCGAGCGAAAGAAACTTCTTCGCCATACGCTGCGCCATCGCGAGCGAGCCGCCGGTCGGATATCCTCCATCACCCGAGGCAAGCGTAGCAATTGTAAAGAGCACGCCTGTTGCGCTGTACTGCTCACCAATCATGTTGCAGATCAGATTTCGAATCACAGGGTTTTTAAACCGCTCGCTGTACTCCTGTGTCGATAAATTCTGATAGTACTTCATGCGCGGCATAGCGGGCAGCATCGCAAGCAGTTTTGAGATCGGAACCTTCACCGGATACTTCGACTTGAGATTCGGCAGATCCATGACCGGCATCTCCATCTTCGTGAACCGCTTGACGTCCGCGCAAAGCTTGTTGATCTCCCGTCGGTCCTCCGGCGAAAGTTCCGTCAAATGCTTACGCAGTTTCTCGATATCGCGATAGAGGCATGCACGCACGCCGTCCAACTCATAGTTAAAGAACGGATCTCGGTTATATACGTCTACAGAGTCATCCAGCGCACCCACCTCGCGCCAGAGCCTGTAGAGCTGTGATTCCGGCGACGAACCGGTCAGCCAGTGTAATCCGCCCTCAAAGTAATATCCCCCTCTGCGCCAGCTGGTTGAGGCGCCGCCCGGGATGGTGTGGCTTTCGTAAATCGTCACATCAAACCCGCTCTGTCTTGCGTAGATGCCGGCGGTAATTCCCGCGATGCCTGCGCCAACGATGATCACCTGTTTCATTTGAAAATCCCCCATCA
>QKAN01000083.1 GCA_003246365.1 Clostridia bacterium
CCAATATGGCTCCGGTATTTTGCCGGAGCCGTTTGCTATTTTGGCACAACGTGGTACGATATTAGAAGAGACATGCAGGAGGACGCGACATGAAGATAGTCATCATCGGCGCAAACGCGGCGGGAATGAGCGCGGCTTCGCGCATCAAACGAAAGGAAGCGGACAGCAGGGTTGTCGTGCTGGAAGCCACGCAGGAGGTATCGTACGGCGCGTGCGGACTCCCGTTTTATATCGCTGGGCTGAACAACGATCTTGATTTGGTGCGCATTCGATCCGTTGCCGACTTTGAAAAGAGCGGCATTGTGATGCGCACGGGATATAAGGTAGAGGGCATCGATTTTTCAACCAAGACCGTGTTCGGTACAACCGACGCGGAACATGCGTTTTCCGAGAACTATGACCGCCTGCTGATCGCAAGCGGCGCTGCCGCGCGCAAGTTGAATGTGCCCGGCGCGGACAAGGCGAATATATTCACGTTGAAAACCCTGCAGGACGCCGAGCAGATTCGCACGGCGATCGAGCACAAGCATCCGCGTGTGGTGATCATCGGCGGTGGCGCGATCGGGCTGGAGCTTGCCGAAGCTTGCCTGCTGAAAAAGGTGAAAAGCCTGCATATCATTGAAACATCGGGACAACTCCTGCCGGGGTTTGACGAGGAGTTTGCGCGCGCGGCGAAGACCGAGCTGGAGAAGTATGGCGTAAACGTACACCTCAACGCGCGCGTCAATTCGTTTACCGGATATGAGGCCGTGTCGCACGTTGCAACCGAGCGCGGCGGCCATGACGCGGACGTAGTGATCATCTCCATCGGCGTGGAACCAAGCACATCGTTTGCCAAGGGAATTCGAAAGCTTGCCAACGGTGCAATCGAGACTGATTCGCACATGCGAACCAGCGAAAAGGACGTTTTCGCCGCAGGCGACTGCGCGAGCGTCTGGAGCATGCTGCTGAATAAGCCGGTCTATATGCCGCTCGGCACCTATGCCAACAAACAAGGCCGGCTCGCTGGAGATTGCCTCGTTGGCAAGGACGCGCCGTATGACCGCGCGCTGGGCACGGTGATGCTCCGCTGCGTCGGCTTGGAGTTTGCGAAAACGGGCATCACAGAGGCGGAGGCAAAGGCCGCGGGGATCGACGCAAAGAGCGTCTCGGTGCGCGCGCATTCCCACCCGCAATATTATCCAAACGCCTGCGATATCGAGATCAAGCTTTGTTACGGCGCGACGGATCGCGTGCTGCTCGGCGCGCAGATGATGGGCACGCGAGACACCGCGCTGCGCATCAATCCCATTGCGATTGCGATTGATCGCGGCATGACCACGGACGAGCTGGGCTTTGCGGACTTTGGCTATGCGCCGCCGTTCTCGAGCGTTTGGGACGCGGTCGCTGTCGCGGCAAACGCTGCTAGGTAGCGGGAATTATTTTAGCAGGAAAATTTTGTTGACATACATTACTTGTGAAGTGACTAGTATTACGGCAACCTGAGATATTTAGAAAAATCAGCAGGTTATACAAATATAGATTGTGATATAATTATTTACGTACACATTATAAACCTGAAAGTAGGTAACTATGAGTAGTAATGTCATAAATCTTGATGAAGCAATGGATTTGGTAAGGACAACATTGGAGCTTTCAAGAGAAAATAATCATAGTTCACCATATTTTTTCATAATTGGAGCGGGAGTTTCATATCCTGAGATTCCTGTTGCATCTACTATTATCGAAAACTGTATGAAAAAGGTTGAGGAACGGAACAAATCAAATCCCACATATTTCGATAATTTAGTAAAAGAGTCAGAAAAACACAAAAGCAAAGGAATGGAGTATTATTCCTTTTGGATCGAAAAAGCTTATCCAAATAAGGCAGACAGAAGCAATTACTTTCAAACTATGATTAAAAAATCCAAGATTTCAGCTGCAACGATGTTATTAGCGCAAGTGCTCTATTCAAGAGATGTTACTAACACAGTGTTTACAACGAATTTCGATGAAAACCTTGAGAAAGCATTAAGTCTTTTTGGCACCGAGGATCTTTTTATTGCTGATAATCCAAGAGATAATCTAGTACTTGAGGTCGAGAGTGAAAGCATACAAATAGCTCATGTACACGGATCTTATAGATTTTATGATTGCGCTAACCTTGAATGCGAAATACAAGAAGTCACGAATCATTCAGACGTTTCTAGTTCAGCGTTCGCTTTGCGAAAATTTTTATTATCAAAGGCCCCGATCATTGTCGGTTATAGTGGATGGGATGGCGATGTGATTATGAACTGCATCCAAGAACGGATTCAACATACCATGCCATACAAATACATTTGGGTGTGTTTTTCAAAAGATGACTATGAACGTGCGCCTGATTGGCTTAAGAATAGCAACTCTATACAATTTGTAGTTCCCGAACATGGCGAGAGAGCATTTCATACTTCTGGTGATCCGATTTTCTCAATAACCGAGACCGAATCAAAAATACAACATGAGTCTATACCGGCAACTCTTTTTTTTGGCAAGTTGGTTGCAAACCTTAGCATTACACCACCAACGTTGCTTTCGAATCCGGCATTATACTTTTCAGAGCAGATTAAGAAGTCTTTGCCTGACAACGAGGATGTTTTTTATCTTAAACGTTGGGCGGAGAGATTAGGGACGCGTGGAGCCAATGAAACTTTGAGCGAGAAGAATATTCAGCTTCTTGAGTTAGCTTCTTCGAAAAAAGATTATATTAGCGCAATTGATTTAGTAAATAGTTTTGCAAATGATATGACGCTTAGTTCATCAGATTATATTTATATACTGCAGTCAATTATTATGCAACTTTTAGATCAAGAGGACATAATATCTGAGGCTAGAATCATAATAGATCTTCGTATGAAGGTAGTTTCTTTTCTTTTATCGCATAAAAATGATGTTCAAGATAGTTCGCAATACAGTATTGTTATAGGCAAATTACTTGATATTTCGTCGAAGTTCTCAGCCAATAATATTGACGGATTTATACTTGTTGCAAAAGATGTTTTATCTCTCATTAAATGGGGGACCGGTAATGATGATTTAGTATTGCGCGCCCAAAGGTTAATTGCTGCTTTCGGAGAAAGCGATGAAGTGAAACTGAGTTATATAAATGAGATTATTTCTAACACAAAAGAAGTTGAGAATCTAAGTACTTATGCTAAAATCATTCGATGCAACATGTTGTTAAAAAGAATGAAAATTACGTCAGAATATGAACTTGCTCAGAAAGACTTTTTTGAAGCTCAATCATTAACAGAAAAAATGGATAATGTTTCGATTAAGTTTGAAGTACTAATTGCGCAAATTGATCTTGGCTGTAGGAACAAAAATACGCGAGTTAAGAAACGTCTTCAGGAACAAAGTGTTTCCAAGGCGTTGAGTTATGACCACTACACCTGGCGTTCTGAGATTCTGTCTGTTGTTGATAAATTTGGTGACAATATTGATGAAACGATAGAAGTAAGCAGATCAATTAAAGAAGGGATTTATAGTTTTTTAGATGAATTGTATTGTGAATCCTTTGAGTATGGACTAGATTTAGTTCATTATCTTGGTTCGCTATCAACTGTTATTCAATTTTTAAGCGACCCCTCTGAGATCATAAAAAATACAGATCGCGTTCTTTCCATGGAAGGACTTTTTCTAGGAAAAGCACATGAACTTTATTGTTTTGATAAAGGGTTAGCACTTAGTCGTGCGCTCGACAAAATCGATAAAAGCTCAGAATTTACAAAAGTTCTGCATTACACAAGTAAATTAAAAGAGTTAGCAGATTATGATATTAGGTTCAAAGATTTATATCTGAGTGTAATTGCGCATTTGAATGATGGGCCAAGTAGAGAATACCTGTTTTCTAATGGATTTGAAGAGGATCTAATGAAAGTCGAAAGTGATGACAAAGATGGTGGCGCAATAGCAACCCCCAATTGATTTTCTCGCAAGAGAAATGAACCGCTGCTAACTTTTTGATTAGCGGTGTTTATACATTTGTACTTCGGTGCAATGATTTTTATAAGCCGCCTTCGGGCGGTTTTTTCTATGCAAATGACGAATATATCAAAAAGATATATCTAACGTATTGACATCGCGAAATGCGTAAGTATAATATATCTAACAGATGTAAAGAAGGTGCTTGTTTGCGGCAGACAGATTATGTGATTCTTGGGTTATTGGCGGAGCAACCGCTCAGCGGCTACCAGATCAAGAAGCTCGTCGATATCCGGTTTAAGTTTTTCTGGAGCGAAAGCTTCGGGCAGATTTTTCCCGCGCTGAAATCGCTCGCGGCGGAAGGGCTCGCGGAAGAATGCGTGCAGAGGCACACAGGCGGCCGCGCGGCAAAGACGTATCAAATCACGCCCGCAGGCAAGGAAGCGCTCGTTGCGTGGCTTGGTCAGCCGGTGGAGAAGGAGTCGTTGCGGCTGGAAATTCTGCTCAAGACGTATTTTTCCAACTATGCCGCGCCGGAAGTCATGCTCGGCCATCTAGCCGCGTTTGAACAGAGCCATGCGCAGCAGCTGTATGTTCTGGGGCTTTTTCAAAAGGAGCTGGAGCGTATTCCGGACGACGACGAGAACCACCGCGAAGTGCTCCGCGTCATCGACTTCGGGCAGAAGGTGAACACGGCTTATCTCGACTGGTGCCGTGAAACGCGGAACTATTTTGAGCAAAAGCAGGCGCGTCAACGCGAAGCGCAAGATAAGCTAGACAAGAAATAACACTTTTATATGAAACGATAAGGAGTAAACTCGTATGCGACAAAAAATTCGCAGAATTTTGCTGTATGTCTCTCTGGCACTCTTTCCTATTACAATGAACTTTCTTTCGCCGTATGTCTCCATTGACGGCGCGTTCGCGGGCGTGCTCTCCGGCAGCGCAATCATGTTTCTTGTGCTGTTCGTTTCCGGCATGTTCTTCGGGCGTGCATGGTGCGGTTGGTTGTGTCCGGCGGGCGGCGTCGCGGAGGTTGCGCAGACCGTGAACCCGAAGCCCGCTAACGCAAAGCGGCTTAGGATCGTGCGATATGTGATCTTCGCGGTGTGGTTCGGGGTCATCGTCGCGGGCTTTGTCCTCGCGGGCGGCATCAAAGGCATCGATCCGCTGCGGTTGACGGAGAACTACATCTCCGTTGATGAACCGCTGAAGTACATCATGTATTATCTCGTGCTTGGGCTGTTTTTTCTGCTGGATGTCACGCTCGGTCGGCGCGGCGCCTGCCACGGCATCTGCTGGATGAGTCCGTTCCTGAACGCGGGTATGTTGGTCGGGAGACTCCTGCACCTGCCGCAGATGCGGATCAAGGCAAAGGCGGAAAGCTGCATCGACTGCAAGAAGTGCAACAACAAGTGCCCGATGAGCATCGACGTCAACGCCGCGGTCAAGACGGGCACCGTGAAGAGCTACGACTGCATCCTCTGCGGCGAGTGCGTGGATGTTTGTCCGAAGGACGTGCTGTCGTATCGGAAACCAAAGTAAGATAAAACAGAAACAAAGCCGGACGCGAAAGCGTTCGGCTTTTTTGATCTCTTTTGTAGACGAGAAAGGCATATTGAAGTAAGATAAGATGGAATACTAAATCAAGTAGTAATCAGAGAAGCCTGATGACAGATTATCATAAGGAGAAATTCATGAACCAAGTATATATTCACCTT
>QKAN01000221.1 GCA_003246365.1 Clostridia bacterium
GCTGGAAATCTCGCCAAACGGGACGCTCGCTTCCTTGATATCCACGAGCATGACCATCGTGAACATGCCGCCGAGGATGGTTTGGGAGATGTCGAGGACGTTGACGTTGATTTTCGCGAGGGCGACGCAGATTCCCGCGATGATGCCCACGCGATCCTGGCCGATGACGGTGACGATGGCATGCATGATTATACTGGCTCCATTCATTATATATACTTTCGTTTCGGAGAGTTTAACATATTGGGGGTTGGAAAGCAACGGAGGGAGGGATTTCTTTGGTTTCATATAAAAAAACGACCACCGAGTGATCGTTTTCAAGAATCTAACCTTCTGTTATTGTTTTATCTTTTATATGAAATTGAATCCGATTCTGCTCACAAAATTGAATAACTTGATTCGCACTTATATTGTAAAACGTATGATGCTCTTTATACTCCGTAACTCGCTTGTTATAGTTCGCTCTTCCGAAGATAATGCGATCAACAAATTTTACAGCTTCCAATATCACAGATAAATCCTGCTGAATTAGATTCGGTGTTGGATATGGCTCCATGCTGATCCACGTTTTGCATCCTGCCTCATGCAATGCTCGTAGAGCAAGCAAACGGTCTGCATAAGGAGCAGCGCCTGGTTCAACTTCCTCTCGATATTGCTCATCCAGTGATACAAGTGTAATTCCGTATTCGTTTTCTCGAGAAAGTCCCGCCAGATCAAAAGGCAGCAACCCCTTTGTTAAAACAACGCATTTTATCCCAGCATCATTCAGTTTTCGAATTGATGCCACACTCAATTCCTCAATTTCTGGATAGCCGACCATAAAAGGATCGGTTGTGAAGCAAAGCTGAACCGATTTTATCTTGTCTTTCAGTCTAGGTATTTCTTTATCAAGTAGCTCCAATGTGTTGCCAACTATTATTGGCTCAATCCATTCAGAATAAGTCTTCACTTTTCCAAATCTCTTTGCCATTAAATAGGCATAACAAGGGTATAGGCAACCATGCGAACAACCATGAATATGGTTCATTGTGTAATCACCATATTCTACGCCTGTTTTGTAAAGTAACGTTTTTCTAGCGATCGAGTTCATCATCGATTCCTTAATTCTATTATATGACCTCTAGTCGGGATTAATGATTTATATGGAGTTCCGTTATTGTTAATACACGGAGTCCTCCTAACCAGTATAGCATTTTCTCGTTCAAGGTTCGCGATTATTACACGAATATCCTTTGGATCGCAAACAACGCCATAATCCATAATGAAATCCGCAGTAACTTTAAGAATATTTGTAAATTCAGAATATTGCCTCATATGCTTGATAAAATTCAAGCGGATCGAAGGTGTATCAACTACTTCATTTTCAACATTCATCTCAAAAAGAGTTATACTTCCTTGGGTTTGTATATCACCCAAGTATTGTTTTCGCTTCGTTATGTTATCAAACATTAGTATACAACCTTCAACATGGTTTGAAGCATGTATCATTCGATATTTGGGTTGTTGCCCTTGTTTTAACCTTATTGGCATACTTAGCACATATTTGAATTTTTTTTGTAATTGCTTGCAATAAACTGATGAAAACTCCTTCTCAGCAGCATAACTACTAATTAGTTTCTTTTTTAATCTTGTGGCGATGTCCTTCCAATAATCGCCACCTGCAATTTCAGATAACTCATTAATCGATTTTGTGGTGCCTTCAAACATTTCTTCATCATTATCCACCTCATCCTCGAATGCATCATCTTCATAAGCATTTCGCACAACATCATCTACAGGAAGTGCACGGCACGCTTCTCGAAGAAACCCAAACGAGTTGAAATTAATGAGTAATTCAATCGAATTACACCGAATATCTCCGAAATACTTAAAAAGATTAAAATCTAGCGACTTAATTCCGAAGGGGTCAATATATAGAAAAATGTTATAATTCACTTTGTTTTCTAATATCTGCCGGATTACTTCCTCGTAACGACCATCGATTATGGTAATATTTGAAAATTGAGATAGATTTACATGAAGTTCTTCCGCATACTTCGAATCTATAAAACAACTACTAATTGAAGGCGTCCTTGCGTTAGATATTCGAAGACACTCTTCAAAAATACCTAAAGCAATCATTGGTGATCCATTGGTTCCATCATCAAACTTTCCTTTGCCCGCGAAACAATCCACATACATTAATGGTTTATTGGTAAAGAGGATTTTTGATGTGTACGGCTTCAAATAGCATCCTAATAAATCGTCTTTTACTTTCGACCATTCGCGCTTTGCAACAAAAAAATCATCGTTCTTTCTGGACACACAGCACCTCGAATTTTATTTTAGATCTTGTTCGCGATTGTTTCCAAATTATTATACAACGATCATAAGAAAAAAACCAAATTTAAAAGTGAAAATAAATTAGGAGAATAAACTAGCCCACCTTCACCGCCCCATCCTCTCTCTTTCTATTTATCGCATCAAGTAAACTGAGTTTCTGCCAAAAGCTGCTTCTCTCTTTTGTCCTCAAAAACAACATCCCTGTTTCACATTCCCGATTCCATGCTATAATATAGATAGTAAAGAAAGCATGCCGCTCTCCGCACACAACCCGACGAAAACTGAATAACAACCCAGTAACTTTCATTCTCTTCCTCTGTTTCCTCTTTGGACCGACCCGAAAGGAGTGGAGACCATGAAGACGAAGGTAGACATCCTCACCCGCCCGCAGGAACCCGAGCCAACCGCAGCGGTGAAATGCCTGTTCTGTAACGATACCGGGTTTTACCGTCCGGCGGATTGCGGCGATGTGCCGCATTTTCAGCACACGGACAGTTTTGTCGTCTGCCCCTATTGCAACCCGGAGACGCCCGGCAAGCGTCACCGGATTCCCCCGGTGAAAAGCCCTTACGATCCGCCGCCGAAAGCCAGCGGATACGAGATGCAGATCATGGGGATTATCTGGACCTGCTGCCTGTTCATCGCCGCAATCGTCGGCATCATCCAGTCGATCACGCTTGTGCAGCGCGGCATCATCCAAACACTCTTCCACACGGACTTACAAATCGGCCTCGCGCTCCTTGTTCTCGCGCTGACGCTGATGATTTTTTCTACCATCTGGGTCGCGCGCGTGCTGCGCCGCGCAAGATAGCAACCACCGCGCACCCAACAACACAAAGGAGACCAGCATGCAAACCCTCGAAGCAATCTTTGCCCGCTCAAGCTATCGCGGCAAATATGACCCCACCCCCGTTCCCCGCGAACACCTTCAGCAGCTGCTGGAGGCAGGGCTATCCGCACCATCCGGCTGCAACAAACAGACCACGAGCCTGATCGCCGTGGACGATCCTGACATCCTGCGCCAGCTCAACGCGCTGACGGAGTGCAAGGTTGGCCAAACCGCGCCCGCGATGATTCTCGTACTCACGCGGCGCATCATCGCCTACCGCGACCGCACCTATTTCGTGCAGGACTACTCCGCCGCAATCGAAAACATCCTGCTCGCCGCTGTTTCGCTCGGCTATGAGAGCTGCTGGGTCGAAGGGCAAGTCACGGACGAGGACAAGATCGGCCGCAAGATGGCGGATGTGCTCGGCGTGCCGGAAGAATATGAACTCGTCTGCTATCTGCCGATCGGCAAAGCCGCAAATGACATCCGCAGGCCGAAGAAGCAATCATTTTCCGAGCGGGCATGGTTCAACGGATTCCAAAAGGCGGAGTAAGAAATCAACGCACAGCACAAACAAAAGGACGCAAGTTGCGTCCTTTTTTTTGTTGAAACGATTGGAACGATGAATTACAGCAAGATTTGCAAATGAATTGAGCCGCGCGGATAGTATGCTCACAGTGAACCTTGAAAACAGAACTACGCTTCTTCATCCAGCCTGTTCGGCGTAATCGGCACAAAGATGTCATACGTCTCGTAAAGGTCGCGATAGTGCTTGAATCGCTGGATCAGCTCGATATGCTGGTTGGCTGCGGTCAGTCGTGTGATTTTCAAAAACTTGAGCGCGTCGGATGCAAACAGGTCTCCAATCTCCAGCAGATCGCCCTGATAGTTTAGCGTCAGGCAAAGCAGTTCAGGCACCGTCGCCGGATAAACGTTCGGCAATGTGCTCTCGAACGCTGCTTCTATCCCGAAAATCACGTTGAATTTGGTCGATCCCGGCATGCAGTCGGAATAGATCATATAGCACGGCTTGTCCCAAGGCGTCAATTCCGCCGGAAGGCTCGCCATCAGCTGATCCGCCTGCGCGCGAATCTTGGTCTTGAAATCATGATCGCTTAGATCGATCTGGAACACCACGCCCTTGATCGCGATCGGCTGAAACGCAACGATGTTAAAGTTGGAGATCAGCTCGCCATTGAAGTTCTTGATATCCCGTTTGGCAATCTGCGGGATGTCGCTGACTTCAATCCGGGCGGCGCCGTTGCAGAGCGACTTTGGCGATACGCCATATGCCTGTTTAAACGCACGGTTGAAAACCGCCTGCGAGCTGAAGTTGAGTTGATACGCAATCTGCGTCAGCGTCATGTCCGATTGCAGGATGAGCCTTACTGCGGCGTTGAGGCGCCGCGAGAGCACATAGCTGCTCAGAGATTTCCCCGTAAACGCCGCAAAGATTCGATGAAAGTAGAACTTGGACATATGAAACTGATTCGCCAGGATATCCAGCGACAATTTCTCTTCCAGATTCGACTCAATATAGGCCAGAACCTCTTTTATCAGCTCGTCAAACGCCATAGGTTGCCTCTGTCTGATGAATTCAGACAAATTATAACACATTGCATCAGGAGGAATATATGCAAATCAAACGAAACCACGCCATTTGGATTGGCGCATTTTACATCATCGCAGCTGCAAGCTCCATTGTTGCAGTACTGCTTTATCAACCCGTCTTAGGTGCGGATTGGTATCTCGCGGTCGTCAGCGGAACCGGACAACAGGTTCTGTTCGGCGTTCTAAACGACCTGCTGCTGGTTGTCTCCGCTGTTGGAACAGCCGTCATGTTCTTCCCGTATCTGCGGAAAACAAATGAACATCTGGCGTTGTTTCATCTTGGTTTCCGGTTTATGGAAGCTGTCGTGATCATGCTAGGTCTCGTCGGCATCCTCGGCCTCTATACCTTAAGCGGAGCGTATGCCGCAGGGCTACTCACGCAGGCTTCCGATCTGGCCGCAACCGGCATCGCGTTTCAAAGCCTGCATCGCTGGACGTTTCTGATCGGCCCGAACCTCATGCTCGGCATCAACACCACGATCTATAGCTACCTGCTATTCAAAAGCAGACTGGTACCGCGGCCGCTTGCCGTGTTTGGCATGATCACCGCCGTGATGGTGTTTGCCGCAGGAATTCTGGATTTCTTTGGTATCATCGCGCCGGATTCCGCCGCAAAGGGCTTGATTGCCTTGCCGGTCGGACTCTATGAAATCAGCCTTGCGATCACACTCATCTATCAAGGACTCAAAAGAAAGGCGAATCAGGAATCCTGAAACTAGATCAAATGGCGGCAGGCGGCGCGCGGGTATATTCTCGCTCGCTGCCTGTTGCTTTTCAATATTGTCATAAGATCTACACGGTGCGACTGATATTTATCGCAAACATTTGGACAGGAGATTCGCCGAAGCGATCTATATATTATTCTGTTTCTTCACAATAGC
>QKAN01000204.1 GCA_003246365.1 Clostridia bacterium
ATCCATGCAAACCGCGAAAAAACGTTTGATAAGATCACCATATCCCAGCTGATCGGTGAGTTGGAAAAGTGTTTGCCGGAAGATACGATCATTTCAACTTCCTCCGGCAATACGCAGGCGCAGCTGTTTCAGGAATACGCGTTCACCAAAGGACAAAAACACCTGACCACCGGCGGTTTTTCCACGATGGGATGGGCGTTTCCTGCTTCGCTTGGCGCGAAGCTTGCGTCTCCCGAGAAGCCGGTCGTCTGTTTGCTTGGTGACGGCGATTTCATGATGACCATGCAGGAACTCTCGACCATGGCTCAATACGATATCCCCGTCGTGGTCATTCTGGCGAACAACAGCTGCTGGATGGCAATTGAAGATTTGCAGCGCAGCGTGCTGGGAGATGATTGCGCGTTTGGCAATCGTTTTCAACAAGGCACAGAGATTTATTCGCCGGATTTTGCTAAGATCGCGGAGAACTTCGGCGTTGCCAGCCAAAAAATCTCTCAACGTGGCAGCGTTGCGGATGCGGTGAACCATGCGCTCGCAAGCGGAAAACCTGCACTCATCGAAGTCGATGTCTATGACGTGTACCCCGAATCCGGCGGAGACGCGTACGGTTGGTGGGATGTACCGATTCCTGCGCATATGGCAGAGCGGCACGAGCGGTATGAACGCGAAATGACAGAAGAGACAGTATAAGAATGGGGGTAGGGACGATGCGAATTGCAGTTCTGAACGAAGTAAGCGCACGCTTGAAAAACGCGGATATTCTCGCCGCGCTGGCAGAGCACGCGGAGCACGAGCTGATCAATGCGGGCATGTCCGCAGAGGGCGACGGGCCGGAACTGACGTATATCCAAACCGGTCTTATGGCGGCAATACTACTGGGTACGAAAGCTTGCGATCTCGCCGTCGGAGGTTGCGGCACGGGACAGGGGTTTCTCAATAGTGCGATGCAGTATCCCGGCGTTTTTTGCGGTTTAATCGTCGACCCGCTGGATGCATGGCTGTTTTCGCAGATCAACGCCGGCAACTGTATCTCGCTGCCGCTCAACAAAGGATACGGCTGGGCAGGGGATTTAAACCTGAAGCTGATATTCCGCGAGTTTTTCCGCGATGCGGCAGGCGCAGGGTATCCGGCGCATCGCAGCGACAGTCAGGCGCAAAGCAGAGATCGGCTTGCGGATATTTCCCAAAAGACGCATCTTGATCTGGGTAGCATTGTATTGTCGCTGGATGATGAAATCTTACGCCCTCTGAAAGAGTGCATTGCCTTTCTCGACTTGCTGCATCGCGCAGAGGACGCATCGTTGGCAAAGACAATTCTTCAATATATCGAACGCCTGTGACGGGTGATCGGAAAGGAGGCGGCGTATGATCCAGTCGCTCGACCGCGGCATACAGATACTGCTGATTCTCGCCCAGAAGAACAGTAGGGGCATCACTGAGCTGGCAGAGGAACTCGGCGTAGATAAAAGCACGGTTTCGCGCCTGATTGAAACACTTCGAAACCGGGATATGGTGCGAATCGATCCGGACACCAAGAAATACCGGCTGGGGTTTCGGATACTGCATCTGGGTGAAGCGTTGAAAGACAATCTCAACGTCATAGCCATTGCGCGACCAATGCTGCTTTCGCTGAGTGCGCAAATCAACGAGAGTGTTCACTTTTGCGCCTATAACAACAACTGCGTCTATGTCATGGATCAGGTGCGTTCGAGCAAAAATTACGCGCTCTCGGCGACCGTTGGCATGATCGAACCGCTGCACTGCTCGTCGGTTGGCAAATGCATCCTCGCGTTTCGGCGGCCGGAGACCATACTAGCTCTGCTGGATGACTATACGTTTACGGCGTATACGGAGCACACGATCACAGATAAAGAGGAATTGTTGAAAAATCTAGAGCAGATCCGCACGCTTGGGTTTGCGCTGGACGATGAGGAGATAGCGCTTGGTGTGCGTTGCATCGCGGTCCCGGTCTATGACTATCGCAACAGCGTTCGCTACAGCATTGGGGTCTCCGGTCCCAAGACGAATCTCAATTCCGCAACCATCGAGTCTTATGTTAAACGCATGACGGAGACCACCAAACGGCTCAGCGCAGCAATCGGCAGTACAAGGTAAAACAGATCCTCTTGTATGTTCCAAACAGAAAATTTCAATAAAATCAACACTTCAGTATTCGCAAATTCTTAGTATAAGTTGCACAATCGAACGAACTTCCAATATCTCTACTTGAGTTTGAGACAAACGATTCAATCGGCGATTTCCAAAAAAATCAAGAAATCGAAAATGAGACGGAACGGTTTAGAACTCTGAAATCAGGCGTTCTACAAAATGCAAGGATGCTTTGAGACCCATTATTAACGAAGAGGTGGCATATGGATAAGATGAAATTTGTTCTGGTCGGTTGCGGACGTATTGCGACGCTGCATGTTGCCGGATATCAGAATCGGGAGGACGCCGTCCTTTGGGGTGTGTTTGACAAAAACGAGCAGACCGCGAAACAGTTTGCGGCGGAATTCGGCGTGCCGAAAGTGTATGACTCGTATGAATCGGTACTCGCAGACCCGGACGTAACGGGTGTGGAACTGCTTGTGCCGCATCACCTGCATTGTGAGATGACCATTGCAGCATGCAAAGCCAAAAAACATGTCTCCGTACAAAAACCGATGGCGCTATGCCTCTCGGAATGCGACAAGATGATCGCAGCCGCGAAGGAAAATGGCGTAGTGCTCAAGGTGTTTGAGAATTTTGTACACTATCCGCCGTATCTGCTGCTCAAGCGGATGATCGAGCAAGGCGAGATCGGCGCGGTGCAGGGTGTGCGCTATAAAATGTGCAATGCCTCTCTAAACTCGGACAATATTCCTGACCTGGATCAACATGCGGGAAAAACGGAAGAGGGCAAGGATGCCAACTGCCCGCGTACAGGCTGGAAGGTGGATATCTCCAGCTGGCTATGGCGGCTCAACGGTTCTCTCTGCGGCGGCGGCCCTGCCGTGTTTGATGACGGCTATCATAAATTCTCGCTGTTTCTGGATCTCCTCGGAAGCGTAGAAAAGGTCAATGCGTGGATCGATGAAACCCCTGTGCTGCCGGGCGTGAATCAGGACCTGCCTGCCGTGATCATGTGGAAGTATGCGGATAAAAAAGTCTATGGCGTGTGGGATATCACGTCCGCGCCGGAGATGTATGTCAAAGGGAAATACTACACGTGTGATGAGCGCATGGAGGTAACGGGTACGCGCGGTGTGCTATGGTTGACGCGCTGCACGGCGGAGATGCTGGAGGATGTCGCGCCCGTGGTGCTTTACCGTGACGGCAAGATCACGCAGTACTGGGATGTTCCGCATGACTGGCAGGATGCATTCATCCATTCTACGCAGGATTTCATCGAGTCGATTCGTGATGGACGCGAACCGCTGCTATCCGGGGAGCGGGGACGCGAAGTGCTTGCTTTTGCACTCGCGGCAATCTCCTCTTCAGAACAGAAGAAAGAGATTTATATAAACGAACTAGAAGGCTAGAAACAAATCCTGCCGATATTTTGACGATATTCAAAACGGACGATCATGCGCGTATAAAATAGTTAGATGGGAAGGGCAATCGTAACATGGAACAGAAAAAGAACACGCTGATTCAAAAGCTAAGTTACGGCGCTGGCGATATCTACGGCGGCGGTGCATTTCTGATTTTCAGCATGCTATACATGAATTACCTAGTGCTTGTCGAAGGTCTGCCGGTTGTGGCGACAAGCATGATCGTATTCATCGGAAAAATCTGGGATGCAATCACCGACCCGATGATGGGACGGCTTTCGGATAAGACGCGCTCGCGTTTCGGCAGACGCAGGCTCTATTTCCTGATCGGAATTATCCCTGTGTTTGCGTCGTTCATCCTGATGTTTTATTCCTTCGGGATGCAGGGCACAATGGCGAAGATTTTCTACTATACATTTGCCTACATGTTCTTTGGAACGGCATTCACGATTGTCATGGTGCCTTACAATGCAATCCTGTCGGACATGACAAGCGATTATAATGAGCGAACCAGCTTTACTACCGTTCGAATGCTGTTTTCCGGCGGCGCAGCGCTGATTGCTGCGATTGTACCCGGCATGCTGATCAAAAGCTTTGGCGGCAGCGTGAATGGACCCGCGCAAAAGAGCGGGTATCTCGTGATGGCAATCGCTATGGCGACACTCTTCGGACTATGCTGGCTCGCAACGTTTCTCGGCACAAAGGAGAAAAAAGACCTGCCTTCGCCGGAACCCATCCGCGTTCGCGACTGGGTAAGCCCGTTTGCCAACAAAGCGTATCGCAACTATCTTGGCATTTTCCTTTCGTTTCAAGTTGGGGTTGATCTTGTACTTGCTCTGTTTATCTTTTATATCGATATCGTTGTGCTAAAGTACTCCAGTTACGAATTGGTCATGGGTGTCCTTCTCATATTTCAGATCATATTTATGGTTATCATGGGTATGGTTGCAAAGAACAAGGGGAAAGCGTTTCCGCTCTATATCGGTATACCGATTTGGATACTTGCCATGTTCGGGTTCCTCTTTATTAAAACGGACACATCGGTTGTGGCGCTTTGTATCCTTTCCGGGTTCATCGCAGTCGGTTCCTCCGCCGGCAACCTATCAACTTGGTCGATGCTGACGGATATTTTCGATATTGACGAAATCCGGACAGCAAAGCGCAGAGAAGGCGTATACAGCGGGTTGACGACCTTTCTTCGTAAATTTGCAAGCGGAGTTGCTGTGTTGGTGTTGGGGTTCGGTTTGCAGGCGTTGGGGTTTGACCAAACGCAGTATAGTATGCTCAAAGCGACTTCTGCGGATTTCAATCCGGCGGCATATGCCCAGAGTTCGCTTGTATCCGGCATTAAGTGGATGTTTGTGCTGATACCCGTTGTTCTGCTTGGCGTTTGTCTTGTCTTTGCGATTCGCAACAAGGTCAACAAACGGCGGTTCGACGCAATTCTACATGGTATTGAAGCGTTCCAAACGGAAGGCACATTAGCGTCTTTATCAACGCAGGAACGGGACGATATTCATATTGTTACAGGAGAGACGGAAGACAAGTTGTGGGGCAAGAGCAGCACGTGATTCTGCTCTCGCGAAACTCTGTTGGTTAGTAAGATTGGCATTTCAGAGTTGAATCAACACAGAAACAAAGAGTCCATCAGGCGATGGACTCTTGTTTTGTGATCGAACGCTAAGAAGCGAACCAATCGTGCGAGTCGTTAGAGTGTGTGCAAATTTGCAAAAAACAAGGATGCAAGAGACCGACAAACGAATGAAATTTTTATAGATGTTTTATTATTGCGTCGCTATTTGACAAAGCTACTCGAGATATTACAATGAGTCAAAAATGACTCGCTCCACTGATCATGATTCCAATGAAAAACAGCCCGCAGATGACTGCGGGTTGCTTTTCATTGTTAGACGGTAGAAGGAAGTTTGGATGGGTTAATCTTCTAATCCCGCGATCGTAATGTTTTCTCCGAGAATCCCGATTTTTCCGCCAAGCTCGATTCCGCGCTTGTTGTCTGGATGTACAAGAAGCCATTTATTGACCGCGCGAAGCGTGCCCTCGATACCACCGGAAAGCG
>QKAN01000061.1 GCA_003246365.1 Clostridia bacterium
GACCTCGACTTCAATGGTGTCGCCCTCTTGATAGAGTTCTTCGGGCTTCTCCTCAGAATTCCTGGAGAACTCTCCGATCGGAATGATACCGTCGGATTTGTAACCGATGTTGACGAAAACTTCTCCGTCCACAATCGAAATTACCGTTCCCTCGATCACCTGGCCATTATGAATGCGGGTCATCGTCTTTTCAAAAGCCATGGCGAATTCGGAACTCTCTTCTTGCTCAGATTCTTCCGACGTTGCTTCTTCCGTCTCTGCGGGAGTGGCTTCCGGTGCCGCTTCTTTGTCCTCTGTGGCTTTGGGCGCTTCCACAGTCGCCGCTTCAGCGGATGCTTCCGCCGCCGCGGTCTCCTCGGTCATCTGGGGTGCCTGGGACACGACGACGTCCTCAGCGGGAGCTGCCGCTTCAATGGTTTCGATCGTCGTTTTTTCCTGTTCGCTCATTACTTGTAGTACCTCCCTAATCATCCGGTCCGGCGTCGATGCGCCCGCAACAATACCTATTATATCATCGGATAGCAATTTATCAAGCAAAAGTTTATCAGAAGAATCAACGTTTAACGTGTTTTTGCAGTGTTTTTTACATATTTCAACGAGCTTTTGTGTGTTCGCGCTGGATTTGGACCCCAGTACAAGCATTCGCGTGCTGCGGCGCGCAATTTTCTCCGCTTCGCCCTGGCGCGCTCTCGTCGTATCACAAATTGTATTTCTTACCTCAAGGTCATCCGGATCGTTTACTTTTGTTTTTAATACGCGAATAATGTCGTTAAACGTTTCTTCCGGTAAGGTTGTTTGTGCAACAAGTGTTGTTTTGCTTAACTTCGGTAAACATTCTGCATCGGTTGAGGATTCCAGTACCGTTGCATTCTCTCCTGCCCAACCGCGAATTCCAATTACTTCAGGATGATTCGCTTTGCCTGCGATCAAGATCGCGTGTCCATCGCCGGATGCTCTTTGCACAATTTGGTGAATCCGTTTCACATATGGGCATGTTGCATCAATTAAACAAATGCCATTCGCTTTTGCCGTTTCATAAGCGGCGGGAGGCGCGCCATGCGCCCGAATAATCAGCGTGTCGCCTTCTTTCAATTGCTCTATGCTGTCAACCGAAAGAATGCCTTGTTCGTTTAGTTCCTGAACGACGCTTTCATTATGTATGATATTCCCGTATGTGTAGACGGTTCCTTTTTCGGAAGCGCATTTTTGCGCCATCTCTACGGCACGCCGTACGCCGAAACAAAATCCGCTGTTTTTCGCCAATAATATCGTCATTTTTTAACCCTGAGCGCCAATCACGGCATAAGCTCCAATTCGTTTTTTAGCTGCTGCATAGCATCGCGTACCGCCTCGGTCACCGCGTCTACCGCACGTCCGGCGTATCGGTTTGCAATTGCGTTCGGATCGATCGGTTCGCCGACGATCATGCGAACACGACCGCGCGCTTTCCAGTTCGGGTCAGCATAGATCGGTAAAATCGGCGCAGCGCAGCGCAACGCTAGAAACGCCATGCCTTTTTCAAACGAGTCCAACTCTCCCGTCAGAGATCTCCGTCCTTCCGGAAATATACCGAATATATGGTTTTTCTCGAGAACTGTCATCGCCTGCTTGAGCGAAAGCATGTCTGCCTGTTTTCGATAGACCGGAAACGCGAGCAATCCTTTTAAGAAAAAGCGTTTTAATGGAGAATTAAACAGTTCCTGCTTCGCCATAAAATGCATAGGACGCGGAGCAACAAACGCAAGACGAATCGGATCGCCGAGCGAAAAGTGATTGGAGATGAAGATTGCGCGTCCGCGCATGAACATACGACCGAAATTTTTAACTTTCGGGCGATAAATCAGCCAAAAGAAAGGCGAAAGCAAATATTTCACAAGGATATACAGCATGGTTAGAGCGCTTCCTTTTCGTTGATCGCGTGAATAAGCGTGTTTAGCGCTTCCTCCACAGTCATTTCGCTGGTATCGATCAATAGCGAATCATCCGTCTTTCTCAGCGGCATATAAGCGCGCGAGCTATCCTGATGATCTCGTGCTTTTATATCTGCAAGTACTCGATCTAATGTTTCCTCCGCGTTGCCGCGCGCGCGCAATTCCTTTAACCTTCGTTCCGCGCGGACTTCCGGAGATGCTGTTACAAAAAACTTATGCTTCGTATGCGGTAAAACATTTGTCGTAATATCGCGTCCGTCCATGACGACATCATAATTGCGTCCAACCTCGCGTTGGAGTTCCGCAAGCTTTTGCCGCACGCAAGGATGTGTGCTAACCGTAGAAGCGCCCATGGCAAGTTCCTGCGTGCGCAGACCGTCGGTAACATCCTCACCGCAAAGCAACACGCGCTGACCGCGCTCATTATAAATCACACGGATATCAGCGTCTTGCAAAATTTCTTTTAATGCAGGTTCGTCGCTAACGCTAACACCGCTTCGAATGGCAAAAAGTGCCATCGCCCGATACATTGCTCCTGTATCAAGATAACGAATGTTCAGTTGCTGCGCTAAAGCTTTTGCAAGCGTTGATTTTCCGGCGCCGGAAGGGCCGTCGATTGCGATATTGAGGTGTTCTTTCATAAATATAGACTCCGCCTGTATTATTCTATGCTGTCGCCTGCCAGCGCGCCTGTTGACCATGCGATCTGCAGGTTGTACCCGCCAGTTGTCGCATCGATGTCCAGTACTTCTCCTGCAAAATAGAGACCTTTCACCTGTTTGCTTTCCATGGTGGAAGCGTTAACTTCCTTCACGCTGACTCCCCCGCGCGTAATGACCGCCTCATTGAGTCCTCTGGCGCCGGAGACGGTTAAGGGCAAGCCTTTTAGCGTTTCCAGTAAGCGCAAACGCATTGCTTTGTTCAATTCTCCTACAGACAATGTGCTGTCTATTTCAGAAAGTTCCAGCACCATCTCAAGTAGGCGTTGCGGCAGCAGCGCATGCAGCGCCGTTTTCACCTGCTGTCTCGCGCCTTGTTGCAAATCTCTTAGCAGTCTTGCATCAAGCTGTTCCTTTGTGAGCGCCGGCTTTAAATCGATCAATAACCGTGTTCCCGCAGGTTTCTCAGCAATGACACCGGACAGAGATAACACGAGCGGTCCACTCACGCCAAAATGCGTAAAGAGCAATTCTCCAAGCTCGGAAAATATCTCTTTGCCATTCTTCATCGCGGTCAGCGTAACATTCTTCAGCGTTACTCCTGCCAGTTCGCGCGGCCATAGTTCTTCCGTTACGAGCGGCACAAGCGACGCAACAGGTTGCTCAACGGTGTGTCCTGCCTCGCGGGCAAAGTCATATCCATCGCCCGTTGAACCCGTTTGCGGATACGATACTCCGCCTGTCGCAATAACGACCGCATCGCAGTTGAGCACGCCCCCGTCGACACGGATGCCGGTAATCGAGCCATCCGCTACAACTAAACCTTCCACGCGTGTATTGAGCCGAACCTCGACGCCTGCATCTCTGACGATGCGTTCCAACGCGCGCAGAATATCGCTCGATTTATCCGAAGCGGGAAATACCCGCCCCCCGCGCTCCGTCTTGAGCGGAACGCCAGCTTGCTCGATTCGTTCCATGAGCGCTTTATTGTCAAAATGAGAAAACGCACTATATAGAAATCGGGGGTTTTTCAGAACGTGCTCAAAAAAAGAATCCCTGTCTGCAATGTTGGTAACATTGCAACGGCCTTTACCGGTAATGTAAAGCTTTTTACCCAGTTTTTCATTCCGTTCAAACAGCGTAACTCGATGCCCCGATCGCGCGGCATTTGCCGCCGCGAGCATACCGGACGGACCGCCACCGACCACGAACACGATCATGAGCGTTCCTCTTTCACGGTTTCGGAGAGATAAACGCCTTCGGCATGCCAAACTTCCTCAAGCTGCGTCAGGTGCTGATACGCTTCATCTTTTCGCGCATGACCGATTGCCACGATAATCGCGTTAATCAACGACAAAGGTGCGACAAGAGAATCCGCAAACGACGCCATATCACTCCGCGCACATAAGGTGAAATCCGAAATGCGCGCAACGGGTGACGTCGGCATGTCGGTCAGCGCAATTAGCGTTGCTCCTTTGGATTTCGCGTATTTCATGGCATCTACCGTACGCGCGCTGTAACGCGGAAAACTGATGCCAAAACAAACGTCCGTCGAATCAACGCGGAGCATACGCTCGTGAATATCCTGTACCGCGCCGTTGACGAACATTACGTTGTCGCATACATAATCCAGATAATACGTTAAAAACTGCGCAAGCGACATCGCGCTGCGGATGCCGAGCACATAAATACGTCTTGCGCGCAAAATTGCGTTGATTGCGCCATCAAAGCTTTCGTTGTCAATCATATCGATCGTCGCACGAATGTTATTCATATCGGAAGAAAGTACCGTTTTTAAAACATCCTGTTGCGGAATGTTCGCGGCAAGTCGAATTCGCTGCACACTCGTTAACCGATGACGGATCAGGTCCTGTAGCGCCTCCTGCAGCGCTGGATAACCATCCAGCCCAAGCATGTACGCAAAGCGAACTACCGTAGATTCAGATACGCCAACGCGTTCGCCAAGCTTAGCCGCCGTCATAAACGCCGCATCGTCATAAGAATTAAAGATATACTCCGCAATGCGCCGCTGCCCCTTCGAAAAGGTGGCATACTGCTTTTCCATCATCGAAAACAATGCGTCCATCCCGGTAACTCCTTCGTAAAATTGAATATCATTCTAAAAGCGTTCTGATTAGATCAGCCAAGCCAATGGAACTCGTGCGACTCCATCTCTTTTAGTCGGGAAATATGCGTCAAATCATACGTCAACGGCGTAAGGGTTACATAGCCCTCGTGTGCCCAACGGTCGTCCACATCCATTCCGGTCGAATCTGTCGTGCGTCCTCGCGGCGTCCAATAGTATTTTCTGCCAAACGGGTCTTCGCGCTCCACATATTCCAATGCATATTGTTCTATGCTCAACGGTGTGATTTTTACGCCTTTTAACGCCTGATACGGCAAAGCAGGTACGTTCACGTTGAGCACCATGCCGAATTCCATCGGATACTTCGCTACGTATTCAACCGCCATCGCCGCCACCCGCGCCGCCGTTTCAACATGGTCGCACAGATATGACATACACGAAATCGCGATTGCCTGATATCCAAGCAGCGCCGCTTCATGCGCCGCAGCGACCGTTCCGCTATAGAGCACATCAGTTCCGAGGTTTGGTCCGTGGTTTGCGCCGGAAACGACAATGTCCGGCGAAGGAAACAAGTTTCCGAGAGCAAGACGTACGCAATCTACGGGTGTACCGCTGACCGCAAAGGCTGGAATATCGGGTAACCCTTCCAGTGTCGTCTGAATAGCGCGCAACGGTTCGTTGAGCGTCATTGCGCGGCTCACCGCGCTTCGTTCGCGGTCGGGTGCCGATACGTATAGTTCGTGAGATTTACTTAATTCGGTGGCTACGGCGCGGATGCCTTTTGCAAATACGCCGTCATCGTTGCTTAAAAGCAGTTTCATGCAGGAACTCCGTCAAGTTATAGTAAAAATATTGTAGCATAACACACGTATGAAAGCAAAAGAAACAACAATGTGCAGGAGAATAAAAA
>QKAN01000130.1 GCA_003246365.1 Clostridia bacterium
CACAACGGTATTACTCCGTCCGAATACCGGAAAATCGCCGGAAACAAAAGCAATGTTGCGCTGAAAAACACATAGGGGCAATCGTTCCAGATGGCATCGATTGATCAACTGTTTTTTTTCAAGCAAAAGGACGCCGGATAAACCGTGCGTCCTTTGCTGTTTTTGCTCGTGTAACTTATTAGGAGAAAAACACGATCATGATCATTCGAAAACAGGAATCCAAGACAAATCGTCTCCTCGAACAACGCCGCGATCCGTAATAATAATGCCCGGCCTTGCAGGCAACGCCAACACGGAAGCGCGCAGCAGAGCGTCGTCCTTTCTGCCGCCCCGCAGCTCGCTTAACGCCTGCTCCAGTTTGTCAATTTCGCGAACAAGCGCATCCGCTGGCAACGGCGACATCAGCCCGCCGATCGCCAGTTGTAGCGTGCAGAGCACTTCCCCGTTTTTTGCCACGCAGATGCCTCCGCCAACGCGCTCCAGTTCTTTCGCCGCAGCATATGCAGACGCAGTGTCGGTGTAAACAACCGTTAGGTTGTGGCTGTCGTGCGATATCGTCGTCGCAAGCGCCCCATCGGTCAGGTAAAATTTGGAAAGCAGCGCAATGGTGCGCTCTCCAGTTCCATACCGGTTTGCAACACAAACGAACTGGAGCCGCTCCGTATCGGGAATTTGCACAACGCCGGAGCGAACGGGAAGTTTCTCCCGCTCTGCCTTGCCGCCCTGCTGCATTTGTTCAACGAGGTTCGAGTTGATTACCAGTACGTTTGCAGAGTCGGCGGTTTCATCGGGTGCGCGCAACTCAAAATCCGCCGGAGCGTTGATTTGCGGCAAGGTGACCGTGTTGTTCTCTATAAACCACGCCTCTTTTGCTGGTTCACCAAGAAGTTCTCCGTGGTCGCTAACCTGCACGCCTGCGGAAAACACCGCAATCGGTTTTTCCTTTCCCAATTCATCCAGTGAGTGAAGCAGTTGAAGATCGGCTACGTATCCGGGTGCGACAGCGCCGATATCCAAAAACCCATACTCGCGCGCAGAATGATATGTGCCGAGTCGAATGATATGCACAGGGTCCAATCCTTCTTCCACCAGACGCGCGGCAACATGGTTGATGTGTCCTTTTTCGAGCAGATCGCTCGCATGCACATCATCCGTGCAAAGAGACACCGAATCACTCCAGCGCATTGCCTTTACGGCGGACGCGGCAATGTGCGCATTGTCCACGATGGAGGACGCACGCGCATTGATATGCATGCCCCGACTTGCTTTTTCTAGAACCTCGTCTTCCATGAAGCATTCATGATCGCTTTGCGGGCCAGCCGCAAGATAAGCGTTCAATGCATTGCCGGTCAACCCGGGCGCGTGTCCCTGCAAAAATGCGCCGCGCATCAAGCCTTCTCGAATGATCCTGTGCATTCGGGCTTCGTCGTGGCAAACGCCGAGATAATCCATGATTTCCGCAATGCCGATCACGCCGTCAAGCTCCAGCAGTGCGGCAATCTCCGCCGCGCCGAAGGATGCACCGGAACTTTCCACTCGAGGTGCAGCGGGAACGCAGGAAGGCGCAAGCACATACTGCCGCATCGGCGACCTTTTTGCGCTGGCAAGCATGTATTCCACACCCTGCAATCCGGCGACGTTACCAATTTCGTGCGGGTCGGTCACGACCGTTGTCGTGCCCCAGACAATCGCCGCTTTTCCGAAATTCTCCGGTGTGAGCATGGTGGACTCCACATGCATATGCACATCGATAAATCCCGGCGCAAGAAAGGCATTCTTGCCGTCATACACCGTTTTCCCCGGCGGAGGGGCATCCGTTCCCGCCCGCCGTACCGCGGCGATCACACCGTTGGTCACATCCACCCGTGCGGCAAAAACCGAACCGGTGAACACGTCCACAACCTGAACATTTTCAATTGTCAGGTCGCAGGGGGATTCGCCCATCGCGGTTTTCACAAGGCGCGTGCGGTCTTTTTCCGGCATTGCAAACATGGTAATTTGAGTTCCTCTCTTTAAGATGCGGAAGTCGGAATGAACTGCAACAGAGAAAGCAGTGTCAGTATAATCGTTGCGATGGAAGGCAATGTCTCTTTGGAGCGTTCCTCTGTAAAGAGGTATTTTCCGCAGCGAATGATGCAAAACGACACGAGGCCGATAGCAATTGCCGCGCCAAGGCCGACAAACATCGCAATAATGAGCATGATCGCAACCGGAATCCACTCGGAAATTTCAAAATCCGCGCCCGACAACGTCTGCAACATGGAGATACCGACCATAATCAACGCCGGAGCGGTAGCCGCGGTCGGAATCATCAAGAAGATCGGCGCGAAGAACATGCAGATTAAAAACAGCACCCCTGTGGTGATCGCCGTCAAGCCCGTGCGTCCGCCAACTTCCACACCGGCGGCGGATTCGACATAAGTGGTAATCGTTGTAAGGCCGAACAATGCGCCAATGCAGGTGCCGGCGGCGTCTACCAGAAAGACCTTGCCAATAACGGGCAGGTTCCCGTTTTCATCGAGCATATGCGCTTTGCCGCCAAGTCCGAGCGCCGTACCAAGCGTTGAGAAAAAATCTCCCATGAAGAAAATGAGAATATAGGCGAAGTATTGCGGTTTCAACGCGCCGAGGATATCCAGTTTAAACGAAACATTTTTCAGCGATGCAAACCCGCCCGTGGTGATAACAGACGCCGGCAGGGATACGACACCCATCAATATACCGATGATCGTCGTAAGCACGATGGAAATCAGCAGCGATCCGCGCAACACATATGTGCGTCCCTTGATGCGGAAGCGAAGGCAATAGAGCAGTAAAGTAATCGCCATACCGATTGCGGCAAGTAAAATGCTTGGATCGGAAAGATCGCCAAACCCGGAAAAGTCGGATCCGACAAGACCGGAATTGATGAGCGACAACCGGATCAGAAACAGGCCGACTGCTGCTCCGATTCCAATTTTTAGAGGTTTCGGTATAATTTTAACAATTTTTTCGCGGATAGAGAAGATGCTCAGCAATAAGAAAATGATGCCGGAAATCATAATCATACCCATGCCGACCTGCCAGGAGCAGATTCCGCCGAGAACCAGCGTATACGCCAGAATAGCGTTGGTTCCCATGCCCGGCGCGAGAGCAAAGGGCACGCGCCCGTAAAGGCCCATAGCAATCGTGATCAATCCTGAAATTAATGCAACGGCGAGCATAACGCCCATTCCGTCCATTCCAGCGTCAATCATCATGCCCGTGTGGACAATCAGGACGTACGCCAACGTAGCAAACGTTGTTGTTCCCGCAAGGATCTCTGTTTTCAGATTTCCTCCGCGTTTGGTCAGCTCAAAAAACTCGTCAACTTTTTTGTTCATAAATGCCTCCCACTCTTTCTGTTTTCGTTGTTTGAAAATGCTTGTTACCATCCCGTCAAGCAGATAGAAAATTACGAATCTTCCTTTTCATTATATTTTTACGACTTTTTATGCGCAATGAATTTGAAAGTTGTCATACCTTTCGTCATTCAAAACAGAGGAGACCCTGTAAAATTCAAAAAATATATTTGTGTTCGGACAAAACGCAGAGATAATAAATTCATCGTTATACAAAAACAGACAAGCGCATCTTTTCGATACACCTGTCTTAAAATATGCGGGTATATGACTTATTCGCGATTCGTTTTCTTCAACGCACTTAGCAGTGTTACCATAGCAACGCTTGCCAAAATCAAAACACATCCGGCAATATTTATGATGCTAAGTGTTTCGCCAAGCAACAGCCACCCGAAAAATACGCCGGAAACGGGTTCCAGCATGCAGATGATGGCGGTAGTGGTCGCACCGCATTTTTCGATAGCAAGCTTCAGCATAGGCATCGCCACAACAGAGATCACCAGGGATACGACAATCGTATATACCCATGCAATCGTCGTCAGCGCAAAGCATAATTTATCTGTAATCACCCCGAAGAGAAACGCAGCCACCGTTGCGGTGAGCGCGGAAAAAAACGCGGTTTGCGTTGGATTCAATTCGCGCAGTACGGAATAATTCATTCCTAGCAACCAAATGGCATAAAACAACCCTGAACCCGCAGCCAGAAGAATTCCGGTCAACCCGTTTTCACCGGAGCTCGTAAAAAACGTAAAGACGCCGGCAAATCCGATGACCAGCGCGATCATTTTTCCGGGAATAATACGCTCATGAAACAACAAAATACCGCCGAGCATGACGAGCACAGGGAAAATATAGTGCAACACGGTCGCCATGCCGACGCTGATATAGGCATAGGAACTATACAGCGCAAGCGTGGTTAAAAACGAACCAAACAACAAAACGGCGATTGCAACCGGCAGTCCTTTTTTCGAAATGCGCAGCGGGAAGCGCTTCACACGGGAAATGACAAACAGCACGGGAAGGGCAAATAACCCGCGCATAAACGTCATGGTAATGCCGTTGCTCCCACCGGCGTAAGCGAGTTTGACCAAAGGCGGCGTAACGCCAAACGCAAGGGAAGCAATCGTTGCGGCAACGACTCCGACCAGCTTATCTTTTCTTTCAGAAACGCTTGAATTCATAAAATTTCCTCATATCGATCGCAGCTAACATCCCAATATATCCGATTAATAGTTTAGGATGCTTTCTATTTGATAATACGTAAAAAACGAGTTGTATAGCATAGTCAATGAACACTAGAACACATAAAGCGACTTGCGTCGCTTTTGTTAGTTCGTTCAATTTAGTTTTTATGAATAGTTCAAATTCTTATTCGCGTGGCGGCGAAAGGATAGCGCCAAAGGTGATGATGTCCGCGTTGATATAGCAGGTGCTGAACAAAAGCGGTTCCTGGTTTACATCTCGAAAAACGGTTTTCAGCACAATAAACGGATGCGCGGAAGCGTCCTCTTCCTGCATGTATGGCAACAATTCTGGTGTTCGCGCGCAGTTTGTCGCGCTGATTTGCATGACTTCGCACTCCGAACGTGCAACGCCTTTTCTGCTGGCGATGCGCTCCACCATTTCCCAGATAGCATCACGGGGCAGCCGATAAATGTCCACGTCCGGCTTTTTCGCATAACGCGCTGGAAATATCATCACGTTGTGCACCGCAAGTTGATCGTCTCCGTAAAACATTTTACGCACTTGAACAATCTTTTCGCCGGGATGCACCAACAGGCGGGCGCTTGCCTCGTCATCTGCCGGAATTACCTTAATCCCCTCGATTTCTACGCGTGGACGCAAGCCGTAGAATTGTATGACTTTTTCAAAATACACACGGGAATGAAAACATATTACGGTTTCATCTTCAACATTATTGACGAAAAAGGTTCCGGCTCCGTGTTTTCGGCGCACAACACCTTCTGCAGCCAATTCAGCAAGTACGGTTCTGACGGTCAGCCGACTAACACCAAACTGATCGGCAAGCTTGACCTCAGATGGCAATTTGCCGCAGCTTTGCGGCCTCATGTCAGACGCCAGTGAAAGAATTTGCTGGCGTACCTCCTGTTTGATATCGTAGCCTTTGCATGGCTGCATCATGGATCGCCTCCCAATGCCGTTGCATGTGCGTCGATCAATAAT
>QKAN01000075.1 GCA_003246365.1 Clostridia bacterium
AACTCGCATGGCTTCTGCTCACCCTGGTAGACGGATTGATGGTGCAAAGCACCATGCAGAACGAAAGTATGGACGTCAACGCCTTCATCGAATGGATGGCTCAGAATTTCGCGAAATTAACGCAATAACATATCCAACTAAACGCGCAGAAGCGCGTTTTAATTTGCTTTTTATCGAAGAAAATGGCTCAACACTTGACAATTTTAAATTGAAATGGTACGCTCACATCGTAAGTCGGTCGCGCGACCGACTTAATCAAAAATACTTTACAAAGCCTGTTTGGAGCGAGCAGACATGTCTTATTGTAAACGGATAAATAAAAAACTATATAAGCGTTTTGGCGGCCGTGTGACAGCACGGGAATATGATCGTTGTCTCTTTTTAGAAGGCGAACTCGACGACTGGGATGATATCGTTTCTGCCGGCTTAATGGCGGTCAATCGCCGCCGCTATGACGGCCTCGTTAATGATATTGTCTTTACGGGCGGTCAGATACCGCCAATGCGAACCCCTACCCTCATGGATAAAACACTGGATGGAGAATCGCCGGATGTGTTGATTATCGGCGGCGGTATTGTAGGCTGTGCAATTGCGCGCGAGTGTACAAAATACGACATGCAAATTCTGCTGGTTGAAAAAGAGCACGATCTCGCCATGCAGACATCCAGTCGAAACGACGGCATGATTCATCCCGGTATTGATTTGATTCCGGGTCAGGTTAAGCGCCGCTATAACATGCGTGGCAATCATATGTATGATCAGGTCTGTCAAGAACTGGATGTTCCCTTTCGTCGATCCGGACAGTATATTTGCTTTCACGGAATCAAGATGGCGATGTTAGCATTCATCGGCCAGCTCTACTATCTGTTAGTCGGCCCGCGCGGCAGATTCATCAGCAAAAAGGAGTTTCATAAGCGCGAACCGAATATGAATCCTTCGGTTAGCGGCGCTTTATATTTTCCTTCTGCTGGCGTGGTCTCTCCTTACGGCCTTACAATTGCTTATGCAGAAAATGCGGTCGACAACGGCGCGCGTGTTATGACGGACACCGCTGTGCTCGGCATGAACGTTGAAAACAACAGAATAATCTCCTTAGAAACAAACCGCGGAACAATCTTCCCAAAGGTTGTTATCAATGCTGCGGGTGTTTTTACAGAAGAGATTGCCCGTATGGCGCAGGATCGGTTCTTTTCGATTCATCCGCGCAAAGGGACGAACACGATTCTAGATCACAAAGCGGCAATGCGCATGAATACCATCGTATCATCGTTTGGGACATCGTCTACTAAAAAACGGCATACCAAGGGCGGCGGTTTGGTAAAAACAATCGACGATAATACGCTTGTCGGCCCGGACGCTGTAGAAACCTATATGAAAGAAGATTACACAACTGTTGCGCAAAATGTTGCGGATGTATTTGAAAAACAGAGTTTAACCGATCCCGCGCTGCATATTCGCGATGCGATTACCTATTTTTCAGGAATTCGCGCGGCATCTTATGAAGAAGACTTCATCATTCGCAAAGGAAAATGGACGAAGAATATTGTTCATGCTGCAGGTATACAATCCCCTGGCACGACTGCCGCGCCTGCAATTGCGCTGGACGTCGGCCGAATGGCAAAAGAGATTTTACAAGAGCAACGTCCGGTTCAAAAAAACACAAAATTTGACCCGATCAGAAAAGGCGTTGTTCGCGCGAACGAACTGACAATTGAAGAACGTAATATTTTAATCGCTCAAAATCCGAACTACGGCGAAATCGTTTGCCGTTGCGAACAGATCAGCCGCGGAGAGATCATAGACGCTCTGCATCGCAGCGTACCATGCTATACGCTGGACGGTGTCAAGCGCCGCGTTCGCCCCGGCATGGGGCGTTGTCAGGGTGGATTTTGCGGGCCGTTGGTCATGCAAATCATTGCAGAAGAACTTGCCCTGCCGCTTGAAGAAATTGATAAAAGCGCACCAGGAGGTGAAGTTCTATTTGGTACGATCAAGGAGGTTGACGTAAATGATAGATGAGCTCAACTTCGATGTGGTCGTAATCGGCGCAGGGCCGGCTGGATTGGCGGCGGCTTTGTCAGCTGATCAGAACGGCGCAAAAACACTTTTAATCGAGCGCGAAGCGCGCCTTGGGGGCATTCTAAAGCAGTGTATCCATGACGGGTTCGGATTAGTCCGTTTTCAGGAAAAACTGTCCGGGCCGGAATATGCAGAACGTTTTATTGATCAACTGTCTCAAAGCAATGTAACGGTTTGGACGCTGTCTTTTGTCAGCAAAATAGATCGAGCTAATGATGAAAGTATTTTAACGTTAATTACGCGGGACGGGATGAAAGTTGTTCGCGCGCGGTCGCTCATTCTTGCAACCGGATGCAGGGAACGCACATCCCGCCAAATCGGTGTGCATGGTCGGCATTGCGCGGGCGTTTTTACGGCAGGCACAGCACAGTATTATACAAACATACTCGGCAAAATGCCGACAAAACGCTGCGTCATTCTAGGCAGCGGCGACATCGGCTTAATCATGGCGCGCAGGCTCACGATTGAAGGTGCCGACGTGATTGGCGTTTACGAAGCAAAGCCAACCCCGAGCGGGCTAACCAGAAATATCAGTCAGTGTCTTTGGGATTTTGATATTCCTCTATACACAAGCAAGACAGTAACCCGCGTATTCGGAGACACTCGACTCAACGCAGTTGAAATTGCAAGTGTTGACGATTGTATGTGCCCAATTTCCGGAACCGAAGAAATCATTCCGTGCGACGCGTTGATTCTGTCCGTTGGTTTGATTCCGGAGAACGAGCTCGCGCAATCAATCGGCGTTTTACTGGATTCAAAGACAAAAGGCCCGATTGTTGACGAACGGAATGAAACCTCGTTGAAAGGCGTATATGCCTGCGGCAACGCGCTGCATGTAAACGACCTCGTTGACTATGTTTCCGAAAGCGGCGAAATTGCCGGAACTGCCGCCGCAAACCATTCTGACTATATACGCGATTTGGTATCCGTTGAATGTGATGATTCTCTGCTTTATGTCGTTCCGCAGAGATTAAACAGAAATACTGAAAAGATTTCCTGTGTGTTCTTCTTCCGGTCGTCTAAAGAGATGAATCACGCGACGCTTATTGTTTCTAAAGGCGATACGGTTTTATATTCAAAAACGTTTCAACATCTTCGACCACCGGAAATGGAACGGCTTGTCCTCCCCCTCACTGCCGAGCAGTTAGCCGGAGAAGCGCCATTGCAATTCCATTTGGAGGAAAAAACAAATGAATCAAACGAGTAACAGCGCTCAATCGCAGGATATAGTATGCATTGTTTGCCCGAACGGATGCCGCATTCATTGCGAACCAAATGATCAAGGTTTTCGCTTTACAGGTCAAAAATGCAGACGCGGCATTGATTACGCTACAGCCGAACTCACGAAACCGATGCGCACATTGACAACAAGCGTAAAAACAATTTTTCCGGATGCACCTGTTATCAGTGTTCGTACGGATGGTGAAATTGAAAAATCAAAATTGCAAGACGCAGTGGAGAGAATCAGCAAGATCACGGTTGACCAACGCGTCAAAATCGGTGATGTCGTAATAGAAAATGTATGCGGGTCCGGTGTAAACATCATTTGCACAAGCGACCGCCTCATCCACTCTTATTAAGCGTGACAATTGAAAGGAGCGATTTATTTATGTCTCATCCTTACAAAGGGTTCGAACCCAAATGGGTATCCGGTGAATTTCCAAAGGATAGCTATCGTTCTATCTTTAAGTGGGGTGCGCCGCTTGAAATAAAAGCGCCAAAGGAATCGCTTTATCATTTGATGAAAGAAAAGTTCGGATTAACCGATAATGACTTTAAAGCCTATCAGGAAAACATCGGCTTTGATAAAGTTGAATTCGATCTTCCAATTTCGCTTTCCGAAAGCGATTTGGACTCTTTTCGTGAAATCGTGGGCAACGAATATGTACGGACAGACGATTACGCCCGCCTTTCGGTTGCTTACGGGAAAACGATGTACGATGTTTTACGGTTAAGGAACAAAATCGTAGAGAATGTGCCGGACGCAGTGTTATACCCTGATACGAAAGAGCAAATAGAATTAATCGTCTCCTATTGCGCGAAGCACAAAATTCCTGTCTACGTTTACGGCGGCGGATCTTCGGTGACGCGCGGCGTTGAATGCGTAAAGGGCGGTATCTCGCTTGATATGCGCTTGCGTTTCAACAAAGTTGCATCGTTCAACGAAATCGACCAAACGATTACGGTGGAAGCAGGCATGAGCGGGCCTAAACTGGAAGAAACGCTCAATAATGCGCAAAAACTCTTTGGCGCGAAACGCGCATATACCTGCGGCCATTTTCCGCAAAGCTTTGAATATTCTTCCGTTGGCGGTTGGGTTGTGACGCGCGGTGCAGGACAAAACTCAACCTATTACGGCTGCATTTCCGATATTGTGCTTGCGCAAGAATACGCAACGCCGATCGGCATCGTTAAAACAGACCGTTATCCGCGGAAAGCGACCGGCAGTGATTTGGGACAAATCATGATGGGCGGCGAAGGCACATATGGCGTTTTGACCCATGTAACGCTAAAGGTGTTCCGCCATATGCAGAAAACGATCCGGCGATTCTCTTATATGTTCAAAGATTGGGAAACAGCGCAGGCGGCCGCACGCGAAATCATGCAAAGCGAGGCGGGTTATCCTTCCGTTTTTCGTTTGTCCGATCCCGAAGAAACAAGCGTGATGCTGCACTTGTATGGCGTAATGGATACGCCGCTAAAGCACCTCTTCCGCTTGCGCAACTTTAAGGATAACGAGATGTGCCTCTTCCTCGGGTTTACCAACGGAGAAAACGGGTTTTCGCGCAATGTCGCAAAAAACGTACACAAAGTTGCGCGTAAATTCGGCGGTATGAGTTTGACGGGATACGTGACGCGCGGCTGGGAAAAAGGACGGTTTAACGACCCATATATGCGTGATACGATGCAGGACTTCGGAATCGTTACGGACACCATGGAATGCTCCGTGAACTGGAGCAATATGTCCAAGGTACATGCGGATGTACGCGCCTACTGCAAATCGCGGCCGAACACGATATGCATGACGCATATGTCGCATGTTTATCCGCAGGGAGCCAACCTGTACTTTATTTTCATCATTAAGGAGAGCGATCCGGAAGCGTTTAAAGCGTATCATGCCGGAATTTTGTCCGCGATTCAAAAATCCGGCGCGGCAATGAGCCATCATCACGGCATCGGTAAAATGTTTTCGCCGTGGCTGGAGGGATCGCTCGGAAAAACAGAATACGATGTGTTGCGCGCACTCAAGAACCACTTCGATCCGGACAATATCATGAACCCGGGCGGTACACTCGGTTTCGATTTAAAAGAAAGCGAAAAACATTTTCCGAACGAATAATACATATTCCCGCCGCAAGGCGGGATTTGTGTTACTGAGAATTGCGAAACAATCAAACATATGTTAAAGTAAAAATTGCAAATCAAAGTTTATAGACATAAGTCAATTTATAAAGCGTAAAGGAAATATCGTATG
>QKAN01000116.1 GCA_003246365.1 Clostridia bacterium
AAGAGCAGGCCGCTCTGGAAGCGGAAACAACCGAATCCTGATTTCAGCGAATGAATCTAATGGACGCGGTGCAGCCGGAGCAGGTTGCGCCGCGTCCGATAAAGGAGACGTAAATGGAAAAAAGTTTTCCGACAGAATTTCTCTGGGGCGGCGCAACAGCCGCAAACCAGTGTGAAGGCGCATGGGATGTCGACGGAAAGGGCGTATCAACCGCCGACCTGATGACTGCCGGTACGTTATCCAAACCGAGAACGTTTACCAGCACCATTCAGGACGGCATGCAATATCCTTCTCATGAAGCAATCGACCATTATCATCGCTATGAAGAAGACATCGCTCTATTCGCGGAGATGGGGTTTAAGGTATATCGCATGTCCATCGCCTGGACACGCATCTTTCCAAACGGCGACGACCTGGAGCCGAACCGCGCCGGAATCGAGCATTATAGAAACGTTTTCGAATGCTGCAAAAAATACGGCATCGAACCGCTCGTTACGTTGTCCCATTATGAAATGCCCTTCCATTTGGTAACAAAATACAACGGCTGGGCAAGTCGCGTTACAATCGATTGTTTCGTAAAATATTGCGAAACGGTATTCAACGAATATCGCGGACTGGTAAAATATTATCTGACGTTTAACGAGATCAACATCCTGACAACGCCGTTTGGCGGGCTGATGGCCGGCGGCATTATTCCCAAGCAAAACGTGGATATGGATCTGAAAAACATGGGAAAAATGCCGGATGATGCGAATGCCCGGTATAACGCCCTGCACAACCAGTTTGTTGCCAGCGCAAAAGTGGTACAGATCGCGCACGCGATCGATCCTTCGGTCAAAGTCGGCTGTATGATTGCCGGTATGGCGTCCTATCCGTACAGTCCAAATCCGAAAGACGTGTTGGCGACACAGCAGGCAATGCAGGCCGGCAACTACCTTTGCGGCGATGTGATGGTACGAGGCGAATATCCAGCGTTTTCCAAGAGATTCTTTGAAAAGCAGGGCGTTTCGATCAGTTCGGAACCCGGCGACGCAGAAATCCTGAAAAAAGGCGTCGTAGATTTTTATTCGTTTAGCTATTACTCCTCCGGCTGTATCTCCACCGACCCGGATGTCATCAAGACGTCGGCCAACTTCCTGTTCGGCGTGAAAAACCCGTATCTGGAGGCAAGCCAGTGGGGTTGGACGATCGACGCCGACGGATTGCGCTATTATCTGAATGAGCTGTACGGACGGTATCAGATTCCCCTGATGGTCGTTGAAAACGGGCTTGGCGCAGAAGACACGGTAGAAGCAGACGGCAGCATTCACGATGCATATCGCATTGCGTATATGCGGGCGCATGTTGAAGCCATGCGGGAAGCAATCGCCGACGGCGTTGATCTGATGGGATATACGCCCTGGGGATGCATCGACCTGATCAGCGCAAGCACCGGCGAAATGAAAAAACGCTACGGGTTCATCTATGTAGACAAAAACAACGACGGCACAGGCACATTGCAGCGGAGCCGCAAAGATTCGTTTGGTTGGTATAAGGCCTGCATCGCA
The DNA here is from genome assembly GCA_003246365.1 of Clostridia bacterium. Classification (GTDB taxonomy): domain Bacteria; phylum Bacillota; class Clostridia; order Christensenellales; family CAG-138; genus UBA7703. Next base: position 1,548 of record QKAN01000116.1, read on the forward strand.
TCCAACGGCACCATACTGTAAAAATAATCACCTTCTGTAAAAAACGCGGCAAAGCGGAGCGTATGACACGCATGCAGTTCCGCTTTGCCGCATCAAACAACACATTATCCAAGCAACTGAAACATTACACACGGAGAGATTGAACATGGTAACCAGACAGACAAAAGTAATCAACGCAAGCGGGCTGCACGCGCGCCCCGCATCGGACTTTGTGATCGCGGCAAAGACTTTCGCCTCCAACATTACAATTCGGAATCTCGACACGAACGGTCAAGCGGTTAACGCAAAATCCATTCTGCGCCTGCTTGCCGAAGGTATGTCGCAGGGGACAAACGTTGAGCTCTGCGCCGAAGGCGAAGACGAGCAGAAGGCTGCGGATACGCTAGTTGCTTTGATCGACAGCGGATTTAACGAATGAGTACGCCACTAAATTCAGGCGCATCCGCACGCAAATATCTGCTGATTGCCTGCGATCTGGACGGAACATTGATTGCCGATCATACCGCGGTAACATCCGACGCGATGCACACCCTGGAACGGGCGCACAAGGCAGGTATGCTGGTTGTCATTTCCACCGGACGCACGTATTCCATGATACCCGCCAAGCTCCGCAACGCCGACTGCATCGATGGATTCATCACGAGCAACGGCGCTTGCGGCATTCTGCGCGGCGGACAAACATTATTTACTCATGCATTCCCAAAAGAAAAAGCGCTCCAAATTATTTCCGACCTCGATCGCGAAGGTGCGGCTGTTAACGCGTTTTTTAACGGCACCGCTTTGTTTGACAGGCGAGTGTTGTTTTCGGTGATGAAAAGTTCGGAACGCTTGTCGCTTCACCGAATTGGAAGCCTCTTCAGATTTTTGTCGCATTCCAGCTCGGTTGATAAAATCCGACGCCGGATTATGAAAAAGAATGTCTTTATCGAAAAAGTTGGCGGTATGTTTCCATCGGAAATTGCCGCTGCGAACGTGTTGGAAGAACTGAGCAAAGACGATACGTTAAACGTTGTTACAACGCGCGGAAACGACATTGAAATCACAACATCGGGCGTGGATAAAGGAATCGCACTGCAGCACTTATGCAGGCATTTTGGTGTGAATCGGGAGCAAACCGTCGTTTGCGGAGACAGCGGAAACGATCGCTCCATGCGCGAGTTTTGCGGATTGTTTGTTGCGCCGTCCAACGCTTCAAGCGACGTTCTCGCCATAGCCGATGTGGTGACGGGTGATGTAAAAAAGGATGGTATTGCAAAATGGATTTCGACCGAACTGTTGAAATAGACAGTCGCATACTAAAGGGACGACCTGTTTCCAGCGGCGTTGCATTTGCGCCTGCTTTTATTTTTGTGCCCGAAGCCATCAGCATATCAAAAACGAAGCTGAACGGCGTTTCGGCAAACGACGCCATTGCGCAGGTTGAACGCGTTTTTCGAGAGGTGGACAATGATCTTGCCGCGCTGATCGCCGGTTTTCCCGCCGACGAACAGGAACAGGCAAAGATCTTTGCCGCACACCGGGAAATAATCGCTGACGAAGAGTTGCGGCAGACCATTTTCGACCATATCCGCATCGATCAAATGTCGGTTGAGACCGCGATTGATTCCGCATGTGAAACATTCATCGAACTGTTAAAAAATATCGCGGATGAAACAATTGCGCTCCGTGCGGCGGATTTAGTCGACGTGCGCGGCCGGTTGATTCGCAAATTGCGCGGCGAATCAAATCGTTCGCTCGCCTGCCTTTCCGGCAACTGCATTCTGGTGGCGCATGATCTCCTCCCCAGCGACACCGCATCTATGGATCGGGCGCATGTCGTCGGCATCGTAACGGAAGTTGGCAGCGAAACATCGCACACGGCAATCCTCGCCCGCAGTTTTCGCATTCCCGCGCTGGTCGGCATCAAAAACGCGCTGCAAACCGTTGCCGACGGGCAGCCTCTTCTGCTAGATGCGGAAACGGGCGAGCTCACCATCTCGCCGCAAGCCACGCAAATCGAACAGGGGCAGCAAAAGCGCGACGCATGGCAGAATCGCTGTAATATTGAAAGCGAATTTTTGTGTAAACCCGCCGTCACACGAGACGGCAAACGGATCCAGATCGGCATGAATATCGGATCGGACGAGGACCGGATATCGGAATATTCGGATTTTGTTGGACTGTTCCGAACAGAATTTTTGTTTATGAACGCAGATCATCTGCCGACCGAAGAGGAACAATTTGCCGCTTACCGACGGGTACTTGAAAACGCAGCGGGCAAAACGGTTACACTCCGTACGCTGGATATCGGCGGAGATAAAACCCTAAGTTATCTACAACTTCCGAAAGAAGAAAACCCCTTCCTCGGAAAACGCGCGTTGCGCCTCTGTTTCGACGAACCGGAGCTGTTTTCAACGCAGCTCTGCGCGGCATTGCGCGCCTCCGCCTTCGGCAAGCTTCAGATCATGTTCCCTATGGTTGGAAGCATCGACGATATACGGAAAGCAAAAACGTTTGTTGCGGATGCAATGGCAAACCTGCGCACGCGTAAAGAAGCGTTTGACGAAAATATTCGTCTCGGCATCATGATCGAAATTCCGTCTATCGCCATGATCTCCGATCTGGCGGCACGCGAGGTCGATTTTGCAAGCATCGGGTCTAATGATCTGAGCCAGTACCTCTTTGCGGCGGATCGCATGAATCCCGAGCTGAACGCATATTGTCAGCCGTTTGCGCCCGCGTTCCTTCGAATTTTAAAAACCATCATCTCCTCCTATCAGGCCGCCGGAAAAGAAATCTCCATGTGCGGCGAGATGGCCGGCGACGCAAAAGCCACCTCTCTACTGGCAGGCATCGGTCTTAGCAAGTTCAGCATGAACGCTTCCTCCTTCGGCGGCGTAAAGAAAGCCCTTTCCGAAATCAGGCTGTCCGATGCGCAATCTCTTGCCGATCAAGCGATGAATCTCGCCACGCAACAGGACGTTATCGATTTGTTGCAAAGATCATAGATTCTTTTTGAAAAACGAGATTGCATGACCGAGGTAATATCATAATCAAAGAGTCCATCGGTTGGTTCACCGATCATAATGCAATAAAAAACAACGCCGATGCGGTGAGTTCCGCATCTCGGCGTTGTTTTTTATGATACCCAGTTTTTATTCTTTTTTGATGGCGTTCAGCGCGCGATTCAGTTCAACAATGGTCGCGGGTTCCATGTTTTTCGCGGCCATTTTGATCATTCGCTCCAGTGAAAAACCTTCCATCATCTTCATCATCTGCTTGTTCGGCGTAAAATCCTGCCCGCCAAACTCCTGCAGTGCTTTTTGCATCATGGGTTCCAGCATGGCGCGACCCTGCTCCGAACGCATGATTTCTCCGATGGAATCCCGGATCGAAAAATATCCTTCGGGATATTCTAATTCGCACGGGTTCCCTTCGCTGTCAAACCAGTTTGTTCCGGCCGTAGCGGAGGTTTCCATTGAATATTCCCTGTTGGGTTTCTTGACGCGGCGGAACGAAGCCACATCCACGCAGTCTCCCGCGACAGCGCGAACGCGCGTTTTTCCGAGTTTGCGCAGCGGAACTGCGAACGTGAAAACATGCTTTCCTTCCTGTTGCGCCAGCAGACGGTTTCCCCCGTAGAGAGCAACACGAGTTTGGTTGCTATACACCGTCAGCGTCATTTGATCGCCCGTCCTGTCAATGTAGCGCTTTCCGGCGATGTGCACAAACGGCACATCGGACCACCAGGCACGATAGAGATAAAAACTATCCTTTTTCGTCTTGCGGTCAAACGTGACCAGACCTTTGTTGTTGCGCCCTTTTACGCCGCCTTCGTCGCGCATGTCGGATGCAAAATCAAACATGTTCCACACATGCGTACTCCATAGATAAGGCCGCTCGTCAAACGTTTCCAGCATGCGGCGGTGGTAATATGCCTGATACTCCTCGGAGTAGTCCCCCATCCTCGACTGATCCGTGTGCCAGCGCAAAACGGCTTCCGCGCCATATTCCGAAAGGCCGAGCGGTATATTGGGGTGCTTTTGATGAAACTCGTCCAGCCACGGACCGTTGTCTTCAACGCTTGCCCCATACCAACCGAAATAATGGTTATAGGAAAGAATGTCCGGTATGTTCAAGAGCGGTGTATCCGTCTCCAACATCGAAACACAGGCCATTGTCGTTAAGCGCGAGGAATCCAGCTGATGTACCAGTTCGTTGAGAATCCTGTGGTTTTCCATCAGATCATCGCTGGTACCATCTATGGTAATTTCGTTAGACAGTCCCCAACAGACGACGGAAGGATGATTCCAGTTTTGTTTCACCAGCTCCGTCATCTGAGATATGGTGTTTTCTCTGCCCTCCGGCTTGTGCCGCGAGATATAAGGAATCTCCGCCCAGACAATCATGCCGTAGCGGTCGCACAATTCGTAAAAATAGTCGTCATGCTGATAGTGCGCCAGGCGGATTGTGTTTGCGCCGACTTCGCGAATCAGTGCCATATCCTCTTCGTGATCGGCGCGCGAAATTGCCCAGCCTTTATCCTCGCGATCCTGATGCCGCGAAACGCCGTGCAGCGGATAAGATCTTCCGTTGAGAAAGAATCCCTGTTCGGGATCAACGCGAAAAGAACGAACACCAAACGGAACATCGAGCCGGTCAAGCGTCGCATCGTCTTCCATCAACGCAATCTGCGCGGTATAGCAATACGGGTCGGCAAGCCCGTCCCAGAGATGTGGCTGACCCAAAATCGTCCGAATGGAAACCTTCTCTGCCGCGTCGGCTATCCCTGATGTAACGATTTCTCCTTGCGCAGTAATTATATCCACCTTCACACGCTGGGTTGATTTCGGATTGGTCACTAGAATATCTGCGGTAATTTCTGCTCTTGTTCTTCGTTCGTTCAGCATGGGTGTCAATTTCACGCCTGACCCGCCGAAGTCATCCAGTGAAATCCGGCTTTCGGGCGCGATGACGATCGATGCCCCACGGTAAAGTCCGCCAAAGAACGTGAAATCCGCAAACTGCGGGTAAACATGCGCGCGTTCCCGGTTGTCGACCAAAATCGTCAGCCGGTCGTCTCCCCGCAACAGATCGGTGATATCCACACGAAATTTTGAGAAGCCGCCCTCATGTTTTGCGGCGAATTCGCCGTTTACCAGTACCTGGGCATTGAGCGATGCTGCGGGAATTTCCAGATAAACGCAGTCGCCTTTTGCGCGCGGTACATCCGGCAGCGTTTTTTCATAGCGACACTCCGCACGGTAGTAATCGCTGCCGCCGTCCTGCCCGTCGAGGTTATTCCACGTGTGCGGCAAGGTTACCCGTTCCGGTGTTCCGCCTTCCGTGCGGAAAAACTGCCAGTCTTCATTGATCGGTATAATCGTTCTCATGCTATTTCCTTTCGAAGCGAGTCGGCGCCGCAGCGGGCATACGCTGCCCCTCTCGGCGCCGTTCGCCTTTTTGTCATTCTTCTTCTGCCGTTTGCCCGACCAGCGAAGCGTTGTTGCGTCCAAGCGCCGTTTCCATTTCTTCAACGGCTTTTTTATCGAGGTTATAGACCCATTGCAAAAACACAAACATCAGAACTAACCCGCCGAGATATACCCAACCGATCATCTGACGGATGTTGTTGGCAACCTCCACCGTCTGGTGTGCGCCATTTTCGCTGATGTATCCTGTCAGCATCAACAGAAACGCAATGATGGATGCGCCGAACCCTTGCGCGAGTTTGCGACCGAGTGAATATGTCGCATAGACGGTGCCTTCTTCCCTGCGTCCGGTCTTGAGTTCCTGATAGTCGATGCAGTCCGCAACCATTGCCCAGCCGACCATCGCGAAAATCGAGAATGAAAAGGACACGATTACGCTGAGTACAACCCAGATAACCAACCCTTTTGTGTCCGGCGTAATCGGTAGAACCGCCATCATCAACGCAGCTACCATGCCAACAAGCAGCGGATACGCCGCCGCTTCTTTTTTGCCGAACCGTTTCACGATCGGTTTGATCAGCGGGATCACGATCAGCATCGGCAGATAAGAAATAAACGTGATTACGCCGGAAAGCTGCGCGTTCTGGAAAAAGCTTTGAAACAGAATCTGCGTTGCACTGCCTAATCCGGACATCATGATGAGGCTCGCCATCGCCGCGATGGTCGTGCCGACCGCCGCGCGGTTTTTAAAGAAGTTTGACATCGCAACCCAGTAATTGTATTTGGGTTTTTCTTCCTCGGTTTGGTGCGTCTGTACGCGCTCCACCGTTCCGCGAAGGAGGATTTGAAACGCGAAGAACCCCGCAACGCCCATAATCAGCGCGATTATGAACAGTCGGTTTCCGATGAGATTGTTGCTCTTGTCGTAGCAGAACAACGGCAATGCGACCATGATCACAAGATTTGCGATAAACGCACCAAGCGAGCGATAGGTGGAAAGCTGCGCGCGCTCGGTCGGGTCCGCCGTAATTGCCGCGTTCATCGCGCCATACGGCACGTTTACAATCGTATACGACATGTCCCAAACCAGATAACCGAGCACACAGACCAGAACCTTCACAGCATACGGCGCGTTCGGAATCGGCAAGAAGCACATGGCGCCGGATACAATGAGAAGGAACGAGCCGAAGAAGATATAGCTCTTAAATTTGCCGCGCTTACCGGGCTTCAAGGCATCCATCAATCCGCCCATAATCGGGTCGTTGATGCCGTCCCAGATTTTCAGCAGCAGAATGATCACACCCCACGTCGTCAGACTCAGGCCGATATACTGCGTGTAAAACAACATCAGATACGAGTTGAGTGCAAAGCTCATGTTGCAGCCAAAATCGCCCATCGCGTATGACCACTTGTCCTTTGCCCCAAACGGGCGCAGCGGTTTAGCAGCATTGTTCGGAATCGCTTCCATCGTAAAAAAAGTCCTCCTCATATAATTTTTTCCAAGGCGATGCATTACATTAATATTGTTGTTGAAGATGTTTACCGGGTTGCAGTTAGAAAGAAAAACGTCTGTAAAATGGATGACTCTCAGATAGGAGAAACTATTGGAACAATATCATTGTATCTTGCAGGAATGGTCAGTTTCATATATATTATTGATGTTGTTTAATTGTTTATTGATTTTTTAAAGGAATATCACTATGTCTGCTGATCATTCGAATCAAATCGAAAAAAAGTGCGAGACCTTCCTGTCGCTGTCTCCAGCGAATCTATATCTGAGCGAAGACAAAAAAATCACACCCTTTTTGCGGATGTTTGTTCCTTCGATCATGGATGAAATATTACACAAAGAACTAAAAAAGCAAACGCGTTCGCTGGCACGCCTGCCGCAGGAAGCGCCGGATCGACCGTCCGTGCTGTTATGGATCGATCAGTTTCGGCTCGGATATGTTTCAATCTGTCTTAGCGATACTATCGAACATCCTCTCTTTGTTACGTTCGGTCCGGTCGCCGTCGAACGGCTCGCCTCCGAGTCCATACGGTATATTGGATATAAAATGAAGTTGAGCGGAGATGAATGTCTCCTGCTGGAAACGTTTTTTGATACGATTCCATCGCTGGATATCCACGCATTACAGCAGGCCGGTGAAGTATTGTTCGCGTTTTTTTCTTCGCAAAACCCAAATTATTCGCTTCACACAGTAGACCACACCGCAGACAAACCGGAAAACGAGCCGCCGGAGGACGCAACGCTGGAGCACCGCAGTTTCGTCGCAGAAAACTATGCCACGGAATCGCGGCTGCTCAGCGCAGTTGAACACGGCGACATCGATTTTATTCGCACGCAGTTTTCGCCCAAGATACAGCCGATTAATCTGCCGACGCGCTATCCGGGAAACCCGCTGCGCGACCGGAAAAATCTTGCGATCACCGGAAACTCCATCCTGCTTCGCGCCGCGATTAAAGGAGGGCTAAAATCCGAGATTGCGCATAACATGTCGCATTCCTTCGCCATACGGATTGAGCAGCAAACAAATATGGAATCACTCACCGAACTGCTGCAGGAAATCACTCTTAGTTATGCCGAAGCTGTTCGGAAATATGCCTTGCGCTGTTCTGAACTCGTCAACACCGCGGTCATCCTCGTTCACCGCAATATCACCGCGCATATCGCGCTTTCCGATATCGCCGGAGAACTCCATGTCAGCCGGGAACATCTTTGCCGGCAATTCCATCAGGAAATGGGGACCACACTCACGGAATATATCCATAATGCGAAAATTCAGGAATCTCTTCCGTTGCTCGCTTCGCGGAAATTCGACGTCGGAAGAATTGCCTTTTTGTTCGGCTTTTCTTCACCTGCACACTATACAAAAGTGTTCGCCCAAATTCAGGGCGTTTCCCCGCGCAGCTGGCAGCGCGCACAGCAGCAGCAAAAAAACATCCCCGAAACTCCTGCCAGAAGCGAATGATCATTTATTCCATTGGTTGTTTTTCGAATAATAAAAAAAGAATACAAGAAAAAAGCCTGTGTCTGCGGATGTCCGCATGAACACAGGCTTTTGTTTTTACTTTATTTGTGCGGCCAACTCCTGCATAATGCCGCTGATGTCGATGCTCTGCGGGCAGTGCTCCACGCAGACATTGCAGGCGATGCAGTCTTTGGGTTTACCGGTCGATTCAATCTCGTCGATATCCTCCAAAACCCATGCACCGTCGAGCTTATATCGGTTATAGAGTTCCAGCATCGCGGGAATGTTGATCTCCGCCGGACAGGTATCGCAGCAGTAACGGCATGCCGTGCAAGGAACGAGCACCTGTTTTTGAAACACCTCTGCCGCCGACAGCGCAATTGCTTCTTCCTCGTCGGTCAAAACGCGTTCATCGCTGAATAATTCGATGTTTTCTTTGATTTGATCGAGCGTGGACATTCCGCTGAGCACCACTTTCACCTGCGGCAAACGCTTAATCCAGCGCAGCGCCCAGCTAGCGAGACTCCAGTCCGGATGTGCCTGTTTTAATATCGCTTCGGCTCCGGGCGAAAGGGTAGCAAGCCGTCCGCCTCGCACCGGTTCCATCGCAATGATTGGGGTATTATGTTCTTTGAGAATTTCGTATTCCCGCTTGGCTTTTCCGGTCATCCAGTCGTAATAATTCAGCATAATCTGCGCAAAATCCCATTTTCTGGCGGCAACGAGTTTTTGTAGCGTTTCTTCGCTGCCGTGAAACGAAAAGCCAAGATACTTGATTCTACCCAGCTTCTGCTGTTCAAGAAAATATTCGACGCTGCCTTCCCCCATATACCGGTCAAAGGTTTCGTCAAATACCGCGTGCAGCAGATAAAAATCGATATAATCCGTTTTCAGGCGGGAAAGCTGCTCCTCGAACACGGCTTTGTAGTCCGGATTCGCCAGCAGGAAAAACTTGGTCGCGAGATAATAACTCTCCCGCGGATAGTTCGCCAATGCCTCCCCGAGAAATTTTTCCGATTCGCCGTTATGATATAGGTATGCCGTGTCATAATAGTTGATTCCGTTTGCCATGGCAAAATCGATGATCTCCTGCGCTCGTATCCGGTCGATCGGCGCACCGGGCTCGTCGTTTTGCAACGGAAGTCGCATATTTCCCATGCCGAGGCTGGACAGTTTCAAATCGCGAAATTGTTGATAGATCAAAACAAAAGCCTCCTTCAAAACGCATTATCGAATCGATCAATCGTTCTCATTCAGTGTATCATATGCCGGATTTTATGCAAACGTATTTCCTATATTAAGTAGCTTTGTGCTCATATTAAGCTGTTTGCTCGCCATGCAATTCAAACAAAACGATAAAGCATCACCAACCATGCCCAAAAATACGAACCGGCGCCGCTGATTGACGACGCCGATTCGTATTGCAGAGGTATTTCCTTGTTCAACAAACCCGTATGTCATGTGAGGAGGCATTTTTCTCAACAATCGTTTCGGATTTGTCAGGCAAGTTCTTCATCCAGTTTTTCAAAAAACAGCGCGGGGTCATCGGTTAACGGTGAGTGTCCCGTCGTTTCCAGCGTTACCAGCTTTGCTCCGGGAACCGCAGCCTTGGCGCCTTCTGCCCAAACATACGGCACGACGAGGTCAAGCTTTCCGTGAATCATCGTAACCGGGCACTTGATCTGAGCAAGTCTTCCGCTGCCCTCAGCGGAGCCGGTCGGTTGATCCGTCATGTTAAACGTTAAGAGCGAGTAATCGACATCCACCAGATTTCGCTGACTGAGAATCGCGTCCAGATATTGCTCATAATCCTCCGCGGGCGGCTGTTTCATATTATAGATAACAGCATTCCAGATGGCGCGCATGGTTTCGCGGTCTCCCGCGGCGTAAGCCGCAAGCACCGGCGCCACCTGAACGGGATCTGCGGCAATATCGTCTTTCGTTTTGAGCAGTTCGCCCAGTATCGGCTGCCCTGACGCATCCTTTTTAAACATCGGATACCCTGTCGGAGGTACTGACTCAACAAGAATCGCTTTTTTGATTCGATCCGGCAAATCCGCAGCCATCTCGAGAACGATACCGCCGCCGGTTGACCAGCCAACGAGCGAACAAGTTTCAATACCGGCTTCGTCGAGAAACCTTTCCAGATCCAGCGCCAGTTCGCGCAAGGAATCGAAACGTTGATTGTAGCTGCTATCGCCAAATCCGCGAAGGTCCGGCGCAAACACACGGAATTTCCCCTCAAGGTGTTCCATCGTCGTCTGCCAGTGTACGGAAGATGACATGTTGCCGTGAATAAGCACCACGTTTTCTCCGGCGCCGCAGGTACGATAGGCCAGCGTTTCGTCGCCAATGGAAAGGCGCTTCACTTCGTACTGTTTCATACCTTTTTCTCCTCTCAAATTCTCGCTATCATTGCCAGTATACTATGTTTTTTGTTTTGTTTCAGCAGGTTTTCAACACAACCGCCGTGCCCATTCCGCCGCCGATGCAGAGCGACGCAAGGCCGAGTTCTTCTTTTGCCGCGCGCATGCCCGCAAGCAGCGTAACAATGATGCGCGCGCCGGATGCGCCAACCGGATGGCCGAGCGCAATTGCGCCGCCGTTTGGATTGGTGCGCGCCATTAGCGTTTCTTTTTCAACATCGTGTTCTTCGCTGAGCAGCTTGATAACGCCAAGCGACTGCGCGGCAAACGCTTCGTTCAGCTCGATCCGCTGCATGTCCGAAAGCTTAAGTCCGCCCATCTTTAGCGCCGCGCGCACCGCGGGCACGGGGCCGAGACCCATGACGGACGGTTCTACCCCGCCCTGTCCCCAGGCGACAATTTCCGCAAGCGGCGTCAGGTTGTAGTCTGCAAGTGCTTTTTCAGAGGCCAGCACAAGGAACGCTGCGCCGTCGTTGATGCCGGAGGCATTCCCCGCCGTCACGGTGCCGCCCGGCAGAAACGCCGGTTTGAGGGACGCGAGTTTTTCCGGGTTTGTTTTCCGGTTTGGGTACTCGTCCGTATCAAATATGATCTCTTCTTTGCGGTTCATCACCTTAATCGGCGTAATTTCTTCGACAAACGCGCCAGCATCCACCGCGCGAATCGCTTTTTGCTGCGAATTGTACGCGAACTCGTCCTGTTCTGCGCGCGGAATGCCGTATTTGCGGGCGATGTTTTCGGCGGTGATGCCCATATGGCTTCCGTCAAACGCATCTGTCAACGCGTCGAATACCATGTGGTCGACAATGGTTTTATCTCCCATGCGCAGGCCCTGACGCGCACCGGGAATCAGATACGGCGCGAGGCTCATGCTCTCCGTGCCGCCGGTCAGATACAGGTTTCCCATGCCGGACGCGATCGCCGCCGCCGCCGACATAACCGCCTTCATGCCGGAACCGCACGCCATCGAAATACCCCATGCGGGAATTTCGACGGGAACGCCCGCATGAATTGCAACCTGGCGCGCAACGCCTTGACCGCAGCCCGCGGGAAGAATATTTCCTACGATAACTTCATCAAGCTTGTCCGCGGCAACGCCCGCCGTCTTCAGTGCGTCCTTGGCAACTTCCGCGCCGAGCTTTACGGCGGATATGGTAGACAGTCCCCCGTTAAATGCGCCGATTGCACTGCGTTTTGCCGCTGCGATATATACCTTTTCCATTTTATGCTCCGTTTCCGGCTCAACCCGATCCACAAACAGAAAAATCGCTTGACTTCGGGCCGATACCTATGGTCTGATAAGTAGCGTTAAGAGATTGTAAAATCCAAATGGAGGCCATTATGCCAAATCCAACGTTCAATAACCTCTCGGAGGAAAAGAAAGAGCGCATCCTGAATGCCGCAATCAAGGAGTTTCGCCTGCGAAATGTGCGCGAGGGGAACCTTTCTAACATCGTCAAGGATGCCAAGATTGCACGCGGCAGTATTTATCAGTATTTTCCTTCCAAAGAGGATCTGTATATTTACGTGTTCGATACCCTGCGCGCCGAGCGCGCGGAATATGTTCAACCCGCCTATGAACTCTACAAGAAAGCGCCGTTTCTGGACTTTTTTCAGGCGTTTTACCTGCGCGACAGCGAGTTTCTGCTGATGCATCCGGATCATATCGACTTAGGTCAACAGCTCTATGGCTGTTCTCACCCCGTTTCGCAGGGGTTGATTCGCCAACTGCAAAACCGCTATCGCGATATGTTCCTCATCGGCATCGAGTATGACAAGCAGCGCGGGTTGATCGACGCAAATGTGGAGTCCGCTATTCTTGCCGATCTTTGCGTCCATTTTGTAACCGACATCTTCATCTTCCAGAGCGTGTATTCACAGCTCACGATGCAAAATATCCGGCTGCACTGCCAGCAAACGCTGTTTCTGCTGGCAAACGGAACAAGCCCGCGCGCTTAATCCTTTTTTTACAGACGCATACCGCCGTTGACGGAGAGCACGTGTCCTGTAACATAGCTCGACTCTTCGCTGGCGAGGAACAGCGCGGCGTTGGCGATTTCTTCCGGTTGACCAAGGCGACCCAGCATGGTCATCTTCGCAAACTTATCCAGCAAATCCTGCGGAACGGTTTTTAAAATATCCGTCATGCAATATCCCGGCGCGATGGCGTTGCAACGCACGTTCGCGCCTTTTCTTGCGAACTCTTTTGCCCATGTTTTTGTCATCCCGATCACGCCCGCCTTGGTCGCGGCATAGTTGGTTTGACCGATGTTGCCGAATTCGCCAACGACGGAGGAGATATTGACGATAGAGCCGTATCCCGCTTCCATCATTGCAGGGCCGACAAGTCGCGTAAGGTTGAATACGCCCTTTAGGTTGACCGCGATGACCGCGTCCCACATGTCGTCCGTCATTTTCTGAATCAGCGCGTCGCGCGTGATGCCCGCATTATTGACCAGAATATCGATTTTGCCGTGTTTGGCGATGATCTCGTCAACCGCTTTCTGGCAGCTCTCCGCGTCCGTAACGTTCAGCGAAATGAAGGATACGTTTTCCGCTTCAAACGTGAGCGGACGAAGGTCTCCCGCGTAAACAACCGCGCCTTCTTCGGCGAACCGCTTTGCGCATTCCGCGCCAATTCCGGCTGCGCCGCCCGTAACGAGCGCAATCTTTCCATCCAGTCGCTTAGCCATACATTCAGCCTCCAATAATCATTATTTGTTATTTTCAGACGATTTTTTCGTCCGTATTCACTGTTTTTGTTGCTGTTTTTAAACGATTTTCACGTCTGTATCCAGCGTTGCAAATCCCAGCACGAGCGAGATAAACTCCGCCGGTTTTTCATACATAACCGCATGCCCGGCATCCATAATCATCGCATGCGCAGCGTTCGGTATTCCCGAGACCAGCTCTTTTTGCTGATACAACGGGGTCACATAATCGTGCTCCGCCGAGATGACAAGCGTATGCGCCGTAATGTTGCCCAAACGTTCTCGCACATCGTACTGCTCCGCAGAGCGAATCAGCCGCCCGAACGCATCGTAGATCTCCGGTGTGAATATCTTTTGGAACAACGCTTCTCTCGCGCTTGCCCAAGCGTAGTTTTTTACATAGAACTGCGGCGAGTACACGATTGGAATACAGGTTTTAAAAAACTGTCTCCCGTCGCGGCTTTGGCAGGCATACTCCCAACTGTGTCCGATGTCCCTGAGCCAGTCGGATGTGTTCGGCCCGGTGTTGGACAAAATCAGCTTTTTCACTCGTTCCGGATGCGCGGACGCGTAGGCAAGCGCGACTTCTCCGCCGTAGGAAATGCCAACAATGCTGCACTGTGTTAACCCCATATGGTCTAAAAACGCGTCTACGACACGAACCTGCAACTCCTGCGTATATTCGCTTGCCGACTTTGCCGAGCGACCCTGATCGACAAAATCCAACAGAAGCAGCCGGCATTTTTTTGAAAAAGACGGTACAAACTTTTCCCAGGAAGCGCAGCTCATAAAGATACCGTTGAGCACAAGGAGCGGTTCACCCGAACCGTGATCCTCGTAATACATCTCCATGTCTTCAAACAAGAAAGTCGCCATTTTCAACCTCCGATTGCCATGTGTTACGCCATGAACATATATTCGCGCGCCATAACCGAAAGTTCCGCGCGGAATTTCGGATGCGCAATTGAAATCAACCGTCGCGCGCGCTCTTCGATATTCAACCCGCGCAGGCGCACCGCGCCGTATTCCGTTACCACGTAGTCCACGTCGTTCCGGCTGAGCGAAACCGCCGCGCCGGCCTTGAGCAGCGGCACGATCTTCGAAATTTCTTCGCGCTCGCCAGTGTTCGGGTTTTTCACCATTGCTGTCGAATACAGCGCGATGAACGAGCGTCCGTTTTTCGAGTTTTGCGCGCCAATCGCGGTATCCGCCTGTCCGCCTGTGCCGGAAAACTGGATATGTCCAAGGCTCTCCGAGCAGCATTGTCCGGTCAGATCCACTTCAATCGAGGTATTGATCGACACTTGATTGTCGTTGATTCCGATCACGCGCGGATCGTTCACCCAGGAACCGGCTCGAATGCAAACTTCCGGATTATCGTTCATAAACGCATAGAGTTCCTGCGTTCCCATGCCGAAACAGCAAACGGATTTACCCGGAAGCAGCTGTTTTTTGCGGTTGGTAACAACGCCCTTTTGCATCAGTCGCATGATGCCCGTGGTCATCATCTCTGTATGCACGCCCAGATCTTTCTTTTCGGAAAGAAACTCGCATACCGCGTTGGGAATTCCACCGATGCCAATTTGAATGCAGTCCCCGTCGTTGACGAGCGCAGCAATATGGCGGCCGATTTCGCGGTCTTTTTCGTTTGGAACCGTATCTGGAATAGGCGGCAGGAAATAATCGGACTCGATGATGTAGTCCACATCCTCATACGACACGACGTGATCGCCCGACGTATGCGGAATGTTCGGGCTCACTTCCAGAATCACGAAGTCCGCCTTCTTCACCATCTCCATTTCATAGACGTTGGAGCAGGAGAGCGCGATGCCTTCTTCGGTCGGCATCGATGCAGAGCAAACGAAGATATTGGTGTGAACCGCCGCGTTGCGCTTGAACCCCGCCAGATGCAGGTGGTTTGGAATAAACGAGATGCGTCCGGTGTGCTGCAACGCGCGCAGCTGTCCCGAATAGAACCAGGAATCAATGCGAAAGGAATTCTGATAACGCAGAAAATCCGTCAGATACGGCGCTTGAACGGTTGCAAGGCTGCTCGTAATGGTTACGTCGCGTACGCGGTCCGCAATGGTATGCAGTTTCATGAGGAACTCATACGGTTCCGCGCTGGCCATGCCGACCGTAATCACATCGTTGCTCTTCACCATCTCCAGCGCCTTTTCGGCAGAAATGCATTTGTCCGGATATGCTGTGCGAAAATCAAACATGAACGAAATTCCTTTCTGTATGCGTCGTTATCATCGGGCTCACTCGACCCGTCCCCATCGAATGCAGGTAGAAGCCCAGACATAACCGATTCCGGCAGCAATCATGGTAACCAGCGTGCCGTCCTTGATTTTGTTTTGTTCCAGCCCCAGCGCCAGAGAAAGAATCTGGTCGATCTGTCCGATATGCCCATAGTTTTCAAGGTATACAGTCTGCTCCGGCGTCAGCCCCAGTTCGGCTACCATCGCTTCGTGCTGTGAACGCTTAAAATGCAGAATGCCGAGATAGCCGATGTCTTTTCTCGTCAGTCCGCCGGATTTGCGGAGCGACTCGTCGATGCAGCGATACCAGTTCGACACGGAAACTTCGTTGAGCCGCGTTTTCATGTGCGCCGCGTCCATCAACCGCAAAGAGCGGTATCCTTCTTCAACGTTATCCGGCGTAAACGGGCAGCTGATGCCGCCGATTTCCACGCCTGCGTCCCGCGCCAGACTGCCGTCCCCGATGATATGCGTTCCGAGGACGAGGTTGCGATCCATCCCTTTTTTCAGGATCAGCGCGCCCGCGCCCGCGCCGAGGTTATACATCATGGACATATCCTTGTCGGTATAGTCCACGAAATCTCCGTTGCGGTAACCGCCGACGATCATGACCGTATTGATCTCATCGTCCGCGACCATCATGTCCTTCGCAATCTTAATTGCCGCGCAGGTGGTGCAGCAGCGGTTCTGTACATCTATGCCCCAGGCGTTTTCCGCACCGATTGCGCCCTGCACATACAACGCGGATGTAGTCAGCGGATATTCCTTCCATTCCTCACCCACGCAAAGAATCAGGTCGATGGAAAGCGGGTCTACGCTTCCGCGCGAAAGAGCATCTTTCGCCGCGCGAACGGCCATCTCCTGTGTGCCATCGTCCTCCCCCGGAATCCGTTTTTCCAGAATGCCGAGTTTGTTTTTTACGGCGTCTTCGCTCCAAACCCCGTTTGTCGCGTCCGAAATTTCACGCGCGGTCATTACGCGCTGCGGCAGATAGAGGCCATAGCTCCATACGCCGATGCTTGAATCTGGCATACGATGTACTCCTTCCCAACTTGAAACCAAGTGGATTTTTTATTCAATTCCATATAAAGTGTGCTAAAATTTTAGGGATTGCAGATTGCTCGAAACAAAAGTGACATGCTTGTCATTTCGCTGCCAGTATAGCAGATGCCTTTTTGAATTTCAATGCCGAATTTTAGTTTTTTTCATGTTTCATTTGAAAATCAGGCGTTTTTAAAGGCAAATCACGTATTGACAACTCGCTATTCAACGGGTTATTATGCAAGTGAACCACAGCCAAATGGTCCTCAAATCGACACTTTTTCTTTAATAATTTACAAACTCGCTTAATTCTGACATTGATGTCATTTTTTCGAATTACAACCACCCAGAAGGAGTTGCAATATGGTCGAATTTTTCCAGCAAGTCGTCGGCGGCATTGAAACCGGCAGCATGTACGCACTTGCATCGATGGGATTGGTTCTCATCTATCAAACAGCGAAAATCATCAACTTTTCGCAGGGCACACTCGGCATGTTCACGGCTTACATCTGCACCTGGTTCATCATCGATCTCGGTGCGCCGATGTGGCTGGCTGTGCCGCTTGCCATGATCGCCGCAATGGGGATCGGCGCGTTGATCGATCATTTTTTGATGAGCGGCAAGCGCAACATCACGAACCTGAGCCGGGAAATGATCACGCTCGCGCTGATCATGATTTTTCAGGGTCTTGCTCCGATGCTCTTCGGCGCAAACGAAACCCCGTTCAGCAAATTTATTTCCGCTTCCGCAATGGACATCAGCGGCGTAAAGGTTCTGCCGAATTCGATCCTGATCATCGGAATTACCTGCATCATTATGGCAACGCTGTTTTTCGTTCTGGAAAAAACGACGCTCGGCGTCGCGGTGCGCGCAACGGCATCCAATCCGCAAACCGCGCGTTTGCAGGGCATTCCGGTTAAACTCGTTACGCTCGGCGCCTGGGCGGTTGCAACCGCACTTGGTTGTCTCGCAGCGGTCATGGTCGCTCCGCTGAAAAATGTGACTGTCTCCATGATGGACAGCATCCATCTCAATTCGTTTATCGCTTCGGTGCTCGGCGGGTTTTCCACCTTTTACGGGCCGGTTGTCGCCAGTTTTATCATCGGCATCGCGAACAATCTTCTTGGTTACTATGTGTCTACCAAGTGGTCGCTTCCGCTGCTGTACGCGTTGATTCTGGTGTTCATCGTACTTCGTCCGAACGGCCTGTTCGGCAAGAAAATCGTAAAAAAGGTGTAAGGAGAACCGCATGCGCCTGATTCGTAATAAATATCTGCAATATCTCGTCGTTGGCCTGCTGTTTCTTTTGCCGGTCATCATCCGCGGCGTGCCGACCGCAACCGTAACGCTTGCGGCAAGCATGGTGTATACCGCTATCGCTGGCCTCGGCATCAACGTACTGCTCGGCTATTCCGGTCAAATTTCTCTTGGTCACGCGGCATTTATGGGACTTTCCGCTTATCTGAGCGCGTATTTAACCAAACAGCTGGAACTTCCGTTTCTGCTCTCCATGTTAATCGCGGTTGCCGCGCCCCTCGTCATCGGACTCATCCTCGGTGCAATCGCCGTTCGGCTCGAAGGATTTTATCTGGCCATCGCAACGCTTGGCTTCGGCGAAATTCTGCGCCAGCTGTTCATCGAAATGGACTGGTTCACAGGCGGGTTTTCCGGCGCATCCGCAAAGTATCCGACGAT
>QKAN01000164.1 GCA_003246365.1 Clostridia bacterium
GAATGCGATTCAAGCAGGCAAACTGTAAGGAGGAGCACCGAAATGAACTATAACATTGCGGTCATCCGCGGTGATGGAATCGGCCCTGAAATCGTCGGCGAAGCAATTCGCGTGCTGGAAATTGCTGCAAAGCGTTTCGGTTTTTCGCTTAGCTTTCTCGATGTATTGATGGGTGGTCGCGCAATCGACGAAACTGGCGTTCCGTTGCCGGAAGAAACCATACGCGTTTGCAAAGCAAGCAGCGCGGTTTTGCTCGGCGCAGTCGGCGGCCCGAAATGGGATACACTCCCCGGCAACCTCCGGCCTGAAGCGGGACTACTTGGGATTCGTGCAGCGCTTGGCCTTTACGCCAACCTTCGTCCGGCCGTCTTGTTTGACCCCCTCAAGGATGCCTGCCCGTTGAAAGCGGAAATCGTATCCAACGGGTTGGATATTCTGATGGTACGCGAGCTCACCGGCGGTATTTATTTCGGTGAGCGCGGCAGAAGCCAGAGCATCCGCGGGGAAGAAGCCTATGATACCGAGCGATATTCCGTTATGGAAATTGAGCGTATCGGGCGTATCGGATTTGAAGCCGCCAAAAAGCGCGGCAATAAGCTCACAAGCATCGACAAAGCAAACGTTCTGGAAAGTTCCCGCCTCTGGCGCGAAACAATGCACCGCCTCGCGAAGGAATATCCGGATGTTGTATATGATGATATGCTGGTTGATAACTGCGCTATGCAATTGGTGCGGAATCCGTCACGGTTTGACGTTGTCGTAACCAGCAACATGTTTGGCGATATTCTTTCTGACGAAGCCAGCATGATTACGGGCTCAATCGGCATGCTGCCTTCTGCATCGCTTGGCGACGGTACGCTTGGTTTGTATGAACCGATCCATGGTTCTGCGCCGGATATTGCGGGAACAAACGCAGCGAACCCGCTTGCGACGATTCTCTCAACTGCGATGCTACTTCGTTACTCTCTTAACCAGCAGGAAGCGGCAGATGCCATTGAGCGTGCTGTCCAGAAGGCGTTGGAAGAAGGCTGGCGCACCGCGGATATCGCGGCGGGGAAACCAGCCATCGGAACAAAAGAAATGGGAGATGTCGTCTGTCGTTTAATCGAGACGGCGTAAGAAAGGTGTGTTAAAATGGAAGGAAGACCCATGAAGCTCACGATGTCCGTTCTCGTGAAAAACCATGCGGGCATTCTGTATAAGGTTGTCGGTCTCTTTTCGCGAAGAGCATACAACATTCACAGTCTTGCGGTCGGCACAACGAGTGATCCGGATATCTCGCGTATGACCATCGTTGTGGACGGAGATGAGGATATTTTTGAACAGGTTGAGAAGCAGCTTTGCAAGCTTATCGACGTCATGGAAGTTAAAATCCTCACGGAAGGCGAATTTATCAACCGCGAGCTGATTTTGCTCAAAGTAAACGCTACTTCTGAAAACCGCTCCGACCTGCTCCAGATCACCAAGATTTTCGGCGCAAAGGTAATTGATGTTTCGCATGAAATGCTGATCGTAGAATACGCCGATACTTCCGACCAGGTGAGACGCTTGGAAAGTATGCTGGAGCGCTATGGAATCCAAGAAACAGTACGTACGGGAACCATCGCCATCGAAAACGCGCATGTAATGGCAGGAAACAAAGACTGATCTTCATGCCTTATTCATCTACGCGCACATAATGGCGGGAAATAAAATGAGTTCGGCAAATACCGGACAAAACAGAAAGTTGGAGGAACAACCCTATGGCAAAGATGTATTACGAAAGCGATTGTAATCTCGCACACCTCAAAAACAAGACTGTCGCAATTATCGGTTACGGCAGCCAGGGACACGCGCACGCGCTGAATCTCAAAGAGAGCGGCGTAAACGTAATCGTTGGTCTTTATGAAGGCAGCAAGAGCTGGAAAATAGCGGAAGAAGCAGGCCTGAGAGTTGCAACCGCAAAGGATGCAGCCAAGGAAGCGGACGTGGTCATGATTCTCGTCAACGACGAAAAACAGGCTGCTCTCTATTCGGATAGCATCGCAGCAGGTCTTGTCGAAGGTAATACTCTCGTTTTCGCACATGGATTCAACATCCATTTCGGTCAGATTGTGCCGCCGTCGTTTGTTGACGTCATCATGGTTGCGCCGAAAGGCCCCGGACACACCGTCCGCAGCGAATATCAGCGCGGCGCCGGCGTGCCGTCTCTGATCGCTGTAGAGCAGGATTACACGGGAAAAGCAAAAGAGACCGCACTTGCTTATGCTGCCGGAATCGGCGCCGCCCGTGCGGGTATTTTGGAAACCACTTTCCGCGAAGAAACGGAAACCGACCTCTTCGGCGAACAGGCTGTTCTCTGCGGCGGTGTAACCGAACTGATGCTCGCGGGCTTCGAAACGCTTGTCGAGGCTGGCTATGCGCCGGAGAATGCATACTTTGAGTGCATTCATGAAATGAAGCTGATCGTAGACCTGATCTATGCCGGTGGTTTTGAGCGTATGCGTTACTCCATCAGTGATACCGCGGAATACGGCGATTACGTCACCGGAACGCGTATCATCACGGATGAAACCCGTAAGGAAATGAAGCGCGTTCTCCATGAGATTCAGGACGGCACGTTTGCCCGCAACTGGATTCTCGAAAACCGTGTTGGCAGACCGCATTTCAACGCCATGAAACGTCAGCAGGCGCAGACGCAGCTTGTCAAGGTTGGACAGCAGCTTAGAAGCCAGATGACCTTCCTTAAGAAGTAACAAAGGAGAACCCGTTTTGAACGATCTTTCCAAAGCACGCCTGCTTGCAGGCTCGCTTACGGTATATCGATCCTTGTTATCAAATGAAACGGTGTCCCGCTTCCTTCGTCTCCTTCAGGAGACGGAAAGCGGAGACACCGCTTCCTTCTGCGTCGCTTATGGATCTTTTGTGCAGAGTCTTGCTGATCAAAATAGCGAATTGAATTTTTCCGAACACTTAGAATCTCTTGTCCGTTACGACGACAATGCGTTTTCGCGGATGGCATCAGCAGAAAACCTTCGTTCCAATCAACTTCTTTCGAAGGCTGCGGAACGCGATTTAGAAACGCTACATTTAATTTCATCATTGTCATCAGTGATAATTAAAAAATCGTTACAACTCGATTTAATTCCTGAAGAAATCAAAAAATTACCGGATTATATTGCCGATAGTTCATCTTTCTTTGGCGGACAGAAACCGAACGGCATCTTAGAAACCATTACCAAATTCTATCGTGAAAGCGGTTACGGTATTTTCGCTCGATTTGGCGCATTTCGATGGAACGGTAAGCTCGTCGGAATTCCATATCCCGATCCGGTTCGGCTAACCGAACTAAAGGAATATGATTATGAACGCGGTCTTGTCGCGGCAAACACACTTGATTTTGTAGAAGGCCGCGGCGGCGGAAATCTGTTGCTGTATGGTGACAGAGGAACAGGGAAGAGCAGCACGGTAAAAGCTCTTGCCAACGAATACAGAAGCAAAGGCCTTAGAATCGTTGAAATTTCAAGAGATTGTATTTCCGATTTGCCTACACTTCTGGAATATTTACGGAATGTACCGCAGAAATTTTTGTTGTTTCTTGACGATCTCACGTTTTCAACGGACGATGAGTCGTTTTCCGCACTCAAATCGATTCTCGAAGGTGGCGTCGTATCCCGACCGGAGAATTGCCGCGTTTATGCTACGTCTAACCGCAGGCATCTTGTAAAAGAATCTTTTGCAGAACGGGATGTAGACGATGTGCACGCAGGGGATACGATGCAGGAGAAATTATCTCTTTATGACCGGTTTGATCAGACCATTAACTTTTTTGCGCCGGATCAGGCACGGTATCTTGCAATTGTACGTGCGCTGGCAATGGAGCATAAACTGACAGCACCGTTTGAAGAATTGGATCGCGGAGCGGTGCAGTGGGCCATTCGCGCGGGCGGTCGATCTCCCAGAACCGCAAAGCAATATGTTGAGTGGGCATATGTGCAGTGCCAAAAAGGTGCGTCATTGCACGATTAACGTCGTATACACATGAAAATACGACCGGCGGCATCTCCGTCGGTTCTATTTTTATCATAATAAATGAGACACTTATCAATTTGAGCAGGAGGATTTCGCCTTTGGAATCCAGTAGAAAAAGTACTTTTTTCAAAGCATTAGGAGTCGCATTCCCTCATACGCTTCCGGTACTTGCCGGATTTCTTGTGTTGGGAATGGCTTATGGCATGCTAATGTTGAAAAATGGCTACGGACCGCAATGGTCCGTGCTCATGAGCGCCGTCGCTTTTTGCGGAAGTATGCAGTTTGTTGCAATCACGCTCCTGACCACTGTATTTCATCCGCTCGAAGCGCTTCTGCTAAGCTTGCTTGTGAATGCAAGACATTTATTCTACGGCCTTTCGATGCTACAGAAATATAAAGGATTCGGAAGAATCAAAGCATTTTTAATCTATACGTTATGCGATGAAACTTTTTCAATCGTATCCTGTGTTTCGCCTCCGGAAGACATTGAACCGCGTTATTTCTATTTCTCCATTTCATTTCTTCACTATTGCTATTGGATAATTGGCACGTTGATCGGCGGCGTACTAGGTTCTCTGATTACGTTTAATACGCAAGGACTCGATTTTGCACTAACCGCATTGTTTGTAGTCCTATTTATTGAGCAGATGAAGAAAAGTGAAAATCGTATATTCGGATTAATCGGCGTAGTTGTAGCGTTGGCTTCGCGTTTTATATTTGGTGCAGACAATATGGTTTTGCCTGCGTTGGCTGGCGTTCTTGTCATATTAATTGGAGGGAGGAAGAAACTATGTCATTAACGCCAATACAAATTGTAATAACGATAGTCGCTGTGACACTCGGCGCAATGACAACGCGTTTTGCTCCGTTTATCCTGTTTCCCGAAGGCAAGGAACCGCCGGAAGTGGTATCTTATCTCGGGCAGGTTCTTCCGCCTGTTATGATGGGATTACTAGTGGTATATTGCCTGAAAAGCATTTCAATACAGGCAAGCCCGCATGGCCTCCCCGAATTGATTGCTATCTCGTTTATCACGGCAATTCACCTATGGCGTAAAAATGTTTTGCTCAGCATTGGTTGCGGCACGGCTCTGTACATGTTTCTCATTCAACAAGTTTTCATCGTTTAAATGTAAGGGGAGGGTATTATGGATGATATTAAAACCGGCCGCTATCGCCACTTTAAAGGGAAAGAGTATGAGGTTTTATATTTAGCCAAGCATTCCGAAACACTAGAAGATATGGTTGTTTACCGTCAGCTCTATGGAGAACGCTCCGTCTGGGTGCGCCCTGCTTCCATGTGGAATGAAACGGTTGAACGAGATGGGAAAGTGCACAAAAGATTTACATATATAGATCATGATTAAATTATGTTTGTTCGATATGGCTGCTATACTCATATCAAATAATCTCGATATATAATTATCGATTGATAACCACGTCGTAAAACAGTATGATAGTTGTATAATGCTTGATTGGTTGTGTTAATTATAAACTTTAACACA
>QKAN01000012.1 GCA_003246365.1 Clostridia bacterium
CACTTGGCATCATCTATGGCGTGGACATTATCGCGCTGGTCGTTTTCGGCTTGATGGGATGGATGTAAAAAATGAAACCAATCAAAAACGCTCCGAAAGGAGCGTTTTTTGTGTTGAAAATGACAGGTAACATTTGATCGCATGCGGCTTTTTGATATTGAAGCAACCGCTCCAATTCGACAGAGATACCAAAACATGATAAAATACAATATATTATAGAAGAATTTGACATATGGAAGGAGAATGAATGGAATCAATTAAACTGGGAATCGGATTTGCCACGGGTAGAAAAAGTTTTCGCAAAGTACTAAACGCATACATCAGAAACTGGACGGATGCAAAGAAAAAGCTTCCGGCTGATATAGAAGTAAAACTAAGTCTTTTTGTAGCATATGATACGGAGTATCTAAAGACACAATCTACGGACTATACAAATCTAAGTCAGGATATCGTCGATCAATTCGAGCAGATCGTATTCTTCGGCACAAAAAACGCACAGAAGAGTGTTGAACAGTTCGAACGACAGGCACAATTCACGAAATCTGAGCTAAAGAGCGTGTTCGGATCCGGCTATGCGGGTAAACGCAACGCAATCTTGTTTGCCGCGCTAGAAGCAAATATGGATTATCTGCTGTTTTTAGATGATGACGAGTATCCTCTGGCGGTGACAAAAAATCGGGATGTGAGCCTATGGAGCGGACAGCACGTGATTCTTTCGCATCTGCACGAAATTCCTCATGCGGATATTACAAACGGGCTTCACTGTGGTTATGTTTCGCCAATACCGCAATTCGAATTCAGTGCAGAATTTTCTGAAGAAGATTTTCGTGCACTGATTGGCGCAATCAGTAACGACATCATCAACTGGGACAGCATACGTGATCTAATGGAATCCGGTGGTGTAACATATGCTTCGAAAGATGTTTTAATCGGGCATCAATCTAAAGAGGTGCAGGAAGAAAAAGGCTGTAAATTCATCACTGGCGCTAATCTGTGCATCAATTTGAAGAACCCGGAACGGACGTTTCCGTTTTTCAACCCGCCCGGAGCGCGTGGGGAAGACACTTTTCTTTCAACAATGCTTCATGATCGGAAAGTAATTGAAATTCCCTGCTATGCATTTCATGACGGGTTTTCGAGCTATCGCAACATTCTTAGTGGCGTGCTTCCCACGGAGCTTGCACCGATTAAAACGGATTCCTCGGCGATTGTGACACGGTTTTTGAACGCATGCCGCGGATGGGTAAGATATAAACCGCTTTTGGTATACATTACAAATCCTTCGGGATATGACGATGAAATCGTGCGTATGCGTCAGACTCTGGCGCGCGTGTTACCGAAGTTAGCGGCTTATTTTCAGAACGAAGGTTTTTTGGAAATCAGAAAAGATCTGGAAGAATATAATAGAAATGTGAAGAAACATTTTTCTCAGTTTGAATTGGCGCAAACAACTTGGCAAAAATTGATTCAAACCATTGAAACAATCGATTAAGATCAATCAAAAAACGCTCCGTATGGAGCGTTTTTGCTGAATTTGAATTATATTACAGGGAAATGCCGAAAAGCTGCATTGCGTTTTGATAGACTGCATCCGCTGCTTCTTCTACGGAGATTCCGCGCACCTCGGCGAGTTTTTCCAGCGTGAGGTGGATCAATAGCGGACTGTTGCGCTCTCCGCGATGCGGTTCCGGCGTCATATAGGGGCAGTCGGTTTCGATGACAAGCCGCTCCAACGGCAACTTTTCCGCGATTGCGCGCTGTTTCGTCGCGTTTTTAAACGTCAGTGCGCCGCCGAATGCGATATAGTACCCCATGTCGATATAGCGCACCGCGTCCTCATAACTGCCGGAGTAACAATGCAGCACGCCGCCTAATCTGCCGCGGCGGGCGGACAGCATTGCCATCACGTCGCCGTGCGCCTCACGGTCGTGGATGATGACGGGCTTTTTCGCGGCAATCGCAAGATCGAGCTGATTGGCAAACGCCTCCCGCTGCGTATCGCGCGGGGAGAAGTCATAGTGGTAGTCCAACCCGATTTCGCCGACGGCGACGATCTTCTTTTGCTCCAGCGCGCGCTCCACCCGAAGAAGATTTGAATTGTCCGCGCTGTTGGCAGAGTGCGGATGGATTCCCGCGCTGCCATAAACAAAATCATACAACAGTGTGAGCGCCTGTATCTTGGGGATGTCGTCTGCTTCAACGCAGGCTTCGACAAATCCGCTGACATTCGCGGCGGAAAGAGAAGAGATCAGCGCGTTGCGATCTTGCTCAAACTGATCGTCCAGCAGATGCGCATGTGTATCGAATATTTTCATAATACTGTTTGTCCTGTGCGCTTATTCCTGCGCGGTAAGATCGAGATCCATCAGAATCTCGTCGTAATAGGTTCCACTAACGTTGATGCGCGCCTTGTGCCGCCCGACTTCGGCGAACCCGAAGCGCTTGTAAAGAGCGATGGCGCGATCGTTGCCTTCGCGAACTTCCAGCGAAAGCGTTCGCAATACGCCGGTGCTTTTGGCAAAGTCGATCATCGCCTGCATAGCGATGCTACCCACGCCGAGACGCCAGTAGTCGCGTTTTACGGAGATAGCGATGCCGCCGACATGCGAAATACGCTTGCGCGCGGCGGCGCGAACATCGCAAAGCAACACGAGTTCGCTCCCGATAAATCCCAAAAACATCTTGGTATTTGGCGCAGCGAGCGTGCCGCGAATCCAGTCTTCCTCGCCTTCGAGCGTCAGCCCCTCGATGCCGTTTTCGTCCATCAGGAGAAAATCTGTTTCCGCGCCGACGACTTTGGCATAGGCGATCATATCCGCCGCGTCCTCAAGAGCAGGATCGCGGAGGATGAGCTTGCGCCCGTCCTTCAACAGATATTCGGTCATAAAGTTCCTCCGCAAAGTTGATATAAAAGCGTTAGCGGACTTTCAATCCGCTCTCCATTTGGGACAGCGTGGTGACGACGGAGAGACGCTCGTCTTCCGCATCCGAGGCGGCGAGGATCATGCCGCGGCTTTCCACACCGCAGAGCGTTACCGGTTTGAGGTTTGCGACCAGAACAACTGTTTTACCTACGAGGTCTTCCGGCGCATACCATTTTTTAATGCCGGAGACGACGGTGCGTGTTTCGTCGCCGACTTCAACCGTCAATTTGAGCAGCTTTTTGCTCTTTTTAATCTCTTCGGCGGCGACCACTTTTGCTAAACGCAGGTCGACCTTCGCAAAGTCGTCATATTCGATTTCTGTGATCGTTTCTTCTTCCGGCTCTTCGGCTTTTGCCGCTTCTGCGGGCGCGGGTTCGGCGGCTGCTTTCGCTTTTTCCGCCTCGGCGGCGAAATAGGCCAGCTCCGCTTCGGCGTCGATGCGAGGGAAGAGCGCTTCGCCCTTATGCACGACGGCTCCGGCAACGCTACCGCCCCAACTGAGAGACTCATACGCCGTCTGCGCGCCGTTTAATCCCAGCTGTTCAAAGAGTTTCTGCGGTGTGCTGGTGAGAAACGGGGTAAGCAGAATGCCGATGATGCGAAGGCTCTCGGCGAGGTTATATAACACTGTTTTGAGTCGTTCCTGTCCTGCTTCATTTTTAGCAAGCGTCCACGGCGCGGTGACGTCGATGTATTTGTTGCAGGCGTTTACAAGTTTCCAGATTTCCGCCAGCGCATCGGGAATGTGCAGTTCGTCCATCTGCGCGTCCACCTTGGCGGGCAGTTCACTGGCAAGCTGGATGAGCGCCGCGTCTTCGTCTGCAACCGCAGCGGGGGCGGGAAGACTACCGCCGAAGTATTTATCGATCATCGCGACCGTACGGCTCAAAAGGTTGCCGAGGTCGTTGGCGAGATCGGTGTTGATGCGCGCAATCAGCGCTTCGTTGGAGAAGGTGCCGTCCGAACCGAACGGAACTTCGCGCAGCAGGAAATAGCGGATTGCGTCCACACCGTAGCGCTCGCAGAGCTTCACGGGATCGACCACGTTTCCCTTGGATTTGCTCATCTTGCCGCCATCGAGAACGAGCCAACCGTGACCGAACACCTGTTTCGGCAGCGGTTCGCCGAGCGCCATGAGCATGATCGGCCAGATGATGGTATGGAAACGTACGATTTCCTTGCCGACGATGTGCACATCCGCCGGCCAGAATTTGCGATAGAGCGAATCGTCTTCGCTTCCCCACCCAAGCGCGGTAATATAGTTGGAAAGCGCATCCAACCAAACATATACTACGTGTTTATCGTCAAAATCGACCGGAATGCCCCACTTAAAACTCGTGCGGCTTACGCAGAGATCCTCGAGGCCCGGGAGAAGGAAGTTTTGCAGCATCTCGTTGGTGCGGCTGACGGGTTGGATGAACGTCGGATTATCCTGAATATACTGAATCAGACGGTCGGCATATTTGGAGAGACGGAAGAAATAGCTTTCCTCCTCGACAAGTTCCACCTTGCCGCCGCAGTCGGGGCAAACGCCGCCCGCCTCCTGCACCTGCCGGTCGAGCCAGAAGCTTTCGCAGGGTGTGCAGTAAAAGCCGGTATATTTCGATTTATAGATGTCGCCCTGGTCATAGAGCTTTTTAAACATCTTCTGCACGGCTTTGACATGATAGTCGTCGGTCGTGCGGATAAACTTATCATATGAAATATCGAGGAGCTTCCAGAGATCCTTAAATCCCGCGACGATTTCGTCTACATACTGCTGCGGGGTGATACCGGCGGCTTTGGCTTTGCGCTCAATCTTTTGTCCGTGCTCGTCCGAACCGGTCAGAAAGAACGTTTCGTCACCGCGCTGGCGATGATAGCGCGCGATGGCGTCGGTTGCAACCGTGCTGTATGCGTGGCCGATGTGCAGGCTCGCGCTCGGATAATAAATAGGCGTTGTGATGTAAAATGTCTTTTTTTCCATTCCGGTTTCCTCCAACCAATTCAAACTCAACAAAGTATGTTATTGAAAATAAAAACGCGCCGTCCATTCGTAAGGACGGCGCGAAAGAACACGGCCGTAAAACCACCTTACTTCCCCATAGCGCGGGGGCATAAGTTTCCGCTGTATCGGGCGGAGACCCGCCGCGGCTGAGGCAAATGGAGCGTTCACCGCGTGGAGCTCGGGAGCCATGTTCGGCAAACACGCGATTTCGGGCTTTCACCTGACCCCGAATCTCTCTTCAATCGCGCCGCGTGCCTACTCTTTCCGTCGCAGCTCATATAGTTCTATTAGCGTATCACCAACCGGCCAAAGTTGTCAAGACGAGGTTGTCAATCGCGCGGGATCGTGCTAAGATAGGTTGGATTTGTATCCGTAACTTTACTGGAGTGTAGAAGTATGTTTGTCATCGCCGGACTCGGAAACCCGGGCATATTGTATCAGCGCACGCGCCACAACGCGGGCTTTCAGGCGCTGGACAAAATTGCGCAGGAACTGCATATCCGCATGACCAAACGCGGCTTTTCCGGCATTTATGGCGAAGGCGTTTATAATGGCGAGCGCGTGGTGCTTGTGAAACCGACCACCTATATGAATCTCTCCGGCAACTGCATACAGGCTGTGATGCACTTTTATAAATGTTCGGTGGAAAACCTGATCGTGCTGTACGACGATATCGAACTGCCGGTCGGCTCCCTACGCATTCGTGAAAAGGGAAGTGCGGGAACGCACAACGGCATGCGCTCCATCATCGCCTGCGTAAACAGCGAAAACTTTCCGCGCATCCGCATCGGCGTTGGTGACCGCGCAGGCGGCAGGGATTTAAAAGACCATGTTTTGGGTAAACCCGGCAAGGCAGAGCAGGCGGCTCTGGAGGATGCGTTTAACGACGCAACCGAAGCGGCAAAGCTCATCATCGAGGGCAAGCTCATGGAAGCGCAGGCAAAGTATAACAAACGGCATATCGGCGGGGCAAAGGCGGACTAAGAATTCGCCCGCGTCCCGAAAAGAAAGAACAACGGGGGACGCTTGACGCCGAAACAGGATCAAAACAGAATATTGCAGCTACTCGATTCCGCGACAGACTACCGGCGCATGAAAGACGCGCTGGAGGGGGGTAAAGGCCCGGTCGCGGCGTTCGGCGTTGCCGCAAACGCAAAGGCGCACCTTTGCGCCACACTTGCGCGGAGCCGGCAGGTGCTGTTTGTTACCGCAACCGACATGACCGCAACGCAGCTGACGGAACATGCGCGTCTTTATGGCGCGCGCGCGGAGCTGTTTTTGCCGCGGGAAACGCCGCTGACATTTGTGCACGCGGCTTCCGGCGAGGGCAGGAGCGAGCGAATCAGCGCGCTTTGCACATTACTCGACGGCGAACCTTGCGTTGTTGCCGCGAGCGCGGCTGCACTTATGCAGGTACTTGCGCCGAAAGGCGCGTTTGTGCGCAGTCTCATCTCTGTTTCCGTCGGCGACACGCTGGAACCGCGGACACTGATCGAGCGGCTGGTTTCGGCGGGGTACGAACGCGTCGAAATGGTGGAAGGGCGCGGACAGACCGCCGCCCGCGGAGATTTGGTAGATGTGTTTGCGCCGGGAGAAGAATATCCCGTCCGCATCGAGTTTTTCGGCGACGAAATCGACCAGATGCGCTCGTTTGATCCCGTGACCCAGCGCAGCATCGAACAGGTGCAGTCGGTTCAAATTCGGCCCGCGCTGGAAACGCCGCAGCCCAAGGAGCTCACGCAATCTGCGCTCAAGCGCATTGCGGGGAAACAGGGATTGAGCGATCAGGAAGAGGCATGGAGCGAAGGCGTTGCGAGCGTTGGCGGCGATGTGCTACTACCGTTGCTGTATCAAAAAACGGAAACGTTGTTTGATTATATTAGTAACAATGCGATCCTCGTGCTTGACGAGGCACTGTTGGTTGACGAGGCGCTGCGCACCGAGCAAATGCGTTTTGCCGAAACCGTGCAGGCCATGTTGGAGCGCGGAGAAGGCGTGCCGGAACAAGGCGCGCTGGAACGCGGCGCAAACGAAACGCTGGAGCGGCTGAATACCAACCGCACCGCGCTTCTCTATGCGCTCTCGCGCACGCATCCGCAGTTTGCCGCAAAGGAGATCGTTTCGCTGGAGTCGCGCGGCGCACCGCAGTTTATGGGTGCGTTCGACGAAATCGCGCGGGAGATCAAGCGGCTCAACGCCGCCGGTGAAAAGACCGTTATTTATGCGGGCGAGCAGACGCAGGAGCTCATCGACAACCTTTCGGAATACGACGCCGTGGCAAGCGCGGCATCCGAACTGCCGGAGGAGCTGACGGCAGGCAGAACGATCGTGCTGCCCGGACAGCTTGCGCGCGGATTTTCCTATCCGCAGCTGAAGCTGAATATTTTCTCTGAATTTGAGGTGACAGGGCGAACGGAACGCTCGGTCAGACGGGCACGAACCAAAAAACAGCTTTCGTTCTCCGAACTCTCTGTCGGCGATTATATCGTACACGAAGCGCACGGCGTAGGCCGGTTTGTTAAGGTTGAACCGCTGAGCGTGCAGGGTAATACGCGGGACTATCTTCTGATTGAATATCGAGGCGGCGACCGGCTGTATATTCCAACCGATCAGCTCGACCGCGTGCAGAAATACATTGGCGGTGGGGACGAAGAAATTGCGCCGCCGTTGAGCAAACTTGGCGGCGCGGAGTGGACGAACCGCGTCAACAAGGCAAAGAGCGCGGCGAAAAAGCTCGCGGTCGACCTCGCGGCGCTGTATGCCGAGCGCGCGAGTGCGGTCGGTTTCGCTTTTTCCAAGGACACCGCCTGGCAAAGAACGTTTGAAGAACGCTTTCCATATGAACTAACGCCGGATCAAAAGCAGAGCATGCAGGAGATCAAGGCGGATATGGAGCAGGTGCGTCCCATGGATCGGCTGTTGTGCGGGGATGTTGGATACGGCAAAACGGAGCTGGCGCTGCGGGCGGCGTTTAAGGCGATGCAGGACGGAAAGCAGGCGGCGATTCTGGTGCCGACCACGATTCTTGCCCAGCAGCATTACAACACCATGTGTTCGCGCTATGCCGATTTTCCCGTTCGCGCGGCGTGCCTTTCGCGTTTTCAGAGTACGAAAGAACGCAACGACATTAAGAAGGCGCTTGCCGAGGGACAGATTGACGTGGTCGTCGGAACGCATGCGTTGCTAGCAAAAGATGTGCGGTTTAAAGCGCTCGGACTGTTGATCATCGACGAAGAGCACCGCTTTGGCGTGAACCATAAAGAGCAGATCAAGGCGATTAAGAAAACCGTAGACGTGTTGACGCTCACGGCGACGCCGATTCCACGCACGCTGAACATGTCCATGACCGGAATCCGCGATATCAGCGTCATAGAAACGCCGCCGGAAGCGCGGTATCCGGTGCAGACCTATGTGTTGGAGTATACCGAGGCGCTCATAAAGGACGCGCTTTCGCGTGAAATTGCGCGCAAAGGTCAGGCGTATGTCGTTTCCAACCGCGTCATCAGCATGGAGCAGACGGCGCGCAAACTCGAATCGCTCGTGCCGGAGGCGCGCATTGGCATCGCGCACGGACAGATGAACGAGACGCAGCTGGAAAACGCGATGATGGACTTTTTGGAACAGCGCACGGATATTCTATTGTGTTCCACCATTATCGAAAGCGGGCTTGATATTTCGAACGCAAACACGTTAATCGTGATGGAAGCGGACAAGATGGGTCTTGCGCAGCTTTATCAGCTCCGCGGCAGAGTCGGGCGAGCGAGCCGCATTGGATATGCGTATTTCACCGTGCAAGCCGGCAGGGTGATGAACGAAAAAGCAGCCAAACGATTGATGGCGATCCGCGAATTTACACAGTTTGGCGCAGGATTCCAGCTTGCGATGCGCGATCTGGAAATCCGCGGCGCGGGTTCGCTCCTCGGCGCGGAACAACACGGACACATTACGGACGTCGGCTACGAATATTATGTGAAACTCATCCGCCGCGCGGTGGACGAACAGCAGGGGAGAGACTTGGAGCCCGTTACCGAAACAAGTGTGGATATTCCCATCGATGCGCATATTCCGCACGACTATGTACCGAGCGAAATCATGCGCCTCAAAGCTTACCGCAGAATTGCGGAAATCGACGGCGCGGAGAGCCTGATGGATGTGACGGAGGAGTTTATCGACCGCTACGGCGAACCGCCGGAGAGCGTGACGAACCTGATGCGCATTTCGGAAGTGAAGGCGTATGCCGCGCGCGCGTTCATCGAGAGCGTAACGGTTCGCGAAGGCGAAGCGAAACTGAAGTTCTCCGAACACGCGCAGCTCGACGGCGGCAAGTTGATTGTCGCTGTATCCGGTTTGGAAGGGGCGCGGCTGATTGCCAGCGACCCGCCGTCCATTGAAATACGGCAAAAAAATGCCAGCGCGGAGTCGATCACACGAAAACTGCCACAATTCCTTTACACAATTGTACGTTGCGTCGACACGGAAGCGGGCATATAATGAACAAAGTGGCAATTGATATTGCTGAATATGGGGGAATTCCCTCAAAAGACCAATTACTATCGTATCCTATGCGCGGTTGCGCTGAATAAAAAAGGGAGAAATCACAGAAATGAACAATTCTTGGAAAAAAGCGCTGTCCGTGCTGCTTGCCGTTGCAATGACGCTGTCATTTGCCGCTTGCGCCGGAAACAGCGCAAATAACGCCAGCGCGTCGAACGCGACAAGTTCGGACGCAACCAGCTCGGACGCAACAAGTTCGGATGCATCGGCCTATACCGATGCGGAACTTGCGGAAATTGCCGTAAAAATCGGTGATAGCGACGAATTCACCGTTACAAAAGGCGATATCGTTGATCAGTACGACTACATTGTTTCGATGTATACGGCCTATGGCATGAGCGCACCCTCGACCGACGAGGACATCGAAGCCATGCAGGACGACGTCATTTCCTCTCTTGTTTCCGACAAGATTCAGCTTTACGAAGCGAGCCTGCTCGGCATAACGTTGACCGATGAAGAATTGGCCGATGTCGAAGCGCAGGTTGAAGACGAAATGTCCTATTACATGGATCTTTTCCGTTCCCAGGCTGAGAGCGAAGGCGCGAGCGACGTCGAAGCGCGCACTCTCGAAATCTTCCAGGAACAGCTTGATGCGGCTGGCATGGATATGGATGTAGACGGATTCCGCTCCTACATCGAAGAAACATACATGAACGAAGCGATCAAAGTCGCTCTGCAGGCAGAGGTCACCAAGGATGTATCCGCGACCGATGAAGAGATTCAAGCCTACTATGATGATCTGCTTGCTTCGCAGACAGACAGCTACACCACGTCTCCTGCCGATTACGGCTATGCGGCTGAAGATTATCAGATGAACGGCGGCGACCCGATGCTCTATACACCGGAAGGCTATGTGCGCGTGCGTTCAATCTCCATCTCGCCGGAAGGTGATGTATCTGACGATTACACCACGCTCTTGAGCGACCTTACCGATTTGGAAGCGCAGTACGGTGCGGCAGCCCTCGCGGCCCTTGCCGACAAGTATGCGGCAGCCGGTGCGGATGCTTCGAACACCAGCATCAACGTGACCACCTCGGAAATCGAAGGCGGCGCATCACTGGTGAGCGACTATATCACGAAGAAAGCCGCTGCGGACGCGCTCTATGAAGAATACATTGCAGATGCACGCGCCAAAGCAGACGAAGCATACGCCGCTCTGGAAGCCGGCACGAGCTTTGAAGATGTGCTCACGCAGTATGGCGAAGATACGATGTATACCAGCTATCCGTCGTTTGTTGACACCGGCCTGCTGATGTATATCGGCGGCGAAGACACGAGCTGGGATGCGAAGCTTGTTGAAGCGGTTGGTCTGCTGCAGGCTGGCGAACACACCGCCGTTATCCAGATTGACGACGTGTTCTACATTCTCCAGCTTGTCGGAAGCGAACCCGCAGGCGAAAAATCGTTTACGGATGCGTATGACGATGTAAAAGCGGCTGTCGTAGCGCAGAATGCGGATACCGCATGGAG
Source organism: Clostridia bacterium (assembly GCA_003246365.1). Classification (GTDB taxonomy): domain Bacteria; phylum Bacillota; class Clostridia; order Christensenellales; family CAG-138; genus UBA7703. The sequence goes on from QKAN01000012.1 coordinate 10,936, forward strand.
CGCACAGGTGCAGTCCTGGGAGAACGACACCAGCATCGCGACGTATTACGAGGATGTATTCCGCGATATCGGCAAGTAATCATCAACAACACTTTGGCGGGCGATCTAAGGATCGCCCGCTTTTTGTTGAAACAATAAATTGCCGGTGATAAATCTACTTGTTTTTACAACTTGGATTTGCTATATTGAAACAAGGACGAGACTGGCGGAAGCGTATCCGAAAGAGAAGCAAAACAGCCGGCTTGTTCAATTCAAGCAGGAGGTGGTTTCTAATATGAAATATGAATGCGTTTGCGGTTATGTATATGATCCGGAAGTGGGCGATCCCGATAACGGAGTCGCGCCGGGAACCGCGTTTGAAGATCTGCCGGAAGATTGGGTATGCCCTGTTTGCGGCATGGATAAGGATGCGTTTACCGCGATCGAATAACATAATCGGTAAGTTACCTTAACGACAGCGAGCGCCCCGAAGCAATTCGGAGCGCTCGTCTTTGTGTTGTAGCTAAGATTGTTAGAACGTCGGTGCGTGTTCCTCGTACAACGCAGTATAGAGCGCGTCAAGCCCTTCCAGAATACGCGGACCGGCGCGGGTGATTAAACTCGCGTCGATATAATAGACACGGCTGTTGACGATTGCGGTCATTTCAGCCCAGTCTGCGCGCGCAAGGATTTCTTCGGTTCCGGTCAGCGTCGTTGTGGTTACCGCGTTGGGGTCATCGGTCGCTGTGGCGTCTTCGGTTTGATCCGCGCTGCTGCTTTTAGTTGTCGTTATGATGAAATCAGGGTTTCGTCCGATCACCTGATCCTGCGTGACGGCGAGAACGCCGGTTTGATCTTCAAATTCGTTATGGAAACCGAGCAGCGTGACAAGCGCGTTGAAAATAGTACCTGCGCCGTCCGTGGTCAACCCGTCTTCAAGCGGAGAGAGTTCAATATAGACCGTTTCGCTGTTCTGGGAAACTTTTGCCTGCATCTCGGCTATACCGGTGATGAGCTGCGAAACGAGCGCATTGGCCTCGGCAGTATGATTCGTAACCGTACCAAGCAGGTTGATCGCTCCATAGAGATTGTTGACGTCTGTCGCATTGGTGACGAGCATAGGAATGCCGGAACTGTTGAGCGCGTTCACCAAATCCGCATCCGCTGCATCGTCGGCGCTCATGACGACAAGCTGCGGTTCTCTTAACAAGATGAGATCCGAATCAGACTTGTTGTTCACCGTGACAAAGGGAATTACATTCGTCTCCGAAGGATAATCGCAGATGGCGGTTCTGCCAACAACGCTGTCGCCCGCGCCGAGTGCAAATAATATTTCGCAATCTGCCGGATCGAGCACGACGATGCGCTCCGGATATGCGCTCAGACGGATTGTGTTGCCAACCATATCGGTCGTATCTACGAGATACCCGCTTGAAGACGAGCTGGTCGTACCGCTGCCGGGTGCAAAATCGGAAGCGACGCTGCCGGAACCGTCGTCTGCAGGTACGGGAGAGGGTAGAGCGCAGGCTGCCATGCCGAATGCAAGCGATAACGCAAGCACCGCGAACAACATGCAGAGGGATCGATTCTTCATCAAATTTTTGTCCTTTCCGTTTCGATATGCCGCAAGCTTTTCTATAACGCGCAAGATTGCAGCAGTGAAATGGGACGTTTCAAACTGCGTTCAGTATACCGCGCGTTCGAAAAAGGGTCAACCGAAGAGAACGTTTGAACCATCTGATAGGATTGGGTTATATTTGACAATAATGATTCCTGATTTTTCCAGTATTTCCGTTTATTAATGGTTGAACCGGAAATAGCCAGATCTAATTTGGATAAAACATCAAAAGAATAAGGCATCTGTTTGCCAAATTTTACCAGGAAATTCACACGTGAATCACGCTGTACGCTGGTTGTGAAACGTAGTATGATAGATCAGATGGACTTAACCTGGCAATTGCATGAAGGAGAATATAGCGTCATGAAGAAAAAGTTTCCTATCGACGAGCATCTGAGACTCGCGCTCAACGGAACAACGCTCGATATGCGTATCCGCGGCACAAACGAGAAAAATCCTGTGCTGTTGTGCCTGCATGGCGGTCCGGGCAGCTGCGACCGTTTTTCGGTGTTGGAAGATCGCGCGCCGCTGGCGGATGTTTGTACGATTGTCAGCTTTGATCAGCGCGGCGCGGGGAAGAGCTATTCCCGCGAACAGGCGGCAAAACACATGGATATGGAGACGGTGATTCAGGATGCAATCGCGGTGGTAGATTATCTCGGCAAGCGGTTTGAGCAAGAGAAAGTATATCTCGTTGGACACAGCTACGGAAGCTTTCTCGGCGTACATGTTTGCAAACGGATTCCGCAAAAAATTGCCGCATATATTGGGCTAGGTCAATTGGCAGACGGTCCGGAAAACGAAAAAATCTCCTACGAATTTGTTTGGAACGAGGCGCAGAAGCGCGGCGAAAAAAAGGCAATCAAGGCACTTGAACGCATTGGCGCGCCGGTGAACGGGCTTTACCGTTCGCTCGACGACTTAACGCTGCAGCGAAACCTGATGAACCGATACGGCGGCGCGATATACGACAAAAAAGGGAGCATCCTAACTTCTATGGTACTGCCGGTGCTTCGCTCGCCCGAATACAGCCTTATCGACATGATTGGGTATGTAAAGGGAACTTTTTACAACCTCAATGAACTCTGGAAAGAGGTAATTGCGTGCGATTTCGTTAAATCTGTACCGAAATTGGACGTTCCGGTCTATATTACGCAGGGCAGACATGACTATAACACGCCTTCGGAGATTGCGAAACGCTGGTTTGACGCGCTGGAAGCGCCAAAAAAAGAATGGATTTGGTTTGAGAAAAGCGCGCATTCCCCGACACATGAAGAAAAAGACAGATGGAATGAAGTGTTGCGCACACAGGTTTTAGGCAAATAGCGGGTTGATTTTCGAAAAAGGGCGCAAAGCGCCCTTTTTTTGTGGTGACGGGCGTTGTGGTTTTAAAAAAGAAAACGCGGTACGTGGGGCAAAACGCAGAATATTGGAAAGAAACTGAAAACAAATCGCGTGTGCTCTTTCTATCCGGCGGCTGATTTGCTATGATACAGAATGCACTATTGTGGCGCATGCCGTGCCGGAGAAACACGAGCGCGGCGAATGAAAGTTTCGTCAATAAACGGAGAGATACATGGAAAGACGCGCAGCTAAGCCCAAACGGAAAGTAGGGCATATCGATTACCCGATCGTATTGATGGTCGGTCTTCTTTGCGCGTTCGGACTGGTCATGGTTTTTTCCGCGAGCTATTATTATGCGCAGAATACCGCTTCCGTCGGTTACGACGGGTATTATTATATCCGTAAGCAGGCGGTTTACCTCGCGATCGGTTTCCCGATGATGCTGTTGATTTCATTCATCGACTTCCGCAAGTTGGAGCGGTTTAAGCTCATCGGTATTTTGATTTCTATCGCCATGTTGCTCGCGGTGCTTGCGTTTGGCCAGGAGACGAACGGCGCGAAACGTTGGATCGTCATCGGCGGACAGAGTATTCAGCCATCCGAAATCGCAAAATTCGGTATGATGCTTTATATGTCGTCGTTTGCTGCAAAAAAACACAAGGTTATGCAGAGCTTTACCAAGGGAATGCTGCCGATGCTTTTAGTCATCGGTATTATCTGCGGTCTTGTTATGTTGCAGCCGAACATGTCCATGGCCGTTATCATGGGCCTGATGGGGTACGCGCTGCTCTTTATCGGTGGTTGCGACACCAAACAGATGCTTTTACTGGCTGTCGTATTTGCCGCACTGTTTGCTCTGCTGGCGGTTATCGAGCCGTACCGCATGGCGCGCTTAACTTCGTTTGTCGATCCTTGGAAAGATGCGCTCGGCGACGGATATCAGCTCATTCAGTCTTATTACGCGCTGGGCTCCGGCGGCCTCTTCGGCGTCGGACTCAACAACAGCCGCCAGAAGCTGCTGTACATGACGTATGGCGAATCGGACTTCATCTTCGCAATCGTTGCGGAAGAACTTGGTTTGGTTGGCGCCCTGCTCGTGCTCGCGGCATACGGGTTCATCATTTATCGCGGTATTCGAATTGCGCTTCTCTGCCGTGACCGGTTCGGCAGCATGCTTGCCGGTGGTATTACGGTTGTTTTCGGTTTGCAGATATTCGTTAATATCGGCGTTTGCACAGGACTGCTTCCGACGACCGGACAGGCGCTTCCGTTCATCAGCGCAGGCGGTTCGTCGATGATGATCTTCCTCGCGGCAATGGGCGTGCTTTTGAGCATATCGCGGTTTAACAGCCTGCACGCAGCCGAACCGCAGGTGGTTGAGAAAAGAGCGGAGCGAGGCGTGAAAAACGAGCGCGTACGCGCGTAATACAAAGCAAAACAAAAGGTAGAACCGACATTACCGCAGATTACTGCTTGCAGATCAAAGGTTGGAAAGTCTGAGTCGATGGGGAAAGACAGAAATAAAAAATCGAATTATGAAACGGATGGGACGAAGAAAAAAAGCTTCTGGTCCAATTTTTTCGAACCTATTCCGTCGGATGACGATTTTGATCCCGCGTCGGCAAACCGCCAATACGGCGAACCGCCGGAACCGCCCCTGACGCACTTGTTCAGCGACGACGATGTGGAGTTTTCCGACGAGGAAGATGCGCAGGATCTGGCGAGCCTGACATGGGAAGACGGCGAAAAAGTCGTGTCCGACACAGAACGGATGCGCTATGTTAAAAAGCCGCAGGCAACCGAAAAATCCAAATCAAAAAAGAAACGCGACGACTCGATCCGGCTCTTTGACAACGTAGAAGACGATTTTTACGAAGACGAAGAAGAACCGGCTAGGGGACACTCCCAAACCACGCGCACGCGCATTTTCCGCACGGGTGCTTCAACTACCGCGCGAATTCATATCAACGAAACCGAAGAAACCATCCGCATGGCGGAAGCGCAGAAAAAAGCGCGCGCGAGAGAAGCGGCGCGCAAACATGAAGAATACGTAGAACGGCAGCTGCGAAAAAAACAACGCAATGCCATGATGACAAAGCTCTTTGGCAACCTTGCCTTTGTCATAGCGATTCTTGTTGCGGTCGGCATCGCATTGTATTACGGCTTTTTGCTTTCGGATATCGTCGTGATGGGAAATGAAAATTACGCGTCTGACTATATCATAGAACGATCCGGCCTTAAACTTGGAACGCATATGTTGTTTGTTGATCTAGACCAAGCCGAGGAAAACATCGCGGAAGACCCGTATCTTCAGGTTGACTCGGTTACATATATTTTTCCGAGTCGTGTGCGCATCGTGGTTACCGAGCGAAAAGCGGTTGCGGGCATCGTTGGACTGGATAGCAACGTGATCATCGATAAAAACGGCTACGTGCTGTCCATGGCAGGCGCAACGGACATTTCCGATCTGATTCAGGTAACGGGCGTTACAACGTCCGGCTATCAGTTAGGCCAGCGACTCGGTCAGGGTAACGACTTCTCGACCGCTACGTTGGTGCAGCTGATCTCCGTTTTGGAGCAATATGGTTTGACGGAGTCGATCAAATCCATCGACCTGACAACACCGCTTGCGATTACCATGACTTCGCAGGACGGCTTGAAGATTCACGTTGGTCAGGCGACCGACCTTGACACCAAGATGGATGTACTTTCGCGATTGATGCCGGAGTTTACAGCCAAAGGGATATCGACCGGCACGCTTTACCTTTCCGCGAAAGGTGGAACGGTATACTCCACGACGAGCTATACAGACCGAACACCGGTCGAGGTGACGGAAGACACGACAAACACTGGGCTGTTGCCTGTGGACGCAGACGGAGACGGAATTGACGACAACACCGGACTGCCGTATACGGCGCTGCCGGTTGACGCGGATGGAGACGGAATCGACGACAACACCGGCGAAGCTTATACGCCGACCGTAACGGTTGCGCCGACTCCGACGCCTGTACCGACGCCATCCGGCGGTTCGGACGATTTCCAGGGATAATTGTGGTTGTTTTAAAGAAACGGCTCGTTGTCTGAAAACTTTTAACGAAATAGAATGATATAATCAAAATCGAAATGCGCAAACACACAAAAGAGGCGGAGGGATTTCCCTCCGCCTCTTATATCATTATGCTATTTCTTTTTTAAATTGTGAATGGCAAACGCGACGAAATCACGCTCCGCTTTGCTGAACACGGTTTCCTTCTGATAGACAAGGTAGATATCCCGAAATGCGCCGCCCGCGTCCAAATCGAAAACGAGCAAGTCGCCGCTGCTCACATATTTCTTTGCGGCCATCTGTGAAACAATCGCAACACCGAGGCCGCTGACGACCGAGCTCTTGACCGCGTCCGCCTGATTCATCCGCGCGACAACGTGCAACTGCTTGCCGCTCATGCCGTTTTTCTCCAGATAGCGGTCAAACTCTTTTTTCGTGCCGGAGGTATGGCTGCGTTCCAGCATTGGTTCATCCAGCAGGTCGCAACCGTAAAGACCGCGTCTTTTGAGCTGCTGATAGCGGCTGTTATTCGGCGTGATCATGACGAGCTTATCTTTGCTGATGGCGCGATATTCCAATTCTTTGCTGTTGAGCGCCGTTCCGCAGAAACCGATGCGCGCGTTTTGATTGAGCAATTGTTCGTGTACAAACGTGCTGTCTCCGTTGACGAGAACAAACCGACAGGTCGGGTGTATCTTCACATAATCCGCCATGAGATTTGGAAGCAAATATTCAAACGAATCCGTCGATGCGGCGATTAACAGCTCCTGTTGCGCGGGTGCGTCGCTTGCCTCGTCCGCAAGGATGCGGCATTGTTCCACGATAGCGCGGGCATAAGAACAGAGCTCTTTTCCGCGGACGGTAGTTACCACCTGCTTTTTTGCGTTGCGAATGAAGAGCTGTACGCCCAGCGTATCCTCCAGCCCCTGTATATGCGCGCTGACGGTGCTTTGCGCGAGAGAAAGCTGACTTGCGGCGCGCGAGAAACTATTGGTCTCGGCGACCGCTAAAAATACCTCGAGTTGTCGAATGCTGAAGTTGATCAAATCAATCGCGTCCAAGTCTGAAAAGTGTTATCGAAAAAACCGATTGAAATCATTTTATAGGATTGTGCGCCGGGAATCAAACTTTTTTTCGGATAGAAACGTTGGCAAGAAATTCGTTATGTAAAATAAACCTATGTATTCGACAAGAAAATATTTCTCTGATTAACGCCAAAGACACCCGGTGAAGGGTGTCTTTGACGGTTAGAATCCAGAACGTGCAGAGGTCTTGGCGCGTTCTGCAGGATCGGATCGGTTCGCTTATGCTCCTACGTGGAACAGCGAAAGAACCCAGTCGAGAACGTTATAGCGGTTAAACACGGCGACGGATATCAGCGATACCGTAGACATGATCTTAATGAAGATATCGAGGCAGGGGCCGACCGTATCCTTGAGCGGATCGCCGACGGTGTCGCCGACAACTGCGGCTGCGTGCGCGTCGGTGCCTTTGCCAACGCCTTCGATGGCATTGGACTCAATATACTTTTTGCCGTTGTCCCATGCGCCACCAGCGTTGCCCGTTAGGATGGCAAGCATGATCGAGCAGATCGTAGACCCGATTAAAATTCCGCCGACGAATTCCGGCCCAAGCAGGAAACCGGAAACAACCGGTACGATGATGGCCATAAACGCAGGCACTTTCATTTCGCCAAGGGCGCCCTTGGAGGAAATTTCGATGCAGGTTTTATAATCCGGCAGGCAGGTGCCGCAGAGGATACCGGGGATTTCGCGGAACTGACGGCGAACTTCGTCAACCATCTTGCGCGCCGCCTTGGTGACCGCCTCGATCAGCATGCCGGAGAAGAGGAACGGCAGCGCGCCGCCGATGATTGCGCCTGCGAGCGTAATCGGCTCTATCAGGTTGAGCGAAAGCGGCGTAGCCGGATCGTTATAAGAATAAAGATAAGACACCATGAGGGACAGCGCGGCGAGCGCACCGCTTCCGATCGCAAAGCCTTTGCCGATTGCGGCGGTGGTGTTGCCAACGGAGTCCAGCTTGTCTGTGATTTTGCGAACGTCTTCTTCCAGTCCGCTCATCTCCGCGATGCCGCCCGCGTTATCGGAAATCGGGCCGTAGGTGTCGACGGACACCGTCGCGGTAACGAAGGAGAGCATTCCGACGGCAGCCATAGCGACGCCGTAGAGTCCGGATACATAGTAAGAGATGATGATGCCGCCACCGAGAATCAGGCAAGGAATCGCTGTGGAGCGCATGCCGAGCGCGAGACCTTCTGTAATGGTTAGCGCGGGACCTTCCAGCGCGATGTGCGCAAGCCGTCGGGTCGGTTTAAAATCTGTGCTGGTGTAGTATTCTGCGGTGGCGCCGATCAAAATGCCGGCAGCGATACCGATGAACGCACCGATCATCGGCGAAATGACGCCGACCTTGAAGCCGATCATCGAGGTGTCGAGTCCGCGGAACATAAAATAGGTAAGCGCAAATCCCGAAATGGTGGTTAAACCCGCCGAGATATAGGTTGCAAAGTTGAGCTCTTTATGCGGATGCTTCAGCGTCTTTTTCGCGAGAAGCGAATAGATGCCGATCATGCAGGAAATAAGACCCGCTGCCGCAAAGAGAACGGGGAAGAGCAACATACGGTTGAGCAAAAGATCGCTCATGCCGGTGCCGGTTGCCTGAGACGTCAGAAAAAGATGCACGGCAAGGATGGCCGCCGCCGCAATTGAACCGACGAAGCTTTCGAGAAGATCCGAACCAAGACCGGCAACGTCGCCAACGTTATCGCCAACGTTATCGGCGATGGTGGCGGGGTTACGCGGGTCGTCTTCCGGAATGCGTGCCTCGGTTTTGCCGACGAGGTCCGCGCCCATATCCGCGGCTTTGGTGTAGATGCCACCGCCGACACGGTTGAACATGGCGATGATCGAGCAACCGAGCGCGTAGCCCGAGAGGCACATGGTGAACGGTACGATGTGTACGCCGATCCAGTTGGGAACGGATACCATGTTGGACATGTCCAAGAGATGGAAGCCGATGCCGAAGATGAGATAAACCAATACGAGACCAAACAAAGCGAATGCGCCGACGCAAAGACCCATAACGCTGCCGCCGCGGAACGCAACTTTCAGCGCTTCGCCGATGCTCTTTGTGGTGCGCGCGGCGTTGGAAACGCGTACGTTTGCATAGGTTGCAATCCGCATGCCGATCCAGCCGGCAGAGCCGCTCATGACCGCGCCGAGAATGAAGCACAGTGCGGTTTCGATCGACACGATGGTCGCCAGAATTGCCGCGACTGCGATCACGACGATCAGGAGTACTTTGTACTCGTAGCTGATAAAGGCGTTTGCGCCGATGCGGATCGCGCTTGCGACTTCCTTCATCTGATCGGTGCCTTCATCCATCTGTTTGACTTTTACGTAGTGAAAAGCTGCATAAGCCAGCCCGAGGACTGCCGCGAACAGTCCTAAAATCAATAACAATGACATGGTATCCTCCGACGCCGCAGTAATAAAGATATGATAAATCTGCGGATATTTCATTCCATTTATCATATGTTTCAAATCGCAAGACGGCAAACGGAAAAATAGAATGATAAAGCATATATGATCGGTAAAAACGATAATAACCCGATAAAAAGCATGAAAACGAGCGTTATATTCGTATTGATCGATGTAAAAAATAAATTTTGCGATCAAAAAATAAAAAAGCCATCCTTTTGGACGGCTTTCTGACTGCCGTTTATTGGCAGATCTATTTACCAGTCTTTCTCGGCATGCTTTAAAATCGCAGAAAAAGTTTCGGCGGAGATATCGTGCTCCATGCGGCAAGCATCCGCAAACGCTGTTTCCTCACATACGCCGAGGCGCATGAGAAACTGCGCGAGCACGCGATGACGCTGATACATGCTTTCTGCAATTTCGCGGCCGCTCGGCGTGAGCGTGATACATTTATCATCGGCCATAATGATATAGGAATTTTCGCGCAGGAGTTTGGTTGCGTGACTAACGCTTGCCTTGGTTACACCCAAACTGGCTGCAATATCGACGGAGCGCGCACAACCGTTTTTTTCCTGCTGAATCAGAATCTGTTCGAGGTAATCTTCGATGGATTCGTTAACCTGCATATGCGTACCTCCGTTTCTTATTTCTTATGTTACACGCATACAAAGTGAAATTCAAGTTGAAATCTGCACGGGATTTGATATCGAATCATACCTTGAAAATGGATATATTTTCCTGTCGGGGTTGACAAGCACGTTAAGTTGCAGTACACTCGAAACACAAAGTTAGAACTATCTAACTATAACATTGCAGGTTCTTTGCCTAAACGGGAATTTTCTGGAAAAAGCGGACCGGTTTCGGGCAGAACACGGAGTTTAAGGATATGACACTGGATGAATTAAAGATCGGGCATATGGGAACGATCAGCGCAGTTGCAGGAGAAGGCGCATTGCGTTTGCGTCTGCTTGATATGGGGCTCATCCCCAAAACAAAAGTTACTATGATTAAGGTTGCCCCGATGGGCGACCCGATTGAAATTTGCGTGCGCGGTTATGAGCTCACGCTGCGAAAGGACGACGCGCGCAATATTTCGCTCGCGGAGGAAGAGGGGGATGGATATGGTATTTGCTCTCGCGGGAAATCAAAACTCGGGCAAAACGACGCTGTTCAATGCGCTTACGGGGTCCAATCAGCATGTAGGAAACTTTCCGGGGGTGACGGTGGATCAGAAGTCGGGGGAGATTCGGGGCGTTAAAGACGCGACGGTAGTCGATCTTCCGGGCATATATTCGATTCGTCCCTATACGCAGGAAGAGATTGTTTCGCGGGATTTTATACTGGATGGCAAGCCGGACGGAATCATCAATATTGTCGATGCGACAAACATCGAACGAAATCTATACTTAACGCTGCAACTGCTGGAATTGCGAATTCCAATGGTGGTTGCGCTGAACATGATGGACGAAGTACGCGTCAATGGCGGATCAATCGACGTGCAGATGATGAGCCGTCTTCTTGGCGTACCCGTTGTGCCCATTGCGGCGGCAAAGAATGAAGGCGTTTCTGAATTAATCAGTCAGGCGACGAATGTCGTGAAACGCAGAATCATTCCCGCTGTGCAGGATTTTTGCCCCGATGGACCGGTTCACCGCTGCATTCACTCTGTTGCGCATGTAATTGAAGATCATGCACGGGCAATCGGCGTTTCGCCGCGGTTCAGCGCGACAAAACTCATCGAGGGCGATGATCGTTTTGCGACCAGGCTCGAACTGGACAAAAACGAAATGGAGCTGATCGAGCACAGCGTGCTCGAAATGGAGCATGAAACGGGACTGGAACGCAACGAAGCGCTCGCGGACATGCGGTATACATTTATTGAGGACGTGGTTGCCGCGTCCGTGATCAAATGCTGCGAAAGCAGGGAGCATAAAAGAAGCGTTGGCATCGACAAGATACTCACGGGCAAATATACCGCGCTGCCGGTGTTTTTCGGCGTCATGTTTCTCGTGTTCTGGCTGACGTTTAGCGTAATCGGCAGCACGCTTTCAGATTTGCTGACCTCCGGCATCGGTGTTTTGACAGACCTGGTCGACCAGGGCCTGACTGCCTATGGAATAAACCCTGTTGTAAAGAGCCTTGTGGTAGACGGTGTGTTTGCCGGCGTCGGCAGCGTATTGAGTTTTTTGCCGATTGTCGTAACGCTGTTTTTCTTTCTCTCGATTTTGGAGGACACGGGTTATATGGCGCGGGTGGCGTTTGTTATGGATCGCCTGCTGCGTAAAATTGGTCTCTCCGGTCGCAGCTTTGTGCCGATGCTGATCGGGTTCGGTTGCTCTGTGCCGGCAATTATGGCTACGAGAACCCTCGCCTCCGACCGGGATCGGAAGATGACGATTCTCTTGACGCCGTTTATGAGCTGTTCGGCAAAGATACCGATTTATGCGGTGTTCTGCGCGGCGTTCTTTGCGCGGTATCAGGCGTTGGTTATGATTGGACTCTATGCGTCCGGCGTGATATTCGGGGTTCTTGTTGCGTTGCTGCTCAAGGGAACGGCATTCCGCGGAGAGCCGGTGCCGTTTGTCATGGAACTGCCGAACTATCGCATGCCGTCACCGAAAAACGTTTTATTGTTGCTTTGGGAAAAAGCGAAAGATTTTCTCGAACGTGCGTTTACCATCATCCTTCTGGCAAGCGTGATTATCTGGTTCTTGCAGACGTTTGATACGCGCCTGAATGTGGTGACGGAAAGCGCCGGTAGTCTGCTGGCAATGATCGGGCGGCTCATTGCGCCGATTTTCAAACCGGTTGGCTTTGCGGATTGGCGGGTGGCTACCGCGTTGATATCGGGCTTTGTTGCGAAAGAAGCCGTTGTCAGCACCTTGTCTGTTCTTACGGGAACGGGCATCACGCAGTTGCACACGGTGCTCGCAAGCCTCTTTACGCCGCTTTCTGCAATCAGCTTTCTGCTGTTCACGTTGTTGTATACGCCTTGCGTGGCGGCTGTTGCAACCATTCGCAAGGAGCTCAAGAGCGGAATTGCCACGGTTGGCGTTGTAATCATGCAGTGCGCCGTGGCGTGGATTGTCGCATTCGCGGCTTATCAGATCGGAGGATTGTTTTAGTTGAAGTTTCTGGATTATGCGATATTGGCGCTTGTCGTAATTGTGATTGGGCTGGCCGTGTGGCGAATGATAAAACGAAGGAAATCAGGCTCTTGCTGCGGTTGCAGCGGCGGCTGCGAGCACTGCGCCGCGCGCGGGAACTGCGAAGAGAACCGGAACTTAAAATAGAGATCAAAACGCTTGAAACAAATCGATCCGCCGGAACTGTCCGGCGGATTTATTTTTCGTTTCATATTGACAAACATCGATATGAAGCGTAACATTCGATATGGCTTCATATTGATAAATATCGATATGAAGTCGGGGCATGAAATACTGAAATCGACCGAAGCGAGGCGTGCAAATGCAAGCAGACTATTCCCAGCAGGCTAAAATCATGAAAGCGTTTTGCGACGAGAACAGGTTAAAAATTCTCGCCTGCTTGCGCGACGGTGAAAAATGCGCCTGCAATCTTCTGGAGAATTTGGAGATTGGACAACCTTCGCTCTCGTATCATATGAAAATACTGGTCGAAAGCGGCGTGGTGGAAAGCCGCGAATGCGGGAAATGGACGCATTATTGCCTGAGCGAAAACGGTTCAAAGCAGGCAATCGACATGTTCCGCGCACTCATTACGCCGGAGATGGAAAACAAATCTTGCAGCAAGCAAAACGCAATACGCGTTTGCAGAAATAATGACGGAATCAGAGGATGCAGTAAATGAAAGCAGTTTGGGACTTTTTTCAAAATCAAGTGTTATCTATGCGTTGGTTGAACGATTTAATCGGAAGTGCGCTGAGCGCGACCGGGCTAGATATTAGCAATCGCTGGGTTGGCAGTTTACAGTTTTTTGTGTACGATGTAATCAAGATTACGATTCTGCTGTGCACGTTGATTTTTGTAATCAGTTATATCCAGAGCTTTTTTCCGCCGGAACGCAGCAAAAAAATTCTTGGGCGATTTCACGGACTGGGTGCCAACAGCATTGCCGCGCTGTTGGGCACGGTGACGCCGTTTTGTTCCTGCTCGTCGATTCCGCTGTTCATCGGGTTCACTTCCGCCGGACTTCCGGTTGGCGTCACGTTTTCGTTTCTGATTTCTTCGCCGATGGTCGATCTTGGGTCGCTTGTGCTGCTCATGAGCATCTTTGGCGCGAAAGTTGCGGTGGTATACGTTCTCTTCGGGCTGATCATTGCGGTGCTCGGTGGATCACTGATCGAAAAGCTGCATATGGAACGATATGTAGAGAGCTTTATCTTAACCGCGGGAAGCGTGGATATCGAATCGCCTGAATTGACGCTTCGGGATCGACTGATCTATGCAAAAGAACAGATGGTCGGTACGTTTAAGAAGGTGTTTCCTTATGTGCTGATCGGTGTAGGCATCGGCGCGGTCATCCACAACTGGATTCCCGAAGAGTGGGTGGTTGCGGTGCTCGGCAGCAAGAATCCGTTTGGCGTAGTATTGGCAACGCTGGTCGGCGTGCCGATGTATGCAGACATCTTCGGCACAATTCCGATTGCGGAGGCGCTCTTCTCAAAAGGCGCGCTGCTTGGTTCAATTCTGTCGTTCATGATGGCGGTTACCACGCTGTCGCTGCCTTCCATGATTATGCTCCGCAAAGCGGTTAAGCCGAAACTGCTGGCGCTGTTTATTGCGATTTGCACAGTCGGCATTATACTGGTCGGATATCTCTTTAACGCATTGCAAGGAATCCTCGCCTGATACGGCGGGGCGTTGGAATTACAACAGACTCAACAAAAGAAGGAGATTATTATGTTTGGAAAACGTTTAAACAAAGACAAAGAAGAAAAGTGCGGTACCGGCGCGCAGACGAAGGAAAGCAAACCGGCAGCTCCCAAAGCGGAAACGCACGCGGAACGCGTTCTGATTCTTGGCGCAGGCTGCCCGAAATGCCGCGCGCTGGAGCAGACGGTTGTAAAGGCGATGGAAGAGCTCGGTTCGAGCGAGGCGGTCGGCCATGTAACGGATTATGCCGAAATGGCAAAATTCGGCGTTATGAGCACGCCTGCGCTTGTCATCGACGGAAAAGTTCTCACCGCCGGACGTATGCTCAACCCCAATGAAGCGCTCAAATTACTGAAAGAAAACTTATAATTCAATCACGGAGGACGCCGCTTGTTTACTTATATTCTCTATGCGCTTGCTATCGCCGGTCTTGCGATTTCGTTTTTCAAAGATCGTAAAAAGACCAAAGCTGCGCTCATGAAGGCATGGAAAGCGTTTGAAAACATCCTGCCGCAGTTATTGACGATATTCCTGGTAATCGGCTTTTTGCTTGCGGTCTTTCCGCAGGAAACGATTCAAGCGTTGCTCGGTTCAAATAGCGGGTTCCTTGGCATCCTTGCGGCGGCTGTGATCGGCTCCGTAACGCTGATGCCCGGCTTTGTGGCGTTTCCGCTGGCGGCCGCCCTGCTCAAGAGCGGCGCGGGATATATGCAGCTTGCGGCGTTTGTCTCCACGTTGATGATGGTTGGCGTGATTACAATACCGATTGAACGCAAGACGTTCGGCTTGCGTGCAACGTTGACGCGAAACGGAGCGGCGTTCGTCTTTTCAATTCTGGTTGCGGTCGTGATGGGGGTGGTGATGGCATGAGCGAACAAATGAAGCCGACAAATCCGGCGGGCGGCATGCCAAACCAGCCGATGCAACAGAAGAAACCGTTTCTAAAGCGGTACGGTGCGTTTTTTATCCTGCTTGCGGCGGGAGTAATCGCCGGATTTGCACTGCCGGAAATCGGACAAAAAGCCTTAAACAATACAATCGGCAATTTCAAAGAGATGCTCTCTGTGTTGCCGCCGATCTTTATTCTGCTCGGCCTTCTGGATGTATGGGTCGATCGCGCGACGATGATGAAATACACCGGAAAAGGCTCCGGGTTCAAAGGCGTGTTGATCGCGTTTTTACTGGGGTCTGCGGCGGCGGGTCCGCTCTACGCGGCGTTTCCGTTTGCGGGCATCATGCTGAAAAAAGGCAGCAGTCTGACAAACGTATTTATTTTCATCGGTGCATGGTCCACCACAAAGATACCGTTGCTTGCGTTTGAAGCGGCAAGTATGGGATTAAAGTTCATGCTTGCGCGGCTTGCGCTGAGTTTAATCGGAATCCCGCTGATCGCGATTCTCACGGAGAGATCGCTTGGAAAGTCGCAGCAGACGGAGATTTATGCGCTTAACGGAGCGGAAGAACCATAACGAATCTTTGTCATACTGCAAAGATCGCACGCGGAGGCGTTTTTATGGAAGCATTTATCGTACGCCCGATGCTCGAAGGTGACTGGCCGGATGTTGCGCGGATTTATCAGGAAGGCATGGATACCAACCTGGCTACGTTTCAGACCGAATGTCCAAGCTGGGAAGAATGGGATGCGTCGCATCGAACAGATTGCCGCCTTGTTATAGAACGGGATGGCGTTGCCGGTTGGTGTGCGCTCAGCCCTGTTTCCAGCCGCTGCGTATACGCCGGCGTCGCCGAGGTGAGCATTTATATCGGCGCGGAAGCGCGCGGCCTTGGTGCGGGGAAAACGCTGCTTACGGCGTTGATCGAATGTTCCGAACGGGAGGGATACTGGACGCTGCAGTCCGGCATTTTAGAGAACAACGAAGCAAGCGTGGCGCTTCACAAAAGCTGCGGATTCCGTGTGGTTGGGTATCGCGAGAAGATCGGGCAGGATCGTTTCGGTGTTTGGCGGAATACGCTTCTGATGGAGCGGCGCAGCCAAAAGGACGATTTTACCGACGAAGGGAACGCGACCACCTGCTATTGCGGATAAAGCGAAAGGATGATGGTAACATGAAAAAAGTTGCGTTTATCTGCACGCATAATTCCTGCCGCAGTCAGATTGCCGAAGCGCTCGGAAAATTGCTGGCAGCGGATGTGTTTGAAAGTTACTCCGCCGGAACGGAAACGAAGGATCGCATCAATCCGGACGCAGTGCGCCTCATGAAAGAGCGGTTCGGCGTAGATATGGAGCTGACGCAGCGGTCGAAGCTGATTTCCGAGTTGCCGCAGGTCGACGTTGTAATCACGATGGGTTGTGGGGTCGAATGCCCATATCTGCCTTCGCAGCGGCGCGAAGACTGGGGGCTGGAAGACCCGACCGGAAAGAGCGACGAGGTGTTCCTGGAGACGATTTCTACGATTGAAGCGAAGGTTCTTGCGCTGAAAGCGAGCTTGCAGGAATCGCTCAAATAACTATTTTATTTAAGGACGTTAGCGTCCTTTTTTGTTACGCTGCGATAGGAGGCGAACTAATGCGAATCCGCTATTGACGGCAGATAGAAATCGTCCTATAATGACTATAAATTCAAAAATAGTCAAAAAGGTGAAATCCATATGCCGAAGATACTTTCGGAAAGCGAACGGTCATACATAAAAGAACGCCTGATGGTCGAAGCCAAGCGTTGCCTGATGCAATACGGCATACGCAAAACGACCGTGGACGAGCTGGTCAAGCGCGTCAACATTCCAAAAGGAACGTTTTATCTGTTCTACGAATCCAAGGACCGGTTGATCTTTGACGCAATTCTGGAGTTTAACGATGAGGTGCAAACAGAATTACTCAAAGAAGTTTCCGCGCTCAACAGCACACCGGATGTGGAAACGCTGACGGACATAATCTATCGGCTCTATCAAAAACTGGACGATTCTTTTCTACCGCGCCTATTGCAGGACGGCGAAATGGAATTTTTCATGCGTACTCTGCCGCCGGAACTATCTAAGCTGCATACGCTGCACGACGACAATAGCGTACGCCTGCTACTCGGCAAACTGCCCGGCATGCGGGAGGAACGCGCAGAGGTGTTCAGCGCGGCACTCAGAAGTGTGTTTTTAACGGTGCTGTATAAAAACGAAATCGGCAAGGAAGTTTTTGACGAAACGCTGCGTATATTAATTCGAGGGATCGTTTTGCAGCTGCTGGAAGAAGACAAATAGAACTTCGATAACGGCAGGTGCTTCTATATAAAAACTTGATCACAGCATAAAAACCTGATCACAGCAAAGACTCGCAAAATTATAAAAAGCAGGGGGAGCGTATTATGGGTTACGCCATCGAAACCAAAAAGCTGACAAAGTATTACGGAAAATCACGCGGGATCATCGATGTCGATCTCGCCGTGGAGGAAGGCGAAATTTTCGGTTTCATCGGTCCGAACGGCGCCGGAAAATCCACCACCATCCGCACGCTTCTGGGGCTCATCCGTAAGACGAGCGGCAGCGGATCAATCTTTGGTATGGATTGCGAAAAAGACAAGGTGAAGATTCTTTCCGAGGTCGGTTATCTGCCCGGCGAAGTGTTTTATTATGATAAAATGCGCGCAATCGATCTGTTGAAGTATTCCGCAAGCTTCTATAAAAAAGACTGCACAAAGCGGATTCAGGAGCTTTCGGATGCGCTCGCGCTCGACCTGAACAAGAAGATTGAAGACATGAGTCTTGGCAACAAGAAAAAGGTCGGCATCGTACAGGGACTCCTTCACTCGCCGAGATTAATCATACTAGACGAACCGACGAGCGGGCTTGATCCGCTGATGCAACGGACGTTTTTCGACTTGATCCAGCGCGAAAACGAGCGCGGCGCAACGGTGCTTTTCTCCTCGCATATCCTTGGCGAGGTACAGCGCATCTGCGATCGGGTCGCCATCATCAAGGAGGGCAAAATCGTAGACCTTCGGAGTATCGGCGAGATGCGAAAGAGCGCATACAAGAAAGTATCGTTCTCCACCGAACAGCCGATGAAAGAATTTGCGCTGGATGGCGCAATGCAGATTCAGCAGGATGATACGCAGACGAGCTTCCTATACAGCGGGGATATCAACGCTTTGATGGGCAAACTTGCGAGTTTACCGTTGATCAATGCGGACGTGAGCGAACCGGAGCTTGAGGAAATATTCCTGCACTACTACGAGGACGGGGAGGCGAAAGCATGAACGTCTTTCGCTTTGAACTGCGCCGCGTCTGGTCAGGGGCTGTTGTATGGACCGGCATCATCGTCGCCTTGCTCGTGGCCTTGATCACCGGCGCACTGCCTGCGTTTATGGACAGCCGGGCGGGCGTGGAATCCATGCTGGCGAGCTTTCCGCCCGCGTTTGCGGCGGCATTCGGCTTGCAGCTGGATAACCTATTCAGCTTTGGCGGATTCTATTCATTCGGGTTTCTATATTTTTCGTTGTTTGGAACCATTATGGCCGCAGGGATCGGATTGGACATCTTCTCGCGGGAAAAACGCGAAAAATGCATGGACTTTCTGCTGACCAAACCGCGCGCAAGAAATCGGCTTTTCGTTGAAAAAATGCTTGCGGCGCTGTCGCTGATTCTGGCATCCAATGTGCTGTTCGTCGCCGAATCCCTTGCGCTATACCGCGCATATGCGCCAGCTCCGCTCGAATTTGGATACGCGCTGCTTGCCGCCTCGTCGCTTTGTTGCACGGAGATTGTGATGTTTTCCATCGCGGTATTTGCGGCGGTGTTTGCCCGAAAGGTTCGCTCCGTTTCCGGCGCGGCAACGGCGATCGGCTTTGCGGGATTTTTGCTCAGCGCACTATACAGCCTGTTGGAAGAAGAAAAGCTCCGCTATATCACACCGTTTCAGTATTTTGATACGGCAAAAGCGTTCTTTGACGGTGCGTTTGAAGCGAAATATGCGCTTACGGGCGTCGCACTGACGCTGGTGCTGTTGTGCGCTTCGTATTTGCGCTATACGCGCGCCGACATTCCGGCGCTGTAAAGGAGGAGGCACAGCTATGAATTTGTTTCGTCGAGAATTAAAAACGGGATTCAAGCCGTTCCTCTTTTGGACGCTTGGTTTGTTTATGTTCATCTTCGCCGGCATCGTAAAATCCACCGCGGCGATGGCGGACGGCGCGTTTATGACTGAGCTCATCGGAAAGTTTCCCCGCATCGTCGTTGCCGTCATGGGATTCTCCAATCTGGATATCTCAAAGTTTGAAGGCTTTTATGCGGTGCTGATGCAGTATGTATTCGTGCTGACGGCGGTTTACGCCGCGCATCTGGGAACCAATGCGGTTTCGCGCGAGAGCATAGACAAAACATATGAGTTTCTCTTCACCAAACCGCGCTCGCGTTCCTTCATTTTGACCAGAAAAATGCTTTCGGCGCTCGTGTTTCTAACGATCTACGCCGTGCTGAATCTGCTGTTTTCGAAGATGGCGGTGCAGCAACTGAGCATAACAGGGGATTACACGAGCTTGTTTTTTCGGTTCTCTGTAGTTATGTGGTTTATCGGACTGGTGTTTTTCTCGCTGGCGGCAATGTTTGCCGCAACGATCGCCTCTGCGGAGCGCGGCGCGCGCGCGGGCAATCTGGCGGTGATGCTCGCATATGCGCTTGCCGTGGTATACGATTTGTTGGAAAATCCCGGACTGCTGCGCCTGACAACGCCGTTTCGGTACTTCCTGAATACGCAGGTGATCGAAGGAACCGTCTCCGTGCCGTATGCCGGACTTTGCGTTGCGCTGACTGCAGTGTTCCTTGCGGTTGCGTATTACCGGTTTGAGCGGCGCGATTTGGGCGCGTTATAAGCCAATATTTGCGCATAGCGCATGATATTCCGTGTCAAAACGGAAAACTCTTTTCAAACGATCGGTAAATCCGCCCGTAAATCGCATACAAGCGCTTTGCGGGCGCGGTCGTTTATGGTAACATTTTGCCGGGCAAAACAAATTGACGCTCAGGAGGTTTTTTGCGGTCAATGAATTTCTTGGATCTGGTATTTTGGAATAACACCATTTTGGATTACATCATTTTTATAGGCGCACTCATTTTAGGGTTCGTTCTCATTTTTGTCTTAGGACGTGTCGTTCTGCGGCAGATTGCCGCGCGGAACGAGAAAGAGCAAACGAAGTACGGCGACTTCATGCTGGCCGCAATCAAACGGTATCTGTTGCCGACGGCGTATTTTACAGTGTTCTATTATTGCACACGGCTGTTGACCATGGACGATAAAATCTCAAACATTGTTGGCGCTCTGACCACGCTGTTTGCAATCGTAATGGGCGCGATGTTTCTCTCCACGCTTACGGCTTACGCCTTCGGAAAGATGAACCTCGGCAAAGGGGAGAGCGGGGCGCTTGCTGTAAAGTGGCTGGTGCGTTTCGCAAAAGGCGGAATCTGGGTCATCGCGCTGATTCTGTTTCTCGATAACATCGGGGTCAAGATCACGTCTCTGGTTACCGGCCTCGGTATCGGCGGCGTCGCGATTGCGTTTGCGGCGCAAAGCGTGCTGACAGATATCTTCTGCTTTTTCACGATATTCTTCGATAAGCCGTTTGAATTAGGAGATTTCATCATCGCGGGCGATCACATGGGTACGGTGGAGCACATAGGCCTGAAAACCACGCGACTGCGCGCGCTCGGCGGCGAGCAGTTGATCGTTTCGAATGCGGACCTGACCGGCTCGCGCATTCGCAACTATAAAACCATGGAGCAGCGGCGCGTACTCTTTTCGCTGGGCGTTACCTACGATACGCCTGCGGAAAAGCTGAAACTGATACCCGATTTGATCAAATCGATTGTCGACGACACGCAAGACGCAACGTTTGCGCGAACGAACTTTGCGACATTCGGAGCATACAGCCTGAACTTTGAGGTCGTCTACTATGTGTTGACGGCGGATTACGACCGCTATATGCAGATCAACGAACAGATCAATCTGGCGATCAAGGAAGGCTTTGAACAGCTAGGCGTATCGTTCGCATTTCCGACGTCTACGGTACAGGTGCAGCCGCAGGAGCGGATCTAGACTTAGAAAGAGCAAGTTTTTCACTTGGGGACGGCCTATGTCGTCCTCTTTTTTAATAGTCCTGATCCGCTGTGCCGCGTTTACCGCCGGATTTTTGAAGCGCCTTGCTATACTTTGCAATTTCGGTAAACCGCTGTTGTTTTTGCTTGAGGTATTTTGCCTGATCTCCGGCATACTGGGACTCCCGCTGCAGCTTTTGATAGCTTTCGTATCTTGAGAGCGGGAGTTCACCGGAGGCGATTGCCGCCTGCACCGCACAGCCAGGTTCGGTTTCGTGGCGGCAGTTTGCAAATCGGCAGAGCGAAAAATACTGCTCGACATCCGAAAAAGATTCGCTCAATCCCGATGTGGCGTCCAGCATGCCGAGTTCACGCATGCCTGGCGTGTCGATGATCATTAACCCGCTGTTTAGCCGTATCAGCTGTCGGTGCGTGGTGGTATGCCGCCCTTTGCTGTCGTCTTCGCGGATGCCGCTGACGGACATGAGTTCTTCGCCCGCAAGCGCGTTGACAAAGCTGGATTTTCCGACGCCGGAGGAACCGAGCAATACGACGGTTTTTCCGGATTGGAGATAGGGCGAGAGTGCGTCAAATCCATATCCGGTTTTTGCACTCACGGCAAACACATCTACCCCCGCGGCAACGCGCATTGCGCCATTCATTTGCTCGTCGAAACTCTCTACAAGATCCGCTTTGGTCAGCACGACGACCGGCACAGCGCCGGACTGCCAGGCAAGCGCAAGGTAACGCTCAAGGCGTCGCGGGTTAAAGTCGTGGTTGAGCGACTGCATGATAAACACGCTGTCGAAGTTTGCGGCAACGGCCTGCTCGCCCTGACCCAACGTCGGGTTTTTGCGGGCAAAGTATGATCGCCGCGGCAGCGTCTGCGTGATGGTGCTGTCGCCAAGGTCGTTGTACTGGATTAAAACGAAATCTCCGGTCGTGGGAAACGGTTCCACACCGTCGTTAAAATAAACGGCGGATTTCAATCTGCCGTAGCATTCTCCCCGATCGCTGACCAAAGCATAGCGTTCCTTGTGAACCGCGGTTACGCGCGCGGGGATTTCATTTTCCCGCGCGCGTTGTTCCGATGCTGCCCGCAAAGCAGGTGAACATCCGTAAGAATCCAGCAAAGCTGTTTCGCTCATGTCCTTTTCCTCACAAATAGTGCCGCAACCGCTTTTGCAATGTAATGCGGCGGTCTAGCGGGCGTTTCCGCGTCGTATGCCTGAAGCTTAGTGTCGCAGCCGCGGCACGGGTGCGGAGCAAAGATACTGCCGAATTGACCGGCGTTAATCGTTGACCCCTGCGCGGGATTCACGATGAAATTATGATGTTCGGGTTTCATAGTTCCCTCCGTAATTCTGGTTCGTCGCTTGCGGAAAGCGATTTCACGCAAGCGCAAAAGCGCCCGAATGAATGTTTCCGCAATGGAATTGTCCGGCATTTGCCGGAGCGTTAACGCGCCATATGGCGCGAGATAAAGTCGGTTTTGATCGATCATTGCGCTTACCTCCCTGATAAAAACGCGAGAAGACCCTTTTGCCGGGCAGTATTCGCGTTTCGACTGCGGCGCATGGCCGCGCGGCGCGCGCGCCGCATTTCTTCTGTAGCGCAGATAACATCGCGCTGGTATCGCTCGTCGATCGCCGGCTGCGCCAAATAAGGCGAAGCAAGCCAGCAAACGTGTGTGTCAAACATTGTTTTTTCCTCCAAATTCGGGTCGATGGTTGTTATGGGCATAAAAATAGCCGTGATGTGCAGCCCTGTTAGGACTGCTCTCACGGCGGATTCGGCGTTATGCCCGCTGAATTATGTAAATAAAAACGAGCACACCCGATCGATGTGCCCGTAAAATTACAGTTCTTCGAAAGGTTCTGCTGACAGACGCGAATCGCTTTTTTCGGGGGTAATCGAAAGAAACCTTCGAATACCGGTGTTTTTAAACCGAGAAAACCGTCTGCGCCTGAATATTCAGTTGTTAGGCTTGCGCCACCCTGATCTCATAAAGCATTTTTGGTATTTACTCCTTTCCGATTCCGCGTTGCGCATTTGCGCTCTGCCGACCGAATCATTACGGGCAGAGTATAGCATGCAATTTTTTCGGATTGCAAGAGAATTTTGCGAAAAAAATGATATATTTTTTCGCCATCCTACCGATATGCTTGTATATACCCTAATATATGTGCAAAATAAAAAAATCCGGCACACAGGCCGGATTTTTAACCGCAAGAAAATTACTGAACCAGAAGACCGGCGCCGTAGACTGCGAATACGCAGAGCGTGACGCTGAGCACCATATAGGTCAGCGCGACGACAGGACTTCCGCCTGTGAGCAGCTGATGGGATTCGACCGCAAATGTAGAAAAAGTAGTGAATCCGCCGCAGACGCCAACCTTGAGAAACAGGACGGTGCGCGGGTCGAGATTCGTCGATCGTCCGGCGACGGCGATAATAAGACCGAGTGCAAATGCACCAAGGATGTTGATGGCGAGCGTGACGAGGGGGAAGCCGCTCTCGTGCCGGACAGGAACGAGACTGACGAGATAGCGCAATACGGAGCCGACCATGCCGCCAAGGCCGACGAATACGCAATTGAGTAGGGTAGACAATTTGATATACTCCAAGCTGATGATGTTCGTGCGCACGCGCGCATTGCACAAATCATAGCACAAATCGCAAATTCAGTAAAATGTTTTTCGCGTACACGTTCTTAACAACCAAAATTCCAAGAAAACTAGGATACATACAAATTGTCTCAGAAAAACAGTACCATGCAAGGTAATCGAAATACTGTATCAGGTCGCCTTAAAAAACGCTTTAAAAAGCGGTATTAAAATACCATGAATGGTATATTTGTATTTCGTTAATCCGGAACATCCTGATTGACGCACCATACAAATATAAAAATGCCGCCCCGGAGGGCGGCAATCTGAAATTGATTTTATAGTTGGAGTTCAAGCTTTACGGGGGACGATTTTGTGAGCGCGCGGCTCCGCGCATCCGGCTGACTGGTTCCGATATAGAGCGAGTATCGTCCGCCCGGGGAGAATCGATTGCCGTCGTCATCCACAACGGTCATAGATGCCGGGGCGACGGTTAAATTGACTTGCTTCTCTTCATTGGGAGCGAGCGAAATCCGCGCGAAACCGCAGAGCACCGGATTCGCCGGAGCAAAGGGAGAATCTTCCGCCTTTAGATAAAGCTGTACGACGTCTTCGGTTGCAACCGAACCGAAGTTCTTGACGGATGCTTGCACATGTAGGCTGCCGTCATCCTCGGATTTTGCGCTCGCGGTAAGAACGCGAACATCTCCATAGGTGAGACCGTATCCAAACGGATAAAGAGGTGTGCGCTCCAGATAACGATAGGTGCGACCGCGCATCGAATAATCCGTGAATTCAGGCAGATGTTTCAAATCCTCGTCATGATAAAACGTAACCGGCAGTTTGCCGGAAGGGGAGCGTTTGCCGAAGAGTAGATCGGCGACCGCCTTTCCGCCGCGTGCGCCGGGATACCATGAGCAGAAAACCGCGTCGGCTTTTTCTTGCGCCTCGGAAAGATCGATTGAACTGCCCGCAAGTAACACGACAACGGTGGGTTTTCCGATTGCGAGAATGCGATTCATCAACTCCTGTTGCACTTCCGGCAGGAACAGATCGGGTTTATCGCCGGCTTCCATGCTGTTTCCGTCGTCCGGCGCTTCGCCTTCCAGCGTTTCGTCGAGACCGAGCACAAGCAGCACCGTATCGCTAAGTTCCGCAACGCTGACCGCCTCGCTGATTCGATCATTTTCAAAGGCGAGCACTTCGGTCTTGCGGCGGTATAGATCGCAGCCCGGCGCATACAGCACGCGAACATCGTCTCCGCAAGCATCCTGAATGCCTTCGAGAACGGTGATATAGCGCGAAGAGGTACCGTGATAGTTGCCCGTGAGTGCTACGCGGCTGTCCGCATTGGGACCAATTACACCAATAGTTTTGAGCTTCTCTTTTTGCAACGGCAGAATACCGTTGTTTTTCAGGAGCACACAGGATTTAAGCGCCGTTTCCTGCGCAAGAGCCAGATGCTCGCGGCACTCTACGGTTTCGTAAGGAACCGAGTCATACTTGCTGCCCTCGCCCATAATGCCAAGCAGATAGCGCGTTGTGAACACGCGCTCGGCGGAAAGCGTAATCTGCTCCTCCGTAATCAAGCCCTGATCGAACGCGGAGCGAAGCATTAGATAGACGGAACCGCAATTCATATCGCATCCGCTCTTAACAGCGAGAGCTGCGCTTTCTTCCGGACTGGTGGTTACGCCGTGTCCGGTGTGAAAATCGATCAGCGCCCAACAGTCGGAAACGACAAAACCGGCAAAACCCCATTTGCTGCGTAAAATGTCGACAAGCAGCGTCTTGCTGCCGCAGCAGGGCTCGCCGTTTGTGCGATTATAAGCACCCATAACGCTTTCGACATTGGCGTCCTTCACAAGCGCTTCAAACGCAGGCAGGTATGTTTCCCATAGGTCTTTTTGCGTTGCGATTGCGTTGAAATGATGTCGTATGGCTTCCGGTCCGCTATGAACGGCATAATGCTTTGCGCAGGCGCTTGCGGTCATAACATCGTCCTCTCCTTGCATGCCGACAACGAACGATTTGCCGAGCTCTGCGGTCAGATACGGATCTTCGCCGAGCGTCTCATGACCGCGCCCCCAGCGCGGATCGCGGAAAATGTTGATATTCGGGGAGAAGAAGGTGAGGCCCTTATAGATATCGCGATCTTCTAATCTGGAAAACTCGTTGTACTTTGCGCGACCTTCCAGCGCGGTGGTAGCGCTGACTTTTCGTATCTCTTCCCGGTCAAACATTGCAGCAAGCGCGATCGCTTGCGGGAAGCTCGTTGCAACGCCTGCGCGCGCAACGCCGTGCAACCCTTCGTTCCACCAGTTGTATGCCGGAATGCCGAGGCGCTCTATCGCCGGAGCACCATATACGAGCTGGGACATTTTTTCTTCGAGTGTCATTTGTGCTACGAGTGCGCTTGCGCGCTTGCGTGCTTCTTCACGATTCCACATGGGAGAGACCTCCTGATAAAATGTAAGTAAAAAATTAAGTAAACGGATTTCGAGTACAATTTTACTTTTACGTACGAAATCGATTGCGTTTCGTTTTTTCGAAAATTCACTTAATTCTGCTTGAAAACCACCAATAATCAACAAAACCAGCTTTGGATGTGCATAAAATGGCTCAATCCGATGTTCGGAATATACGGTCGAACATTGCTCCCGTACAACATACATCAGCGGGGAAGCTCCACCATTCGTAAAACAAAACCTGCTGTCGCGTAGATCGTGTTCAACTCTTGAAATGGATTGCCGACAATTCCTGAATCAATATAGGCTATCCCCGTTCAAATGAGTTATAAAGCCTGTATTTGCAGATATTTGTCGCTATCATGCTTCACTCAACGGATTCTCTTGGGCAGACATTCCTACGTCGCGCTTAATTTTAGTTTAATTCAGTACAAGTGAATTGTACAAGCCCTTCATCAAGAAAGCTGTCGGCGGGTATGCAGCGGGATAATTGCTGTTTGCTTTGCTGAAATGTGCAGATCAGAGCATATCAGTTCAAAATTTTAAAAGTTAAACAAAAACCTATCTGGTAACTGTAATTTTGAAGCAAAACAACAATAATAAACGATATCTTGCAAAATTGTCGAAGAAAAAAGAAAACGATTTCGCTGAATAATCTGGCTTTGCAGTTTGCAATTCTTGTAACTGTTTGATTCAGAATTTGTCGCAAAAACCTGTTTGCCATTATATAATAAGAAACAAACTGTAATTTCTGGCTGTTTTCGATGCGCTTCGCACGGAAAAAACTCAAAATGAACAAGCCTTTTTTGATACCATTTGAACGATTTAACACCTCTGTTTCGTAATTTCTTCGTCTGTCTTTATATTTTGCGCCAACATCGTTTCGAAGTCAATACAACTTCGACAAAATTAAGCTTAAGCAAATTAATTTCAAAATCAATCTTGACTTAAACTTAAGCGGAATCTATAATAATTATGTCACATCCCTGTCCACATCGTGACACATTAAATGATCCCTATTTAACAATTCAATCAGTCCGTTGTGAACGACGTGACACAATTAAAAAGGAGGAGTATCAGGAAGCAATGAAAAAAACTATCGCGATTATTCTGTCTCTCTTGTTAGCGTTGACCGCGCTGGCTGCCTGCGCACCCGCAGCGACGACGGAGACCGCCACCGAAGCGACCACCACCGAAGCGACAACCGAAACCGCCGCAGCCACAGAACCGGCAGCGGAAGGTGACAAAGTCATCAACATCTACACGTTTACGGATGAAGTTCCGAAGATGCTTGAGAAATACATCGAAATGCATCCGGATTTCGGCTACACCATTAATGCGACCATCATCGCCACCACCGATGGTCTCTATCAGCCCGCACTGGACCAGGCGCTGGCCGCAGGCGGAGATGACGCTCCGGATATGTACTGCTGCGAATCTGCTTTCGTTCTGAAGTACACGCAGGGCGACATGGCCAGCTATGCTGCAACATATGCTGATCTGGGCATCGACGTAGCCACCGAAACAGCGGCTGCCGACATCGCGCAGTACACCATCGACATCGGCACCCGTCCGAGCGACGGCGCGCTGGTAGGCCTTGGTTATCAGGCAACAGGAAGTGCGTTCATCTATCGTCGTTCGCTCGCGATCGACACATGGGGAACGGATGATCCTACCGTCATCGCCGACAAGATCGGACCGGGTTGGGATAAGTTCTTTGCAGCCGCCGCCGAACTCAAGGCGAAGGGCTACGGCATCGTCTCTGGCGATGGTGATATCTGGCACGCAGTTGAAAACAGCTCCCCGACGGGCTGGATCGTAGACGGCAAACTGAATATTGACCCCGCTCGTGAAGCGTTCCTCGATCTGTCCATGCAGCTCAAGGAAAACGGCTATTCGAATGACACCAAAGACTGGACCGACGCGTGGTATGCCGACATGCAGGGCATTGGCGCACAGCCCATCTTCGGATTCTTCGGACCTGCTTGGTTGATCAACTACGTCATGGCTGGCAACTCCGGCGGCACACAGGCCGGCGAAGGCACCTATGGCGATTGGGCAGTCTGCAACCCGCCGATCGGCTTCTTCTGGGGCGGCACGTGGGTTCTGGCGAACAAAGACACCGACAAGGCTGAAGCAGTTGGCCAGCTCATCGACTGGATCACCCTCCAGACCGGCGAAGACAGCCTCCAGTACATGTGGGCGAATGGCACGCTCAACGGCGAAGGCGGCACGAAAGACACCGTTGCTTCCGGTACCGTTATGGCGAAGTCCGACGGCACGCTGGCATTCCTTGGCGGCCAGAACATGTTTGACGTGTTCGTACCGGCCAACCAGTATGCAAATGGCAAGAACCTGACCCAGTACGACGAAACCATCAACAACATCTGGCGTGACGAAGTCCGTCAGTACACGGCCGGCAACATCACCCGCGACGAAGCGATTGCCGCATTCAAACAGTCTGTTCTCGATACGCTCGGAATCGAATCGAACTAAGGCAACTGTTTTCACCAAGTTAAAATAGGTATATGATGGTTATGGACGGACGGAGTTCTTCCGCCCGTCCATAACCGTATACATTGAACCATCATCACACCTGAGGGGGAAAACGGCCATGCCTCACAAAACGAAGCAGCATAAGGGCGTGAGCTATGCCAAATACGGCTATTTGTTCAGCCTGCCATTTATCATCATTTTTCTGGTTTTCATGCTTTATCCGACGCTGTTTACAGCGGTTATTGGATTTACGGACTTTAAAGGCGTTGCCACCACAACGTTCAACTTTCTGGAGCATCCCTTTGACAACTTTGTCAGCATTTTTAACAACAAGACATTTCGCACTTCGCTGCTGAATACTGTGATCATCTGGGTCATGAACTTTATTCCGCAGATTGGTCTTGCCCTGTTACTGACTGCGTGGTTCACCAACCGCAGCCGAAAGATTCACGGGCAAGGCGCGTTCAAAGTGCTCTTTTATCTTCCGAACATTATCACCGCGGCAACCGTGGCGATCTTATATTCAGCTATATTCGGTTATCCGGTCGGCCCGATTAACGATTTGCTGCAATCGCTCCATATAATTAGCAAACCATTTGACTTTTCAACGAGTCCATGGGCGGCAAAACTGGTTGTTGCGTTTATCCAGTTCTGGCAATGGTATGGATACACGACCATCATTTTGATTTCCGGCGTTCTGGGCATTAATCCGGAGTTGTTTGAAGCGGCGGAAATTGACGGAGCAACGCCCCGGCAAACATTCTTCCAGATTACACTGCCATGCATGCGAACAATTCTTGTGTTTACGCTGATCACCAGCTTGATCGGCGGCTTGAATATGTTCGATATTCCGAAGCTGTATATCTGGAACGGCGGACCGGCAAACGCGACCATGACAACCAGCGTATTCATCTATGCACAGGCATTCTCCGGCAGCTACTTGTATAACAAAGCCGCCGCGGCAAGTATGATCATGTTTGTCATTATCGCGATTCTGTCTGCGTTCACCTTCTTCTTAATGAGAGACCGTACGGAGGTGCGAGCAAAGCGCGCCATGAAACGGATGGAGAAACTTTCCAAGGAGGCGGCAGCATGAGACGGAGAAAGAAAAAGCTCAATATCATCGTTTACATTATCTGCATCGTCCTTGGCGTACTCAGCATTCTGCCGTTCTGGATCATGATTGCGAATGCGACGCGAAGCACTTATCAGATTCAGCAGCATGCAATTTCGCTGATTCCGTCTACGCATCTGGCGGAGAACCTGAAGGTGCTGACCGGAAAGACGTTTAATCCGCTGACGGGCTTTATGAACTCGCTGATCGTTTCGTCCGGCGCAACCGTCTGCTCCATCTATTTTTCAACACTGACGGCATATGCGCTTGTCGCATATATCTGGAAAATGCGTCAGCCATTCTTTACGATGATTCTGGCGGTTATGATGATACCGACGCAGGTTATCAGCATCGGTTTTTATCAGTTTATGTATCGAATACATATGACGAACAACCTGCTGGCGCTGATCTTACCGGCGATCGCCGCGCCGATGACGGTGTTCTTTATGCGGCAGTATATGCTGCCGTCGTTGAACCTCGACATTGTCGCTTCGGCGCGAATTGACGGCGCGGGAGAATTCCGCACGTTTAACAGCATCGTGCTGCCGATTATGAAACCGGCGATGGCGACGCAGGCAATCTTCACATATGTGACCAGCTGGAACAGCCTTTTTCTGCCGATGATCCTGTTGACGAAAAAGGAAAACTATACCATGCCGATCATGGTTAGTTTGCTCAAAGGCGATATCTACAAAACGGAATATGGCGCGGTTTATCTCGCGCTGACCATGTCCGTGTTGCCGTTGTTTGTGGTGTACTTCCTGCTTTCGAAGTATATCATTGCGGGCGTTGCGCTCGGTTCGGTCAAGGAGTAAAATCAATCAGAGGGTAAGTTTTATGCGCCTGTCCTCGCATGGGGACGGGCGTTTCTCTTTCAGAAAGGAACAAGCTGAATTATGAAAGAACGGTTTCGCCAACTGCGCGCTTTCTTTAAAAACACGTTGTCGTTTGCCGGAGATCTCGTTGTAATCAACTTACTGTTTGCGTTTTGCTCCATACCGCTGTTTACGATTGGCGCCGCGGCGTCGGCCGCTTATGCGGGGATGTTTCGCACACTGCAAAAAAAAGATACCGGCCTTGGCATCCGCGCGTTCTTTCAAGATTTTAAGGGAGTGTTCCGGCAGGCGACGGCGGGGTGGCTGCTGCAGTTGCTGTGCTTATTCATTCTTGCTGGAGATATCTGGTTCGCGGTTGTTTATTCGGAACCGGACAACAAGTTCTTCCTGATCTTTGCGATTGTAATCGCTGCTATTCTGTTCTTTGCGGCTATTTGGTTTTATCCGCTGGTCGCGAGATTTAAAAACGGATTTGGTACACAGGTCAAAAATGCGTTTTTAATTGCGTTTGCGCAGTTGCCAAGAACCTTGCTGGCGTTTCTTATTTGGGCGTTGATATTGGGCATCCCTGTGTTGGTCTTTGACTTATTTGTCTATTTGGGTTGGTTCTGGCTGCTTTGCGGATTTTCGCTGCCGATGTATCTGACAGCAAAATTGTTCCGAAAAACGCTAAAGCTGGAAGCGGTTGAGGAAGAATTGGAACAGGATTGAGTTGGTATACAAAACAGACGCCGTTATTACGGCGTCTGTTTTGTATGCGTAAAACTTAAAGTACTTCTCCGTTGCTTTCAACGACGGAACGATACCAAATTGCGCTGTCCTTTGGCAGACGCTCTAACGTGTTGTAATCGACATAAAACAGGCCGAAGCGCTCTTCGTATCCGTTACTCCATTCGAAATTGTCGATCAAACTCCAGTGAAAATATCCGCGCAGATCCACACCGGATTCGCTAGCGCGTTTCAGCTCCAGCAGATAGCGATTAAGAAAATCGATCCGATCGGGGTCGTGCACGCGACCATCGAGGAATAGTTTGTCGTTGCAGCTCAGCCCGTTTTCCGTAATGTAAATCGGCAAACCATAGCGCTCGAAAATGAACTTTGTGCCGTAATACATCATGCTCGGTGTAATCGGCCAGCGCATGGCCGTGCGGGGGTATCCGCGGTGGAAGGGGACGATTTCGGGGCCAGATTCACCTGCGCGAATGATCTGCGCATTATAAAAGTTTAGACCGATGAAGTCCAAAGGTTGATGGATGACAGCAAGATCATCCTCCGAAACAGCGATGCTGCTGAAAAACGGATGATCGGGATAATGTCCCGTCAGCGCGGGATCGAGAAACGCGTTTTGCGAAAACAGCGGCATCGGCGCGAATTTGCCGATGGAGAACGTCGCTTCACGTGCGGCTTCTAAATCCGCGGTCGAGTCACTTTCCGGAACGCAGATTAGTCCGCAGGAGGCAAGACCGATTTTTGCCGCCGGATCGGCGGCGCGAACAGCCTGCGTCATTAACCCATGTGCAAGCATTGCGTTATGCCAGCACAAAAACAGTTTCTCGCCGTCCAGATGCTTTCCGGGCGCGTGCATGCCTATGTCGTAACCCAAACCGATGAAACACTGCGGTTCGTTGAGCGTGTAGTAATTGGTAACGCGTCCGCGAAAGTGTTCGGCGACAACGCCGGAAAACTGCGCAAGCAGCTCTGCTGTTTCGCGGTTGAGCCAACCGCCTTCGTCTTCTAATGCTTGTGGCGTGTCCCAATGAAACAGGGTAATCCACGGTGTGATTCCATGCTGCAAAAGAGAGTTAACGACGCGGTCGTAATAATCAAACCCGCGCTCGTTGAGCGTTCGGCCGTCCGGAAAAATACGCGTCCAACTGATACCGAAACGATAATGTTTTACGCCGAGCGTAACGAGCGCGTTCAAATCTTCGTCAAAACGGTGATAGGAGTCGCAAGCGACGTCGCCGGTGTGCCCTTCGTAGGTTTTTCCGGGGGTGTGAGAAAACACGTCCCAGACGCTTATTCCGCGCCCGTCTTCATCGACAGCGCCTTCTATTTGATAGGCCGCACTTGCCGCGCCCCAAATGAATTCTTTCGGGAAAGACATTTCAGTTCTCCTTTTACCCCATAATGACGGTTACGTGCCTATCCTGCGAGTTGCAGGATAGAGGAATAACATTCCCTTCAACCGGGGCACCGTCTACAATTAAACGGGTAACGCCTTTGCTGACGACGTCGGCTTTTTTCACCTGTATATGATACCGAACGCCTCGATATAGCCGTTCGCAGGTAAATCCCTTGATCGAAGCGGGCAGACACGGATCGATGGAAAGCCCGTCCATCGTAGGCCGGATGCCAAGAATGTACTGGCTGACGTTCATAAACGTCCATGCGGCGGTTCCGGTCAGCCAGCTGTTTTTGCCTTCGCCGAACGATGGCGCATCGCAACCGGCAACCGTCTGGCAATATACATACGGTTCTGTTCTCCGGATATCGCTGATTTCTTCCACATAAGCCGGACATGTGCGCGTGTACACTTCAAACGCGCGGTCGCCATGCCCAAGTACGGTTTCCGCACAGCTCACCCAAGGGTTGTTGTGGCAAAAAATGGATGCGTTTTCCTTATAACCCGGGGGATACGAACTGATTTCACCCAACTCCACATGATAGCTTGTGTAAGCGGGTTGATGCAGTACGATGCCATACTTCGTATCGAGCCGCTCTTGAACGCTTTCCAGCGCGCGCGCCGCAAACCCTTCTTCCACGCCGATGCCGGCCATGACACACATGCCCTGCGGTTCGATGTAGATTTGTCCTTCTTCGCAAACGCTGCTGCCGACAGGGTTGCTATACGCATCGTAAGCGCGGCGGAACCATGCGCCGTCCCATCCGGCATCCAGCGTTGCAATCCGCATGATTTCCACCTCGCGGCGCACCTGCGCGGCTTCGTCGTCGAGATGGAGCATATCACATAGTTCAGCGTACTCTTCGCCATATTTCACGAACATGCCAGCGATAAATACGCTCTCTGCAACCGGCCCTTCGCTTGGGCCGAATGTTTGAAAGCTTTCACCTGGCGCGGTTGAAAAGCAATTTAGATTCAGGCAGTCGTTCCAATCCGCTCGCCCGATGAGCGGCAGACCATGCGGACCTTTATGTGTAACCGTATATAGAAAACTGCGGCGCAGATGTTCCATCAGCGGACGCGCAAGCGCAGGATCGTTGTCGAAATCGACCATTTCGTCCAGAATGGAAACATCCCCCGTTTCGCGCAGATAGGCGCAGGTGCCGGCGATCAACCAAAGGGGATCGTCGTTAAACCCGGTGCCGACATCCGCGTTGCCGCGCTTGGTCAGCGGCTGATATTGATGATAGGCGCTCCCGTCCGGAAATTGCGTTGCAGCGATGTCGAGAATGCGCTCTCTCGCGCGCTCGGGAATCAGGTGTACGAATCCCAACAGATCCTGACAGGAATCGCGGAATCCCATACCGCGACCGAGCCCGCTCTCAAAATAGCTTGCGCTTCGGCTCATGTTGAAGGTGACCATACACTGGTATTGGTTCCAGATGTTCACCATCCGATCCAGCTTCTCGTCTCCGGTTTGAACGGTAAAGCGGGAGAGCAGATGCTCCCAGTGCGCGGCGAGCGCGGCGAATGCCGCGTCGAACTGCGCGTCGGTCTGATATTTTTCGCAGAGTCGATCTGCGGGTGTTTTGTTGATGACGTTTGGCGCGGAGAATTTTTCTTCATCCGGGTTTTCGCAGTAACCGAGCAGAAAAATAACGCGCTGTGTTTCTCCCGGGGCGAGCGTTAGCCTTATATGATGGCTGCCAATCGGCTGCCAGCCGTGCGCAACGCTGTTTTTGCTTTCGCCGGAAAACACCGCTTCGGGGTCGGAAAAATTACGATATGCGCCGCAAAAAGCCGAACGATCCGTGTCAAACCCCGCAAGAGGGGCGTTGGCAGCGAACACGGCATAGTGATTGCGCCGTTCGCGATATTCAGACTTGTGGTATATGCGGCTGCCTTCCACCTCAACTTCGCCAATGTTGTAGTTGCGTTGGAAATTGCTCATGTCGTCCAGCGCGTTCCAGAGGCAGAATTCGACAGCGGAAAACAAATCCACCGTCTTTGGTGCATCCGTTTCGTTTGTTAAGGAGACGCGCGTCAGTTCGCAATTATCATCGTTCGGAACAAAGGTTTCCTGCGTTGCGGCGAGGCCGTCTTTCGCGCTTTCGAATATGGTGTAGCCCATGCCATGTCGGCAAAGATAGCGGTCCAGCTCCGCGCGGACAGGCTGCCAGCCGATGTTCCAAACGGAAGAACCATCCTTCAAATAAAAATAATGTCCGTTGACGTCCAACGGATTTTCGTTGTAACGGTAGCGTGTGATGCGCAGTAGTTTTGCGTCTTTATAGAAACAATAACCGCCGTCCGTATTGGAGATAAGCCGAAAAAAATCCCGCGAACCAAGGTAGTTGATCCACGGGAGCGGTGTTTTTGGTGTGGTAATCACGTATTCCCGGGCGGTGTCGTTGAAAAACCCGTATTTCATCGAAGAGCCTCCGTATGTAGTTTTAACGAAATCAATCGGCGAATAACCGTTGTATCATTGCTGTGTTTGTGATGAGCGAATAGGAAGTAAGAAGATTGCTTATTGTTCGCGACAGCTGACGCTTTTGCGCTCTTTGAGCTGCAGCGAGAGCGCAACTTTCATCAAACCGGATTCTCTGCTGGTTTGAATCGTATCGCCTGCTTCAATGCGCGAATGCAGCAGATCGACCGAAATTTTACCAAGGCGTTCTTTGAACGCGTGCATGGTCGTAATCGGCGGGTCGATCATTTCGCAAATCTGAACGTCGTCGAACCCGATGACGGAAACATCTTCCGGCACGCGGAATCCGCTTTCTTTCAGAACGCGGATAAACGCCGCGGCAAGCATATCGTTTTCGCAGAAATAGGCGCCCGCGGGTTCGCCGCCCGCGTGCAACCAGGCGAAGATATCTTCGCGGGCTTTGTCCGGCGAAATATCCACGTCGATAACCTGCAGGGGAGCAAGCCCTTCGTTTTTGTGTTCGGCCATAGAAAGCTGGATGCCGAGTTCGCGGTCGTCGAAATTGACGATGCGCTGACGCGAGCGAACGTAGCCGATTTTTTTGTGTCCGCATCCGATCAGATACGATACCGCGGATTTTACGCCGTATGTATTGTCGTTTCCGACGCAGTCGACATATGCCGAGAAAAGGAAATTATCGATGATGACGAGCGGCACATTTCCGAGTGCATAAAACTGAAGGAACGCATCCCGCTGCGGCAGCGTAATATCGGTGCCGAGCATGACGACGCCGCAAGCGTCGGAAAGGATGCGCTTGATCTGGTCGTCCCAGGGCTGGTCGTCATAAAAATAATGCACAAGAATGCGGTAGCCCATGGCTTTTGCCGCCGCTTCCGCACCGCGCATAACAAACGTGGAAAACGTTGTCTGTTCCGCGACGCCAACGCCAACATAAATAACAAAGCTGATGATATTTTTCGCCTGTCGTTCGCTCTGTCGCGTCTTTGGCGTTACATATCCAAGCTTTGTTGCTGCGGCAAGTACTTTTGTTCGTGTTTCCGAACTTACGCCGGGCTTTCCGTTTAGTGCCATCGACACGGCGGCGGTAGAGATGCCAAGCATGTTGGCAAGGTCGCGTGCGGTTACGTCTGCCATGTTGTGTTCCTTATTTTTGTACTAAATTTATTTCATTATACAAGTTTTAAGTTAAGAAGTAAAGTTATTTATGAAGGTTTCCTATTTTCGAATTCAGCATATACATTGTATC
Source organism: Clostridia bacterium (assembly GCA_003246365.1). Taxonomy (GTDB): domain Bacteria; phylum Bacillota; class Clostridia; order Christensenellales; family CAG-138; genus UBA7703. The sequence continues at coordinate 47,654 of QKAN01000012.1, forward strand.
TTGACAAAAATGCAGAATCTAGTATGATTGAATTAAGCTAAATTAACTACAGTTCTAAACTTAGAATACTTTAAAAATTTAGTTAAAATCAAATCCAATCTATGAGTGCGAAAGGACTAAAAACGATGGCTGAGATCTTCACGGGTATTTCATCGATCCGTTATGAAGGACCCGAAAGCAAAAATGCGCTTGCGTTCAAATTTTACGATGCGGACCGCGTCGTTATGGGTAAACCCATGAGCGAGCATCTGCCGTTTGCAATGGCATGGTGGCATAACCTCTGCAACGGCGGCAAGGATATGTTTGGCGATCCGACAACGGACAAATCATTCGGCGCGGAAGCAAACACAATGGCGCATGCGAAAGCGAAAGTGGATGCCGGATTCGAGTTCATGCAGAAAGTCGGCATTCGTTATTTCTGCTTCCACGATATCGACCTTGTTCCGGAAGCGGACGACATCAACGAAACCAATCGCAGACTGGATGAAGTCACCGACTACATGCTCGAAAAAATGAAAACGACGGGCATCCAGTGTCTCTGGGGCACGGCGAACATGTTCGGCAATCCGCGCTATATGAACGGCGCAGGCAGCACGAACTCTGCCGAGGTGTTTTGCTTTGCGGCGGCGCAAATTAAAAAAGCGCTGGAGCTGACGGTGAAACTCGGCGGACGCGGTTATGTATTCTGGGGCGGACGCGAAGGCTACGAAACGCTGTTGAATACAGATATGAAGTTCGAGCAGGAAAACATCGCGCGGCTGATGCATATGGCGGTTAACTACGGCCGGAGCATCGGATTCAAGGGCGATTTCTATATCGAACCCAAACCGAAGGAACCCATGAAGCACCAGTATGATTATGATGCGTCGACCGCAATCGGTTTTCTGCGTGCGCACGGACTGGACAAAGACTTCAAGCTCAACATCGAAGCCAACCACGCGACGCTTGCAGGACATACGTTCCAGCACGATCTGTGCGTCAGCCGCATCAACGGCATGCTCGGCAGCATCGACGCGAACCAGGGCGATCTGCTGCTTGGCTGGGATACGGACGAATTCCCGTTTGACGTGTACGACGCGACCATGTGCATGTATGAAGTGCTCAAAGCGGGCGGCATCTCCGGCGGACTGAACTTCGACGCGAAAACCCGCCGTCCGAGCTATACCTATGAAAACATGTTCGAAGCGTTTATCCTTGGCATGGACACCTATGCGCTGGGTTTACTCAAAGCGGCGGCGATCATCGAAGACGGCCGCGTGGACGAGTTTGTGAAGGACCGTTACGCAAGCTATCAGGACGGCATCGGCGCGCGTATCGCAAGCGGCGAAGCGACGCTGGAAGAATGCGCGGCAAACGCACTAAAACTCAAAGCGCCGAAACTGCCCGGCAGCGGAAAACAGGAATATCTGGAGAGCATTGTCAACAGCGTGCTTTTCGGTTAATCTGATAGGGAATGAACAACAGGGCGGCGGTATCGCCGCCCCGATTTTTCGTGAGGTGAAAGTATGTATTACATCGGCGTAGATCTTGGCACATCGGCTCTGAAAACACTGCTTATGGACAGCGACGGTGCGGTGCTGAACATCGCAAGCCGTGAGTATCCGCTGGAGTTTCCGCACCCCGGCTGGTCGCAGCAAAAACCGGAGGACTGGCAGAAGGCTGTATTCGCCTGCATTCCGGAGTTGACGCGGGATATCGACCGCTCGAAAGTTGCGGGCATCGGCGTTGGCGGTCAGATGCACGGCCTTGTGGTGCTGGATTCCGACGACGCGGTGATCCGTCCGGCAATTCTCTGGAACGACGGGCGTACGGCGAAAGAGACCGACTGGCTCAACAACGAAATCGGCAAAGACAAACTCTCCGAATGGACGGGGAACATCGCCTTTGCCGGATTTACCGCGCCGAAACTGCTCTGGATGCGCAGCAACGAACCGGAGAATTTTGCGAAGATCGCAAAAATCATGCTGCCGAAGGACTATATTGCATATCTGCTGACCGGCGTGCACAGCACGGATTATTCCGACGCGTCGGGCATGCTGCTTCTGGATGTGAAAAACCGCCGCTGGTCGCAGCCGATGCTGGATATCTGCGGTATTACCGAATCTCAGATGCCGAAACTCTTTGAAAGCTATGAGGCGATCGGCACCCTGAAACCGGAAGTTGCTGCCGAACTGGGCTTGCCGGAATCGGTTATCGTCTGCGCGGGCGCGGGGGACAACGCTGCCGCCGCAATCGGCACGGGCACGGTCGGCGAGGGTCGCTGCAATATCTCTATCGGCACATCCGGAACGGTGTTTATCTCCAACTGTGCGTTCAGTGTGGACAGCCACAATGCGCTGCATTCCTTTGCGCATTCGGACGGAAACTATCATCTTATGGGATGCATGCTCTCCGCCGGTTCATGCAGCAAATGGTGGATGGAAGACATTCTTGACAGCAAGGACTATAAAGGCTTAGAAGCGCCGATTACGGACGACAAGCTGGGCACCAACCACGTATACTTCCTGCCGTATCTGATGGGCGAGCGCTCGCCGCACAACGACCCCGCCGCGCGCGGCACATTTATCGGCATGACGATGGACACCAGCCGCGCAGACATGACGCAGGCCGTTCTGGAAGGCGTTGCGTTTGCCATTCGTGATTCGGTTGAGGTTGCAAAGGCGCAGGGAATCAAGATTGACCGCAGCAAAATCTGCGGCGGCGGAGCCAAGAGCAAACTCTGGAAAAAGATGTTTGCCAATATCCTGAATATGGAAATCGACACAATCGCCGCGGAAGAAGGCCCCGGCCTGGGCGGTGCGATGCTCGCGGCGGTTGCCTGCGGCGAGTACGATTCGGTCGAGGAAATCGCGGAGAAGATGGTGCATGTCAACGCGACGGTGAAACCCGACCCGGAAATCGCCGCGCGGTATGAAACGCAGTATCAGAAGTTCGTGAAAATCTATCCTACGGTGAAGTCACTTTTCCCGCAGATCGGGTAAACGAAAAGAAACGCAAGCCGCCCGTTTGGGCGGCTTGTTTTATCGTAAGAAAGTTTTAACGTATAATAGCAATATCTTGCAAGAATTATCGCAAAAGGAAAAGGTATACTGCAACGCATGGAACGAACGGGCGAAAACCGAGGCGAACTGCGCACGGCGCGGTATGACCCGGAGCTGATGGTGGAAGCATATCAGTTTCAGGGCGTCATGCAGGCGTTTCCGGGGCATTTTCACGAGCATTACGTCGTTGGATTCATCGAACGCGGCAAGCGGAATCTGCGTTATATGGGGCAGGATTATCTGACCGCACCGGGCGATCTTCTGTTGTTTAACCCCGGCGATAATCATGCCTGCGAAGGCCTGGACGGACAGCCGCTGGATTACCGCTGCATCAACATTGGACCGGATGTGATGAAAAAAGCTGCGCAGGAGATGAACAGCAGCGACACACTGCCGGTGTTCCGGCAGCCGGTCGTATTTCACTGCGAGCTTGTTTCCGATCTGCGGGAATTGCATATGATGATTTTGCGCGGCGAAAGCGGCGTGCAAAAGGAAGAACGTTTCTATCTGTTGTTGGAGCAGTTATTACGAAACTATGCGGAATCGATTTCTCCGACAGCGGAGGACGCACGGCGCGCCGAGGTGCGCGAAGTTTGCGATTATCTGGCGGAGCACCTTGGCGAACCGGTTTCGCTCGATACGCTCGGGGCGGTTGCGGGACTGAGCAAATATCATCTGCTCCGCGCATTTACAAAAGGAACGGGCATCACCCCGTATAGCTATCTGGAAACGCTGCGCATCGATCACGCGAAGGCGATGCTCAAAAGAGGCATATCGGTTGCGGTGGTCGCGCAGGAATCCGGATTTTCGGATCAGAGCCACCTGACCAACGCGTTCAAGCGTTTCATCGGCTTAACACCGGGGCAGTATCAGCAGATATTTGCCGGAGAAGACGAGAAGAACAAAGGAGAACCCGACGACAAATGAGTACACAGGAACAAAAATGCGTAATGGTGATCGACTCCGCACTGCCATTGGGGCTGATTGCGAACACCGCCGCGATGCTCGGCATCACAATTGGTCAGCGGAATCCGCAAATGATTGGCGGAGACGTTACGGATGCATCAGGTAAGATGCACACCGGCATCAGCACCTATCCGATTTCGATGTTAAAAGGAGACGAAACACTGCTCAAGGACCTCCGTTTAAGGTTGTTTGAGCCGGAGTTTGAAGGCTTAACGGTCGTAGATTTTTCCGATGTGGCGCAGAAGATCAACGTTTACGAGGACTACGCGAAAAAATCCGGCGAAACATTGGAGCAGGATCATGCATATTTCGGTATCGCGCTGTTCGGGGATAAAAAGAAGGTGAATCGGCTGACCGGCATGCTGCCGCTGCTGAGGGCGTAAGGCTGGGTGCGAGAAACAATAAAATGTGATACAATACCTTTTGGCAAGATTCCGAATAGTTAAGGTAAACGGGCAGGCCGCGCTTGTCCGTTTCTTGTTTTGAGGTATGGCAATGGATACAAGACCCATCGGCGTTTTCGATTCCGGTATGGGCGGGCTGACGGCGGTACGCCAGATGATCCGTCTGTTGCCGGGCGAGGATATCGTTTATTTCGGCGACACGGGACGCGTGCCTTACGGCGGGCGCTCGGCGGAGACGATTGTGCGCTATGCGCGGCAGGACGTCGCGTTTTTGCGCAGTTTCGATTTAAAGGCGATCGTCATCGCGTGCGGAACGGTGTCCACCACCGCGCTTTCAGTGTTGCGCAGCGAAAATTCAATTCCAGTGCTGGGCGTTGTCGAACCCGCGGCAAAGGCTGCCGTTGCGGCGAGCCGCGGCGGAAACATCGGCGTCATCGGCACAAAGGCGACCATCCGGAGCGGCGCGTATGAGGCGGCAATCCGTGCGCTTTTGCCGGAGGCAAAGCTGGTTGCAAAAGCCTGCCCGCTGTTGGTTCCGCTGGTCGAGGACGGACGCGTACGCCGCGGAGACGCGGTCACCGAGCGCGTTGTAGAAGAATACCTTTCCTCTGTCAAGGCGGCAGGGGTGGACACGCTTGTGCTTGGCTGCACGCATTATCCGCTGCTCAGGGATGTGATTGGCGACTATATGGGTGCGGACGTTACCCTGATTGACACCGGCGAAGAGGCGGCGCGCGCCGTTGCCGCGCTGCTGGAGGCGCAGGGGCAGCTCAACGACGTATCCCGCAAGGGGGAACGACATTATTACGCCAGCGACAGCGCGGAAGATTTTGCCGCGACGGCTGCGCTGTTTCTCGGAAAGGATATTTCCGACCGGGTGGAGCGCGTGGCGATCGAAAATTACTAAAGGAATCAATTCAACTATATGCAAAAAAAGAGAAGCGAAAAATCGCTTCTTTTTTTTGTGCCGCGCTGATTAAAAAAGCAGGCTTGCAAGGCAAGACAAATATCCTTAAAATAGTTAGCAGTACTAACGAGTTGAAGGTTTGTTGAAGAACTGCGGGTATAATGCGCGGAAATGGTTAGCAGTACTAACAATAACGGAAAACAACAAAAGAATCAAGCGGTGAATCGAACATTGCCGATTTCGTCGCGCGTAACGATTCTTGTCGGTCATTATGGCAGCGGAAAGACGAGCTTGGCCTGCCAGATCGCCATCCGGCTCAGCGCGGAGGGAAAAAAGGTTTCCATCTGCGATCTGGATATCGTCAACCCGTATTTTCGCACGAGCGACCGTAGAGAACAGCTGGAGGAAAAGGGCGTCCGCGTGGTTGCATCCCGCTATGCGGGCGGCAACATCGATCTGCCCGCGCTTCCGCGTGAATTGAGCGTCGCGTTGTCTGAACGGGAGAATTATACCATATTGGATGTCGGCGGAGACGACAGGGGTGCGCTCGCCCTCGGCCGGTATGCGCAGGAGATTTTGGAAAACGGCAACTACGAACTCTGGTTCGCCGTTAATTTTTTTCGCCCGCGCACACGAACGCCGGAAGCCGCGCTGGAAGCCCTGCGGGAAATTGAAACCGCTTGCGGCGTTCGCGCAACCGCGCTCGTCAACAACAGCAACCTAGGAAATGAAACGACCCCCGGAGATCTGCTCGGAACAATCGAACAGATCGACGCCTTATCCGCTTTGACCGGACTTCCGGTTGCCTGCACGGCAGCTTCAGGACGGTTGAAGGACGAACTGGAAGGGCGAATTATTCAGCCGCTCTGGATGGAATATGGAGAAGGGCTGGAACCAGGAAAGGCGAACCTATGGCAAAACTGACGTTTGAAACGGAACTATGCAAAGGCTGCGGCTTGTGCGTAGACGCCTGCCCGAAAAAGATACTTCGCATCGATATCGGGCAAATCAATCGAAAGGGGCATTCTCCAGCGGTGATGACGGACGAAACGCGCTGTATCGGCTGCGGCTTTTGCGCCGTTATGTGCCCGGACTGCGTCATCACGGTGGAGAGATAACAGCTTATGACGGAAAGAGTATTGATGAAAGGCAACGAAGCCATCGCCGAGGCGGCGATTCAGGCGGGTTGCAGACATTATTTCGGATACCCGATCACGCCGCAAACAGAAATTGCGGCCTATATGGCAAAGCGCATGCCGAAGGTTGGCGGTGTGTTTTTACAGGCAGAGAGCGAAATTGCGGCAATCAACATGGTATATGGCGCGTCCGCCGCGGGAAAGCGCGTAATGACCAGCTCGTCCAGCCCCGGTATTTCTCTCAAGAGTGAAGGGCTGTCCTATCTAGCGGGAAGCGATCTGCCGGCATTTTTAGTGAACGTTCAGCGCGGCGGTCCCGGCCTCGGCGGTATTCAGCCTTCGCAGGGGGATTATTTTCAGGCGACGCGCGGCGGCGGACACGGAGATTTTCACAATATCGTTCTCGCTCCGGCGTCGGTGCAGGAGATGGCCAGTCTTACCGTAAGGGGCTTTGACCTTGCGGACGAATACCGCATGACGGCGATGATTCTTGCCGATGGTATGATCGGTCAGATGATGGAACCCGTGCTATTGGAAACCGGAAACCGCAAGGAAACGGAAAAACCCTGGGCATTGACCGGAACGCAGGGCGCGCGGACAAAAAACATCGTCACCTCGCTCTTTCTCGACCCGGAAGAACTCGAACAAAAAAGTTTATCGCGCTTTGAACGCTATAAAATCGTGCAGGAAAAAGAAGTTTTATACGAACGGTTTATGATGGACGACGCGGAGATTTGCTTGGTTGCCTATGGCATTTCCGCGCGTGTTTCGCGAAACGCGGTGAGCGCCGCGCGCGAGCGCGGCATCCGCGCGGGCCTGATCCGCCCGATTACGCTCTGGCCGTTTCCTGTTGAGGCGCTCAGAGAAGCGGCGGCAACCGCAAAGCGGTTTTTATCGGTCGAAATGTCGATGGGGCAGATGATCGAGGATATCGAGCGCGCAGTTCGCTGCACGCGCCCCGTTACGCTGGTTTCCCGTGTCGGGGGGGTCATTCCTTCGCCGGAGCAGGTGCTCGCGGCAATTATTGATGCAGCGGGAGGGGAAAACGCATGATTGTAGCAAAACGTCCCCGTTCGCTTTCGCAAGTGCCGACGCATTACTGCCCCGGTTGTACGCACGGCATTATACACCGGCTCGTTGCGGAGGCAATCGACTCGCTCGGTCTGCAGGGGCAGACCATAGGCGTGGCGCCTGTTGGCTGCGCGGTGCTGGCGTATAACTATTTTGACTGCGACATGATCGTTGCCGCGCACGGACGCGCGCCTGCCGTCGCGACGGGACTAAAACGCGCGAATCCGGAGAGCATCGTGTTCTCCTATCAAGGCGATGGCGACCTTGCAAGCATCGGCATGGCAGAAATTGTGCACGCCGCCGCGCGAAACGAGAACATCACGGTAATATTCGTCAACAACGCGGTTTACGGCATGACCGGCGGTCAGATGGCGCCGACGTCCCTTCCCGGACAGGTGACACAGACTTCGCCATATGGACGCGATGTGGCAAACTGCGGTTATCCGGTTAAGGTGTCCGAAATGTTAGCCCAACTCGACGGACCGGAATACATCTCGCGTGTTGCCGTGAACTCCGTAAAACATGCGACACAGGCAAAACAGGCGATTGAGAAGGCGTTCCGTAACCAGCTGGAGGGGCGCGGATTCTCTTTGGTGGAAGTTCTTTCCGCCTGCCCGACAAACTGGGGCATGGCGCCGCAGGCGGCGCTCCAGTGGATTGAAAACACGATGATTCCATACTATCCGCTCGGTGTTTACAAAAACCGCAGCGTGAAAGGGGAGTAATACCAATGCAGACAAAACACGATACCATGCGAATTTTGATTGCCGGATTTGGCGGACAGGGTCTGCTCTTTCTCGGTAAACTGCTCGCGTCCATCGGCTGCGCGCGAGACAAGCAGGTGACCTGGTTGCCCTCCTACGGGCCGGAAATGCGCGGCGGCACAGCGCACTGCGCCGTAATCATCAGCGGGGAACCCATCGGTTCGCCGATCGTCTCCCAGCCGGATGTGCTAATCGCGATGAACCTGCCGTCGTTTCAGGCTTATGAGTCAAAAGTTGCGCCCGGCGGCGTCATTCTTCTTGACGCGTCGCTCGTGGACGCACCGCCTGCGCGGACGGATGTGACTTATTACGCAATTCCCGCGACGCTGATGGCGGCGGACAACGGGCTGGATGGTCTTGCGAACATGATACTGCTCGGTAAATTTTTCGAAAGCTGCCTGCCGACGGACGACCAAACGCTGATTGAAACTTTGCGGCATGTATTGCCGGAGCAGAAGATGCATTTGATCGAGGCAAACCTGCGCGCAGTATCGCTCGGCAGAAAATTTTCTACTGCGGAAAACACACAGGATCATACAGCGCAAGCCGGACACGCCAAACTGCGCGCGGTCTGAATCGAGCATGCCTGGATGATGGAGAAAGCGTTGTATTGATGCGATGCTGCATGAATCGAACGGCATAAAAATTCATTGACAAATGTTGCGAATCCTGATATTATGCAGGAAATTTCATATATAATAGCTGTGACGAAGACGGACGAACAAGCCGCGAAAAGAGAGCTGGGGAGGGTGGAAACCCGGCGGTGCGCGTGTTCAGGCTCCCATCCCTTCCGAGCTGAAAATTCGAAAGGAATGCGTAAGCAGGCGAGTAGAATTTTCCGTAGATGCCGCGTCAAGGCAGAGGGCTTGTTAGAGCCTGACGAGAGGCGCCGATTACAGGCGCAAGTTGAGTGGTACCGCGGGACAGATTAAAAACCCAATCGCCCGTCTCAAGAGAATTTCTTGCGACGGGTTTTTTCTTTATATGAAAGTGTTATGCGGGAGGGGAGCGCGAAATGATTGTTACTTGCGTACAGATGAAAGTTCGCGCCGGAGACCCGGATTTTAACTATCGTCGCGCTGAACGACTCGTCCGCAAAGCCGCAAAACGCAAGACGGACGTAATCCTCCTTCCGGAAACGTGGAACACGGGGTTTGCGCCGGGAAAGATCGATCCCGCGCTGGCGGACGAAGACGGTGCGCGCACAAAAGCGCTGATATCCGCTTTGGCGAAAGAACTAAACGTGAACATCGTCGCCGGCAGCGTGACAAACCGCAAAGCGGACGGCGTGTATAACACCGCGTATGTATTTGACCGCGCGGGAAACCTCGCGGCGGAATACGACAAGACGCATCTGTTTTCCCCGATGGGGGAAGACGCGGCATATCGGGCGGGAGACAAGCTCGCGCGGTTTCAGCTGGACGGCGCGTCCTGCGCAATGATTACCTGTTATGATCTGAGATTTCCCGAGTTGGCGCGTTCGCTCGCGCTCCCAGGACTGGACATACTGTTTGTGGTTTCCGAGTGGCCGAAACAGCGCGTGCAGCAGCTGGATACGCTCGCCCGCGCGAGAGCGATTGAGAACCAATGTTTTCTCGCACTCTGCAACGGCTGCGGAGAAGCATACGGAACCCGCTATGGCGGACATTCCGCCGTTTACAGTATGCTCGGAAATGCGGTTAGCGCGGCGGGTTCGCACGAGAAGATTTTTAGCGCGGAGCTGGATTTAGCCGGCGCGGCGCGCATCCGCGAACTGATCCCCGTAATGAACGATCGAAGGCCGGAGCTGTACGGCGCAGTATGCCGCACAGAACCGGATGATAAATAGAGAAGAATGGCAGAGGTGAAATGAAATGAGCTACACGTTTCCTGTGACGAGAAATCCGAATCCCAAACCGAAACCCGATCCGAACGGACTCGCGTTCGGCAAGCAGTTTACCGACCACATGTTTGTGATGGACTATGACGAAGGTCAGGGCTGGCACGACGGAAAAATCGTACCCTATGGCGATATTCTGATCAGCCCCGCTTCGAGCGTACTGCACTATGCGCAGATGATGTTTGAAGGCATGAAGGCGTATAAAACCGAAGACGGACACATTCAGCTCTTCCGTCCGGAGATGAACGCCCGCCGCCTCAACCGCACCAACGAGCGCATCTGCATGCCGCCCATGGACGAGGAACTGTTTGTTTCCGCGGTAAAAGCCACGGTAAAAGAGGACGCGGACTGGGTGCCGGATGCTCCGTTTACCTCGCTGTATATCCGCCCGTTCATCATTGCGGACGATCCCGCGCTGGGCGTTAAATCCGCGCAGCACTACCGCTTTATGATCATCCTCTGCCCGTCCGGCCCGTATTATGCCGAAAACCGCGGCAAACTCTCCACCACGCGCATTTTCGTGGAAGACGAGTATATCCGCGCGGCGCACGGCGGAACCGGCTATGCAAAGGTCGGCGGCAACTATGCGGGCAGCCTCCGCGCCTCGCAGAAGGCGCATGAGTGCGGTTGTAACGACGTGCTCTGGCTCGACGCGATTGAACACAAGTATATTGAAGAAGTCGGCTCCTCCAACGCGTTCTTCATGATTGGAGACGAGGTTGTGACCGCGCCGCTGGCGGGAACCATACTGCCCGGCATCACGCGCGATTCCGTGCTCACGCTGCTCAAAGAGTGGGGCGTGCCGCACAGCGAGCGCAAGGTTTCCATCGACGAAGTAATCGACGCGGCGAAGAAAGGCGAACTCAAGGAAGCATTTGCCAGCGGTACTGCGGCGGTCATCTCCCCGATGGGCTTGCTCCATTACCTGGGCGAGGAGTATACGATCAACAACCGCGAAGTCGGCGCTCTGTCGCAGAAAATCTACGACACGATCACCGGCATCCAAACCGGAAAAATCCCCGATACGCGCGGCTGGGTTCAGCGGGTGGTATAATCCGATAGGATATACTACAGCATATAGCTGCCAGATAAAATTGAGCTTGCATTTTCGCACGTTTGATTTATAATAACTTTCGGTTCCGGCACGTTGCCTCGTAGTTTGGTGTGAATTAACACGAATACGCGGTGAGCGTGCCGGTTCTTTTTCGTTCAATTCAGGCTTTAGGGTTGCGACATGTCACGTGGTTGTTCCACGAATATTGTTACAAGAAAAAGAAGAAAAACAACAGAAATTGACTGCAAAAACGTGGTTGTACCAATATGGCAACCACGTTTTTATTATGTCTAATTATCAACAATAAACGTATAGATGTATAACAAAAACAGGTCAATCGAAACTCGCGTATCGATTTCTTCGCGAAACTCTTGACAGGGAAAATTTCGCGCGCGATACTAGCGATATCGGGCGGATTTGATAAAAAAATGATTCGCCCGCGATGCCGCGCAAGTGCGAGTTGCGCGGTTGGAAAACACAAAAACGGTCTCGCCGCACCGGCAAGCGGCGAATTGGGAAAGGGAGATATGTTTCAATTTCAAGAGGGCGTATCCGCTCTGACAGTTTGGGGTATTTGGCTGGCGGTGTTTGCTGCGCTGTTTCTCTTTAATGAAGTTGCGCGGCGCTGGAAGTGGGCCGGGTTCGTCAGCTTTATCGTGCTGCCGGCGGCGCTTTCCGTGCTCTGGTTCACCGTGCTGAAGGAAAAGACGTACACCGACTGGTTCCATCTGATGAAGGTGTATTCCTCCACCGCGGGTTGCATCGGTTTCTGGTGCATTCGTCATATTCAAAAGAGAGACAAGCTCACCGGCGAAGTGACATGGCGTTTGGCGGACGTAAAATGGGCGTTGATTTTTCCGCCGCTGATCCTTGCGATCAATATCCTCGAAGCTTGCGTACGCGACTTCCAGGTTGGCGCAACGTATTGGCTCATGAACTCCGGCGCGATTGAAGGCGAAGTCACCGGCGTGCTCGGCGGACCTTGGAACTTCATGAACGGCATTGCGGGCCTTCTCAACATCATCACGATCACCGGCTGGTTCGGCATCGTCATCCGCAAAAAGACCAAGCTCGACAGCAGCCGCGATATGCTCTGGCCGGATATGCTCTGGTTCTGGATTATCGCGTATGACCTCTGGAACTTTACCTATACCTACAACTGCATCCCGACGCACTCGTTCTATGCGGGGCTTGCGCTGCTCTTTGCGCCGACGCTCTGCGCCTTCACGCTCGGCAAGGGCGCATGGCTGCAGCACCGCGCGCAGACGCTGGCGATCTGGTGTATGTTCGCCCAGACGTTCCCGCTGTTTCAGGATCAGGGAATCCAGATGGTGCGCTCTACGTATAACCCCGTTATCTACACCGTGTTTGGCGCGGTTGCGCTGGGCGCGAACGTCGCCGTGCTGGTGTACATGATCTACAAGGTGGTCAAGACCAAGCGGAATCCGTACAAGGCAGAGCTTTATACCGACCTGAAGGAATACAAGGCGATCAAAGCGCTGGCGGAGTAAGGAAACAACTTAGAAAACCTGATAATTGGGTAAAAAAACAGCCTCTTCCGAGAGATCGGGGGAGGCTGTTGATTTAAAATGTAAAATAACTAACTGGCATTTTCATGATAAATATTGGCTGCAATTTGACAAAGTAAATCTAGGGAAGCTTGATCAGGAGGTTCTCTTTTTGAGAAGATATTTCTAATTGACTTAAAGTTCAGCTCGCAATCAATAATTGCGCTGGAAAGTGAATTAAGTCTACTAAATGATAAACGATAAATTAAAGATAGAATTAAATCATCCACATACGAATGCAAATGCTCACCTAGGTCTTTTAAATTCGAAGGAGTTTTGCCTGTATGAGTTAATGCATTTCTTGCTCTATAAATTCTGTATATGTGCCATTTTACTCTTTCAGCATATATCTCCGAAACTTCAAACAATTCCATTTTTGTTTTATAACGATCGTGCAAATTGATCAGTCTTTATCTTATAACTGGATAATTTTGTAGATTATCAGTTAAATCATTTAGTATAGGT
>QKAN01000179.1 GCA_003246365.1 Clostridia bacterium
AGATCAAGCTGTGTCAGTTGCTCCATTTCGTTCAGGTCGCGGTAAGTCATTTCAAAAGTCTGAGCCCAGCCAAGCGCCTCGTAAACAGCGTCACGCTCCTGATCGGATGAAAACATGACCGGCAAAACACTGCCAATCAAAGTTTCACCAATCGCGACCGCTTCTTCTTTTGGCTGTGGAGTCGGTATCGTCTGCTCAATTTCGATCTGCTTTGCCGGAAGCAAATCGTCAAACCAACCGTTATATAATCCATACAGCGAAACAATCAGCCCAATGATCAATACTGCAGCTAATCCAAGCAGCAAATTCCAGAAGTTGAATTGTTTCTTTTTCTCTATCTCATATGTATATCCGCTTATACCATCGCCGATTAGCTCTTGAGGCAGCGTTTTGCCATCCGTCAACACATCGACTAACCCCTCATTGCAGACGAATGCCTTGTACACCGGTATATGCGCCGACAATTCGGAACCGTCGAGGCTTATTGTGATGATCTTCTTTGGTTTTTCGCCGGCATGTTGCTTGTTTTTGTTCCTTCCCCATCCGAATAATCTTCGCCATCCGCGCAGTTTTCGTCTCTTTTTTGCATCCCGGCTTGTGTTTTCATCGCTGCTGCGCTCGTTCTGTTCCGATCTCTGCTCAGTTGAAACCAGCACCTCGTTTTCGCAGTTTATTGAAGCAAGCGAGTGCTCCGAAACAAACACCAGCACCGTATCCGCGCCGCGCAGATGCCGCACTATATTCTCCGGCCATTCCGTACCCGGGGCAATCCCTTCGTCGTACCAAACCCTGTAATTCTGTTCGCGTAATTTGCGAATCACCGGGATCACCAATTCAGTGTCCAGATGTGCGTAACTGATAAAAATATACGGCTCTTTTCCTTCATAAGCTCTTACAAAATCATTCATACGCCATTATTCTCCGATCACGATCCGAAACGCATGACGCCCGCTGATCCTGTTGATTGCAGGATACATATCCTGCGATACCGTAACAATTTGAAGGCTTTCATTTGACAACAACGGTTCCAACGTGTTGATTTTCGGATTTTGCGATAGATCCAATTCCTCGCATTGCACCGCGCTGAGCGCTTCAACATCCGTCAGTCCCATGTTTCGCGCGATCAACACCCGAACGGTTTTGCCTTCGAGTTGATCTAGCAGGGTTGCATCCTCGCCCGATAAGTCAAGGTATTCCGTCGCGGTAATCCGCTCAATCTGACCGGACAATGAATTTTCATAGTGAATCCGATATCCGGCAATACCAATTCCCGCAATAATGAGGAATGCCAGCGCAATCAAGGAAGCCAGCAACACCTTTTTTTTCGTCCGGTTTTGATCCGCCTTCACCTTCGCGTCCTCTCCACGCAAATTTTGCGTGAACGGTGCATCTGTCACAACGTTTTGGCAGAGATCTTCCTCACTGTCATATGCGCTCAAATGCACTTTTGGCGTTCTTTTCAGCTGAAGTTCAAGCCCATGCGTAAGCGGTTCGTCATCCAACAAGATGCAAAACAGCTCTTTTTTTCGGCTTAAAGCAAAATTGATTGCACTTCGAAAAGCTGATGATTCGGTCGCTTTGACCGATATCAAAAAAATGATCAATTTTGCTGATAGCATTCGCGTCGCAAGGTGTTCCGCTTCCGCAATATCAACCGCATCCATACCGCTATAACACACGCGAAACTGTCGTTCGATGAGCCGGTTAACGATTTCTGTTGCGAGCTTTTCGTCCGGTTCTCCATATTTCAGGAGAATAAACGGTTCGTTTCCACCATACGCGCGATACATCATTTCACTCATCATTTTGCATGTCCTCCGGCAGGGCTTCCACAAAAATCTCGAATTTTGCTTCCCCCAGTTGTGCCATGACTCGCTCTTGCAAATTTGCGCTGATGCAGAGTAGCTCCAGATTCGGCAGCTCTAGCAATACGGTAAAGTCTTCGATCCCGGTGCACTCCGTTAAACGAAGTTCCCTGAGCTGTGTATGCACTTCCAATCCATCCAGCGAAACCAGTTGATTGCTATAAGATAATTCTAAATTCTCTAAATTTTGAATTGTCATAAGCGAAGCGGTTGAACGGATATCGCTTCCTACTAGAGCTAGCCGATAGATCGATTTGCCTTCTAAATACGGTAAAAGTGCGTCGCATCTCGGATCTCCAATCACGAGCTCGCAAAATCTCGGAATGCTCTGCAATGCCGAAAAATCTCTGATATAAGGCGTACCAAGAAACAGCGTGAATCCATTTGTATGTTCCACATAGGAATAATCGATCTTTTTTAACGCGGAAATATCCGCCACATAGGTGCCTCCTATGCGCAAGTCCAGTAAGTGCGGCATATTTTCAATCCCGTCAATGCTTCGCACGTTTGTGTTACTCACGTCGATGCTATCCAATGAATGAATTTTGAATAATGGTGTGATATCGCTAATCTGTGTATTTGAAAGATCGATCATCCTCAAATTCTGAAGCGTTTCTATCCCCTCAATCGAACGGATTGGATTGCAGTTGAGCGTCAACCATTCCAAAGATGTTAGCTCAAACAGCGGCGTGACGTCCGTAATCTGATTGCAAGAAAAAGCGATCTCTCTTACATTTTTCAGCAATGTCAAGTCGGAAATATCGCTGATGTCGCCGCCCGAATGGTATTCATTTATTTGTTCAAGAAAGATCTCGTTTTGATCCTCGTTAATGTAATATGCATAATATGGCTCATCATAGCTTTGCATGCCGGCAACATAAAGCTCTTCTACCTTCGCCAGCTCGGCCAGGCTTAGTTCCCCAAACCCCACCCGGCTCAAGCTTCCGGTCGCCGCCTTCACCGCGGGCACAATCAGCAGCGGAACGACGATTGCAAAAAACACAGCTACCGCCGCAACAATAGGCACCACAACCGACGCCAATCCGCGTCTTTGGGCAGACTTTTTCTGTGCGTCGGTAATCTCCATTTTGGAGAATGCCGCACTGCTTTTCATTTTTTCAATAAACGCATCTTTATCGGCAAAACCACTCATGTCAACCGACTGAAGAGAATTGAGCAGAAGATCCAAGCCATCGCTAAGAGGGGTCGGCTCCAAATACACGCACGAAATTAACTTGTTGTGCTTCACCGCCTGCCCGATGCAGCGCAATACTTTCTCGTCCCGCACAGCATTTCCAGATAAGAACACAACAACGGAAAATGCCGCCTGAATCCTCCGTATCTCCGCGCGATTGCAGCGCGAAGCATACCAAAACGAAACGCCGTTGGTTCCGATCGCCTGCAAAACAGCTTTTGCTTGTTCGGCATCACTCTCGAAAAAAACGGCGTATACAAACGGTTTATCGTTTTTGCAATAACGCTTCATGCAAACCCTCTTAAATTTTTCTGCTCCTGTTCACTTCGATTCATTTTATTGTATATACTACTTTACTATTTATAACATATATTACTTGCTATTGAAAAGTATTCTACAGTTTTTCGTATGCATTTTTTCTCTTTCAAACTGGTATTATAAATATCTCGCAACGTTCTAGACATCAACGCAGATACTCTTGAATCGTCCGAAGCAAGTCTTTTAACTGTTTCTGAAAGCTTTGGTGTAGCTTTTCAATTGCCGCTTTGCCAGGTGTTTGTAATGATTTTTGCAGTTCTGCGGCAGTGTCGTGAACGCTTTCTGCACCAATGTTGCCGGCGCTGCTCTTAATCTTATGAACCATCTGTGTTGCTGTCTGATAATCGCCCGCACTGATCGCCGTTTGCAATTCTTCCCCGAATTGCATATTTTCATTCTCGAATTCCTGCAAAATCAACCGGTAGACAGTTTCGTCTCCGCCGATCCGTTTCAACCCGCTTTCAATGTTTAATACGCCCGTTGGCTCGCTCTTTGATGCCGGTTGTGTGGTATGATCGCTGTTTGTTTTACTTTTTGCGAGGCTGTAGATCGTCTCGATCAGCTGCTCCGGCTCAAACGGTTTGCTGACATACGCATAGATTCCGTGCTCTCTACACTTCTCCTCAACGCCCGCAATCGCATCCGCCGTCATCGCAACAATTGGAATCTCGGTATCAAACGTGCGAATAAGAGAAGATGCAGCATACCCGTCCATCACAGGCATATGCAAATCCATTAAAATCAAGTCAATTTCATCACGATGATCCTGATAGTATCGATATCCTTCTTCGCCATTTGAGGCAAGCATCACTTCAACGCCGGATTGTTCCAAAATCGTTTTTGCGATGAATTGATTTGTCTTGTTGTCTTCAACCAATAATACAGAGTACACTTTTTGTTTTGCTATCAATTCCGCGCTATCGCTGCTGCGCCGCATCTCGGGCGGAATGATATGGAATATCTCGATAATGCCGTTGTAAAGAACCGAAGGAATAATCGGCTTCATAACCCCTAAATCAATCGAAGCGGCATCCAGCTCGGCAAACAAATCCTCTCGCGTCATCGGCAGAATGGCGATATACTTGCATGACGGAATGGAATAAGGTGAATTCTTAATTTTTTGAACATACTCGATCCCATCCATCGAGAGGGATGAAAAATCGATTACAACCAGATTGTACGGCTTCTCTTCCTCTTCTGTCGCTTTGTGAATCAGCTTCAAAGCGTCGTGCTCGGACGCGGAAAGATCGGCAGAAATGCCAAATGAGTTGAAGTATTCAGCAAGTTGATTTCTCGAGGTGGTATTTTGGTCAACGATAAGCGCGCGTGTGTTTTTAAAACAGTCTGCTGCCATCTTCTTAATTCGAACCTGCTCCGGTTTCGCATCGATTTCAAACGGCAAGAGCACCGTAAATGCAGAACCGACGCCCTTCTCGCTGGTGACCGAGATCTCCCCCTCCATCAAATCTGTCAAACTTTTTACGATGGAAAGTCCCAATCCGCTGCCGCCAAATCGCCTGCTGATCGTGGTGTCTCCCTGATCAAACGGAATAAACAAATGGTCAATCTGCTCCTGATTCATGCCGATTCCGGTATCCTTGATCATGAATTCAATCAGCGCTTTCTTTCCGTCTGCTCCTTTTTTTCGTATCAAAATCGACACCGAACCTTTTTCGGTGAACTTGACTGCATTGTTGACGAGGTTAAGCAATATTTGCTCAACTCGCTGCGGATCGCCGATAAAAAACGCCTGCAAATCGGGATCTTTGTCAACAATCAGATCGATCCCCTGTTCCTCCGCCTTGACAGAAGCAATGTTGATGATGCGCTGCAGCACTTTATCGAGGTCAAATGACACCGTCTCGATCGTAATTTTGCCTGCCTCTATCTTCGAAAAATCTAGTATGTCGTTGATAGTGCCAAGCATGTTTCGCGCTGCTTGCGTTAGTTTGTCTAAATATACTTTCTGCGTAGTGGTCAAATCTGTCTTTTTAATCAAATACGACATCCCCATAATCGCGCTCAGCGGCGTTCGAATTTCGTGCGACATGCGCGCAAGAAACAAAGACTTGACTTGATTTGCCTGCTCGGCTTCTTCCTTTGCCGCAAGCAGCTCTTCCTGTGTCTTTTTTCGAATTGTAATTTCGTTTCTCAATCGTACAATCCAGAAATAGGACACCACCAAGATGAGCAGAATCGTTGCGCTGGCGATTTCAACAATCCGAATAATGTCCGAATAATCAACCGTCCCCTCCACGCCGATCCATTTATTGTTGATTGCCGACTTCTGTTCTTTTGTCATGCTCGCAAGCGCTTTGTTCAATATGCTGACCAGTTCAGGCCAGTCCTTTCGAACCGCGAAATGGAGCGATTGCGATTTGTCGTTGGTATCCGCATTGATAGAAAAATATTTCAGATTTGTAATGCCTGCCGATTTTGCCAGATAGCTGGATGTTGCGAGGTTTCCGATGAAAGCCGTCTCTTTGTCATCCGAAACCGCCTTCAGCGCCTCTTGAGCTGTTGGGTACAAGCTCAACTGGATTTCAGGAAATTCCAGCATATAGCTGTGATGCGAGCTGTTCATCTGCACGGCGACCGTTTTTCCATACAAATCTTCGAACGTGTTGATTCCTTTTGTGTTTTCGTTTAGAAAGACCGCCCGCTGAAACGTGAAATATGTATCCGAAAATAAAAAGTATCGCTCCCGTTCGGTGGTTTGGGCGACACATGGTAAAACATCGATATCTAATTGAACTGCTTTTTCGTATGCTTCCGACCAGGTCAATCCCTTTACGACTTCCAGATTCAAGCCGGTCACTTCTCTGATATAAGCGATATAATCCGCTGCAATCCCTTTATATTGTCCGTCGGAATCAATAAACTCATACGGCGCGAAATTCGGATCGACGCCTAGGTATATAACCGGATGATTTTCAATAAAAGCTTTCTCCTGCGCCGTTAGCTCGAGCGTTGACGCTGTTCCGGCGGCAAACGTCGTGGAAATCGGCGCAACTAGCAGCATTAGAATCATTCCGCACAAACACAGATTTCGAAGCATTTTCATAAAAATCTCCCTTTCTGTTTCTTGCCGAATGACGCACAAACAGTCAAAATTGTCAGATTGCACACATGAATGACTTTACTGCTGTGCAAAATCTTTTGTGATCTTCTTCACTTCCGGCTGAATCTTGAAGAATGCATCCGTAATATCCGGGTCGAAATGTTTGCCTCTATCGTCTCCAATAATTTTCATCGCTTCTTCGTGCGTAAAGGCCGGTTTGTAAACACGCTTATTTACAAGGGCATCATACACATCAATAATCGCCATCAGCCGCCCCGACAAAGGAATTCCTTCGCCTTTTAGTCCAAGCGGATAACCGGATCCGTCATATTTTTCATGATGTGTTCCGGCAATTTCAACCGCAGTTCGAACGAACGGCAGACTCGCGCTCTCGGGTCCCATGCTGCTGAGCGCATCCACTCCGTAGGTTGTATGCTTTTTCATGATTTCGAATTCATCCGGCGTTAGTTTTCCGGGTTTGAGGAGGATATGGTCCGGGATTCCGACTTTTCCGATGTCGTGCAGCGGAGTGGTGTCAAACAATTCTTTTGAATACGAATCGGTTAGAATAGCGCGAAACGGTTCCTGCAAGCGCAGGTTGTCGCATAATGCACGCATCATAAGCTGCGTTCGTTTGGTATGATTGCTCGATTCAATGTTGCGGATTTCCAGCAGTCCGACAAGCGCATGAATCGTTACATCTCTTGTTAAAATGCTCTCGCGCGTACGCTCTCGGACAGTCTGTTCTAGAATGCTGTTTTGTAGTTCCAGCTCGTCTCTTGCGTTTTTTAGTTTTATGTGCAGCTCAACCCGTTTGATCAGAGATCGAATATTCAGCGGTTTCCGAATATAATCCACAGCGCCGAGGTCGAGGCCGCGCATTTCATTGTCAATTTCATCGTAGTTTGTTAGAACCAGAGTTGCAATTTTCCGATATTCAGGATGATGTTGTATCCTTTCGAGTACTTCAAAGCCGTTCATACGCGGCATATTGATGTCCAAAATTAAAATATCGATGTCGGGGTTTGCTTCGATCAGCGCCAGAGCCTCCACCCCGTCGTATGCAACCATCGGGTTATACACGGACAAAATACTTTTAATCAACGCTGCATCGGTTCTTGAGTCGTCGGCAATTAGTATTTTCATGCCAGTAATTCCTTTCTTTTCGGAATAAAAGATGAAAAATTAAATCTGTTAACTCAGCGGCACGCATCGATCATGACGCCGATAAAATATCGTTTCCCTTTGTCTCGATCATTGTTAGAAAATCTTCAATTGATAACTCACCTGTCATCACCTGATGCAACCCTGTTTGATAGTATTTCGATTTGATTGTTTGCCATTTGGGAACCGGCACGTCGACGCTCGGATTTTCAAATCCTTCAATAAAAATCTGATAGATCGGGTTCATTTTAACAATCGGTGCATCCGCCATGTCGATTCGAATTGGAGTTCGAAATGGATAGTAGGTATCGTGTTCCGGGCTGTATTCTCCGTTTAAAATTGCATTCTGCGCATCATAAGAAATCATATAGCGGATAAATTGAATTGCATCCTGTTTTCCCGATTCGCTCATATTCGAAGGAATCGAAAGCATCATTGGTCCAACTTCCGCGCAAATGCCAATGTTTTTCAGAGGAATTACGCCAACCTCAAACGGCGCACCGTTTTTCAGAATGTCTGTTACGCCCCATATTCCTTGTATCTCAAACGCGATTTGTTGATCTCGAAAAGCGTTCATAACCTCCACGCCTGTATCGTTTACCCATGTTTCTTGCGCGTGGTTACCAAGCACGTTCTTATAAAAATCGAGCGCAGCCAAAGATTGCGGGCTGTTTATTGCAACGTTCGAGCCGTTACTGCCGACAAGCTGCCCGCCAAAGCCATAGATAAACTGATTCACCATCCAGGAAATATCGTTGCTGTCAGCTCCGACAAGACCAATTCCCTTTGCGTCTGTTGTTTTCTCAACTGCATCAAGCGCAGAAACCAGCGCGTCAAGGCTATTGATCGAATCTGGATCTACTCCGGCTTTTTCCAGTAATGTTTTGTTATACAGAAGGCACATCGAATGACCCAACCAGGGGATCCCATAAATGGTCCCATCGACTGTACCGAGATCCCAAACTTCTCGATAAAACAGTTCCTGATCGTCAGCAAATGCCTCAGTGATGTCCATCAGGCTGCCCTGATCTCCAAAATACTGCACATGTCTGTATGGCAAAACAATAACGGTTTCCGGATCGGACTCCATAACGTCTTTGATAGCGGCTTCATCCTCGTCTCCGCTGATTAGCTGGATAAAAGCGTCGCTTTCGGATATTTCATTGTATGAATCGACTATTTTTTGAATTGCCTGACCGCGTCCGGAGTAATCCGTCCATGTTATACGAAAATTTATAATCCGCGAAGCATCGGATTCAGCGTTGCTTGATATGGTTTCTTCCTTGGTTTGCAAACTGCATGCAGCAAGAAAAATGAGCAAGACAAACACAGTCACTACCATAAATATGTGTCTGAAACGCATTTGCTTCATCTCCAATGCAAGAGTTTTTCTTCGTCAGTTGAGTTCCCTCCGCGCTTTGGCGCTGCTATTCTAATTTTATCTGATATTCCTATCTTACAACACAAGTTAGCAGTAATCAACAAGAACAACAGTTACAGTAAATTTTCTATACAAGTCTTTGAAATCACGGAAAACTGATGTGATTTCCAAACGTAATTCTGGCTTTTTTATCAACAAAAAAAACAAAACACAGAGGTATTCTTTCATCAAATGCCTCTGTGTTTTTTTTGCTTTATAATCAAAGTCAAATTATCGTTCGTGGCGCAACGTATGAAACGAAAATATCTGCTGTTTAAGGTTATGTTTTCGGCTTTAGTACACCTTGCAGTTTTTCGGCTACTTCAGCTTCCACGCCAAATCCGACAGGAACAGATCGTGTTCCAACGAATCCACGGTCGTATTCTTGTTGATATGCACGAACTCGATGTCCATCATCCGCGCCCAGTCTTTCATCTGCTCTGCGGTCACGTCGTAGCTCAGCACGGTATGATGCGCGCCGCCTGCCAAAATCCAGCACTCTACGCCTGTTTCCAGGCTCGGCATCGGTTTCCACATTACCCGCGCAACCGGAAGCTTCGGCATCTTCATAAACGGCTTGACGCACTCGATATCCTGACAAATCAGGCGCATGCGCCCGCCCATATCGATCAGGCTAACGGCAATTGCGCTGCCTTCGTGTCCTTCGAATACGAGACGCGCCGGTGCTTCCCGGTCTCCAATGCCCAACGCATGCACTTCGATACGCGGTTTCTCCATCGCAATCGACGGACAAACCTCCAGCATGTGCGCGCCAAGGCTATATTCGTTGCCTTTTTCCAGATGGTAGGTATAGTCCTCCATAAACGAGGTGCCGCCGCCTTTTCCTTCGCCCATTGCCTTGAGAATCGCCGTCATCGCGGCAACTTTCCAGTCTCCCTCGCCGCCGTAGCCATAGCCGCTTGCCATCAAATGCTGACTCGCCAATCCGGGCAGCTGCTTCATGCCGTATAAATCCTGAAATGTGTTGCTAAACGCCATGCAACCTTCCGCGTCCAGCATTCGTTTCATCGCGATTTCTTCCCGCGCCTGATAACGGATTGATTCCACATCGTCTGTCGCAATCGTATAAGTCTGACGGTAGATCTCCATCTGTGCGTCAACTTCGCTCTCCGTCACGGCATCCATGGTTTCAACCAGTTTCCCGACCGGCCATGTGTTGACCTGCCAGCCAAGCTTGATCTGCGTTTCCACCTTGTCGCCTTCGGTAACGGCGACCTCGCGCATGTTGTCCCCAAAACGCATGACTTTGAGTTCCTTGGAAAACGCAACGCCAGCCGCCGCACGCATCCAGTTCCCAATACGGATTTGCACATCCGCATCATGCCAGTAACCGGCAATCACCTTGCGCGGCATGCGCAGTCTTGCCGCAATAAATCCATGTTCACGGTCGCCATGCGCCGCCTGATTCAGGTTCATGAAATCCATATCGATTTCGTCCTGCGGAATTTCGCGGTTATACTGTGTTGCAAAATGGCAATATGGTTTTTGCAGCGCGGTGAAGCCGTTGATCCACATTTTGGACGGGCTGAACGTATGGCACCATGTAATCACACCCGCGCAATTCGTGTCGTAGTTTGCCTCGCGCACCACGTCTGCGATTTCCTGATTGGTTTTCGCGGTTGTTTTATACACCAGCCGATACGGCAAATTACCGGATGCGTTCATTTCCTTGCTCATCTCCGCCGCGCGCAACGCCACGGTTTCCAGCACCTCAGGCCCATAGAGAAACTGACTGCCTACTACAAACCAGAATTCGTATTGTTTCATCTGTTTTTTCTCCTTGTTTCAAACTGTTTATAACGCCTTGCTGCCAAAATAGCCGGCTTTCATTTATATAATTTTTCTGCGATAACGCCTTGTTGTATCCACCAACGCGAATATAAGTAAAGATCAAGAAAGGGGCGTTTTTGTTTTCAAACTGCCCCTTCCCGTTTTGCTGTATGTAACCCGATCAGACTTTGGATCTCATTTTCGAAAGAACGTCGAATCCAACTGCGATCAGAAGAACAAATCCTTTAATCGCCTGCTGCCAGTCAATGCTAACACCCATGATCGACATGCCGTTGTTAAGCACGCCCATCAGCAGACCGCCGACGATGGCCCCGACCACGGTTCCGATACCGCCGGTTGTTGATGCGCCGCCGATAAAGCAAGCGGCAATCGCATCCAACTCAAATCCGTATCCGCCTTTAGGCGTTGCCGAGTTGAGTCGGCCCGTGAACACGATGCCTGCCAGAGCGGCGAGGACGCCCATGTTAACATACACCCAGAAGAGAACACGCTTTGTTTTGATGCCGGAGAGTCGCGCCGCTTTCGGGTTTCCGCCGTAAGCGTAAATATGTCTGCCGGGAATCGTTTTATCGGTGACGAACGTATAGATCAACACCAGTGCAACAACGATGAGCAACACCATCGGGATACCGCGATAAGAAGCCAACGCATAGCTGAAAGCAAGTATTACGGCGGTGATTGCCAGAATTTTGAACAGGAATGCGCCAAAAGGCGGCACGTCGAAGTTATATTTCTTTTTGCTCTTGCGTTTGGCAATCTCGTTGATGATAAACAGCACACACGCAAGTGCGCCGGCCAGCATTGCTAAAAGGTTAATTCCTTCGATGTTTGCAATATCCGGCACGAATCCGGCTGCGATAAACGTATATTCATCCGGAAGCGGCGCAAGGCTTGTCCCCTGCAGCGCAACCATTGTCAAGCCTCTGAAAATCAACTGGCCGCCAAGCGTTACGATGAACGCCGGAACGCCGATATACGCAATCCAGACGCCTTGCCAAACGCCAATAATAAATCCGGCGATCAGGGAAAGGATTATCGCAATCCAGATCGGCATATCGAGTTTTAATATGAAGATCGCGGACAGCGCGCCGACCAAACCGACAACGGAACCGACCGACAAGTCGATATTACCGATGGTCAGGATGCAAAGCAACATACCGATTGCCAGAATCAGAATGTAAGCGTTCTGCTGAATCAGGTTCGATATGTTCAGCGGCTTGAGCAGAATGCCTTTTGTTAAAATCTCAAATATAACAACGACAACGATCAGGGCTATGATCATCGCGTATTGGCGAAGGTTCCCCCTGAGCAAACTTTTAAGCCTTTTCATTTTACAACCTCCTTGTTGCTTTGCATGATACACTGCATAATTCTTTCCTGAGAGGCATCCCGCGCGGCAAGCTCGCCCACGATCATCCCTTTATTCATCACATAGATTCTGTCGCACATGCCCAGAAGTTCGGGCAATTCGGACGAAATCATAACGATGGATTTCCCTTTTTCCGCTAATTCATTGATGATGGTGTAAATCTCATATTTTGCGCCAACATCGATGCCTCGCGTGGGTTCATCCAGAAACAGTATGTCAGGATCGGCAAAAATGCATTTGCTGAATACGACCTTCTGTTGATTTCCGCCGGATAAGTCGCCCGTTTTCTGCAAAATGCTGGAGGACTTGATGTTTAGCTTTTTACGGAATTGTTCTCCGATTTTGATCTCCATGTTGGAGTCGATGACCATTTTCTTTTTCAACGAGGTCAGAGAGGAAAGCGTAATGTTCCGCTTGATGTCGTCGATCAAGATCAACCCGGCGGTTTTCCGGTCTTCCGTTGCGTAAGCAATGCCTTTTGCGATTGCATCGCTCACGTCGTGAATGGACTGTTCCTCGCCGTTCATAAAAATCGAGCCGGTTATCTTCGTGCCATATGCTTTGCCGTACAGGCTCATCGCAAGTTCTGTACGCCCCGCGCCCATAAGCCCGGCGATGCCAACGACTTCGCCTTTTCGAATATTGATATTGATATCCCTGAGCACCTGTTTGGTATCATCAAGAGGATCGAACGCATTCCAGTTTTTCACTTCGAAAAAGATATCGCCAATGTCGTTGTCGCGCTTGGGAAATCTGTCGACGATTTCTCTTCCGACCATGGATTTTATGATACGCTCTTCGGAGATATCATCCACGCCTTTTACCAGCGTTTCAATCGTGGCGCCATCCCGGAGGATTGTAATCTCATCCGCTACTTTGGTGATTTCATT
Organism: Clostridia bacterium; assembly: GCA_003246365.1. Classification (GTDB taxonomy): domain Bacteria; phylum Bacillota; class Clostridia; order Christensenellales; family CAG-138; genus UBA7703. Next base: position 13,095 of record QKAN01000179.1, read on the forward strand.
GAGCTTATGCGAAATAATAATGCTTGTAATTCCGTGTGCCTTCAGATCTACCAAGAGATCCAACAGGTGATCGGAGTCTTTATCATTTAATGCGGCGGTCGGCTCGTCAAGAATTAACAGTCGCACATCTTTTGCGAGCGCTTTGACAATTTCGACCAGCTGCTGTTTTCCGAGTCCAACATCTTTGATTTTTGTATCCGTCCGTTCATCGAGACCGACTTTTTTCAGCATTTCGCTTGTTCTGATTCGGGTCTTATCCCAATTGATCACAAGCCCCTTGTCGGTTTGCTCGTTTCCTAAAAATACGTTTTCAGCGATGGACAGGCTGGGAATCAACGCGAGTTCCTGATGGATAATCGCAATCCCTTTCGCTTCACTGTCTTTAATTGACTTGAATACGCAGACTTCACCGTCGACTACGATGTCGCCTTCATAGGTTCCGTGTGGATATACTGCACTGAGAATATTCATTAATGTTGACTTGCCCGCGCCATTTTCACCGATCAACGCGTGAATATGATGCGGGATTACTTGTAAGTTAACATTGTCAAGAGCCTTAACTCCTGGGAATGTCTTTGTAATATTCCTCATTTCCAAAATGTACTTTCCCATAGATGAACTCCTCTTTTTCTCTCCCTGCCAGAGACAATTCTATTTTACACATATCAGACTTAAATCGGCTAGCAGTATTTGTGTTTTCGCTACCGCTAGCCGATTTTAAGTTGTAAATTAACTGTTATTTGATGTCATCTTCCGTGAGATATCCGGAGTCAATAACCAGTTCCTGATAATTGTCAATTGTAACCGTGTACGGGATCAACAGATAAGAAGGCACGATCTTAACATTGTTGTCATAGGTCGTCGTATCGTTGATTTCCGGTTCGGTTCCGGTGAGCACTGCATCAACCATACCGGCCGCAACAGCCGCAAGGTCTCTCGTGTCTTTCAGAATCGTGGAATACTGTTCGCCGGAGATGATCAGCTTGATGGAAGCTGCTTCCGCATCCTGACCCGTTACGACCGGCCAGTTATCGGTGCCCGGTTCATAACCGAAGGATTTGAGCGCGGAGATGATGCCGCGGGAAAGTCCGTCATACGGAGAGAGAACGCCGTCAAGCTGCTTGCCATCGGTGTAGTTGGCAGCCAGGAGGGAGTCCATGCGGGCCTGCGCAACAGCGCCGTCCCAACGGAGCGTTCCGATGTCAGCCTGTGCCGTCTGTCCGGATACGACAACGATCGTGCCGGCATCGATCAGCGGCTGGAGGACATCCATCGCGCCAGAGTAGAAGTAGAACGAGTTGGTGTCGTCGGGAGAGCCGGCGAACAGCTCGACGTTATACGGACCTTCGCCCTTGAGCGCCATTAAGCCGTCAACGAGGGACTGCGCCTGGAGGCGACCAACGCCCCTGTTATCAAACGTGGCATAGTAGGAAACCGCATCGGTGTCTACGAGCAGACGATCGTAAGAAATGATCTTGACGCCGTCCTGGCCAGCCTGATCCAGCGTTGCCGACAATGTGGAGCCGTCGACGGCAGCGATGATCAGAACATCTGCGCCTTTGGTGATCATGTTTTCAATCTGTGCTTTCTGTGTCGGGATATCATCTTCCGCATACTGCAGGTCTACGGTGTATCCTTTTGCTTCCAGCAAATCTTTCATCGTGTTGCCGTCTTTGATCCAGCGTTCGCTCGACTGGGTCGGCATGGAAATGCCGATATATCCGCCGACTGCCGCCGCCTCGGTTGCCGCTTCGGTTGCCGTTTCTGTCGCCGTTTCCGCTGTAGCGGTTTCGGTTGTCGCCGCGGGAGTTGAACTCGCGCAGGCAAACATCGAGAAGCCCAGCATCAACGCCAAAATGCACAAGAATACTTTTTTCATTGTTTCTCTCCTTTTGTTTTTTTACATTGCCCCGATACCGCATCGAAGCAAATTAATTTAAAAATTGGATGGATACGATGAAACCGCGATTGAAAATTGCGTGAGAATCCTGTTTTCGTTTTCTTTTGGGTTTTTAAATACGTCTTGAAATAATTACGTTCGAATGAGATGTTCCGTTTGTTTTGTTTTCGTTTATTTGTTTTCTATTTTGTTCGTTTTGTATTCTATCATTATCGTTTTATACTGTCAACACCTTATTTTTACTTAATGTTTGTTTCGTTTGTGTTTCTATTTGATTTTATCGATTCGTATTGATAGTTTTCGCGATTTCATGTAAGATTACTTTATATCGAAAATTGTTCAAAGGTTTTCAGAAATAATGTTTGCAATCGAACGGATCAAGATCATCAAGGACTATCTGAATAAAGACAAACATGTTTCAGTTGCAAAACTGAGCAGTTTGTTAAACGTGACCGAGGTCACGATTCGGCGCGATCTTGAAAAGTTGGAGAGCGAAGGTTTTTTAAAGCGCGCGCACGGCGGGGCGGTTTTAAACGCAGACTCGGAAGAAACGTTTGTATTTGAAGAATCGGACGACGATCATACCCTTCAAATGATGGAAATCTCCGATACCATTTTCCACCTCGTCTCCGACAACGACATCATCATGCTGACGGACGGGCCGACAAACCTGAGAACCGCAAAAAAACTGACGCATAAAAAGGGTCTCACCGTTTTAACAAACGATTTAAGAATCGCACTGGAATTTTCCAATTCTCCCAGTAATAAACTAATCCTTTTAGGCGGAGATCTTGACGAATCTGCGGTTTACGGGCAGCTCGCCATCAACAACATGCAAAATTTCTCTCTAAACCATCTGATCGTCGAAGTGGAAGGCATCAGCAAAAAGACCGGCATCACTGTTTCCAGCATCAGTAAAGCCTCGTTGATTCAACAAGCCTGCAAGATGGCTGAAACCGTTTCCGTGGTGTGTCTGGCCGATCACTTCGGAGCAAAATCGTTTTACCGCGTTGGCGGGCTGGATATTGCCGATAAAATCATCACCAACTCAACATTAAACGACACCTATAAAGATTATTTGTTCGATCTGAACATTCAACTCTACACTTCCGTTAATATTTACGAAGAATAGCCGCGTTTGATTCTCCCGAAAGGATGTGCAAGCATGTCCCCTGAACTCTTGAGGCTCGAGAATGTCAACTTGCAGCTGGATAATTTTCACCTCAGCGACATCAACATCAATCTTTACGCAAACGAAATCCATGTCATCATGGGCGAGAATGGCGCGGGCAAAAGCTTATTGATGCAAATCATCAGCGGCCTTCTCGTTCCTGATTCAGGATCGATCTATATTCGAAATCAGCAGGTTCGCAGTAAATCCGTTTCTTCCGATATGTTTGACGACGTCATCTATATCCGGCAGGACGCCACAATGCTCACGCAGCTCTCCATTGCGGAAAACCTCTTTTTCCACAAAATGCCCTACAAAAACAAATGGCTGAAAAGCATCGATTACGACAAGCTCAACTTTATGTGCCAGCAACTGATCGAAGACCTCGGCCTTCCCGTTTCCGTTTTCGATAAAGTTGCGACGTTGGGTTTTGCGCAGCGGCAAATCATCGAATTTTGCCGCGCATATATTTCCGACGCAAGCATTGTAATTTTAGACGAACCCTCCTCCGCCCTGACGCAAACCGAGCGGGATTTGTTGTATCGAATCGTCACAAAAATCAAAGCAAAAGGCGCGGGTATTTTCTATATTACACATTGTCTCGAGGATGTTTCTCTTCTTGGCGACCGGGTCACTATCATCAAAAATGGCAGCATCATAGGCACCAAAGTTGTTGCCGAATGCCCGCAGGAAGAAATCATCAAAATGCTCAGCGGGCGCTATATTAAGAACAGATACCCGAAAATCGTCATCAACAAAGGCAAAAACATTCTCAGCGTTAGAAACCTTGGCTTTTCCGACAAGTTGAAAAATATCAATCTCGACTTAAACGAAGGCGACATCCTCGGCATCACGGGACTTGCCGGGTCAGGCAGAACACTTCTGGCAAACTGCCTGTTTGGCGCGGTGGACGGCGTAGAAGGTGAAATTTTCGTCAACGGCGCCAGCATCAAAATCGACAGCCCGTATAAGGCAATTTGCAACGGCATCGCATTGATACCGGAGAACCGGCTTACCGATTCAATCTTCGGTTATCTCGACATCAGCAACAATGTCGCTGTTTCATCGCTGAAACGCTTTGCCAACTTCAGTTTGATCAACACAACATATCTCGAGCAGGTCGTTGCCGACTATGTGGAAAAGCTGAATATCCCGCAGAACCTGCACAACAATATTCTCGAATACACAGGCGGCAACCAGCAGAAAGCCATTTTTGCAAAGTGGATCATGAGCCGCGCAAAGATATTTATTCTGGATGAACCGACGAGAGGGCTGGATATCGCAAGTAAAATCGATATCTATAATTCAATTAACGATCTCATCAAGAAAAAAGCCGGCATCATCTTCATCTCGTCCGACATCGAAGAAATTTTAGGCATCTGCGACCGTGTTGCTGTTTTAGCGAACCGCACTTGCGTGTGCAATGTTCCGACCAAGGATATCTCTGTTGAGAAAATCATAGAGTTTTCTACAGGGCAAGAGCAGTAACTCAGATCGTTTAATAGATCTGCTAAGTCATTGACTTTATAATCGTTATAAAATTCAACAAAACCAATTGGAATCATATTAGGCGCATCACACATGAAGCCGTGATGCGCCTTGCCTTACCGCAATCAATATGCTAAACTGACACAATTATATATTTTCGTTATCAGATAAACGACTTTCGAATTTTGAAGGCAATCTCAAAGCGATATATAATTGATACATTACACAGCTGATTGCCGCAGGAAAAGATAAGCAAGAGGGATAATCGGATGGAAATTAAAAGAATTACTATTGTAGGGATGGGCGCGCTGGGCGTCATGTTCGGCGATTTTTTGACCGAAAAACTGGGGAAAGAGCGTGTTGAATTTGTCGCCAACAGTAGTAGAATCGAAAGATTCAAACAGGACGGCATCGTTTGCAACGGGCATCCGTGTGATTTTTCGATTGTCGACGAAGAGGAGAAAGGCAAGCCAGCAGATCTGTTGCTCTTCGCCGTGAAAGCAACCGGACTAAAGGCCGCTCTACATACGGTAAGGAATAAACTTTCCGATCAAACAATCATCATCTCTGTGCTCAATGGAATTTCCAGCGAAGGAATTATCGGCGAAGTATATGGAATGGATAAGATCATCCATTGTATCGTTCAGGGTATGGATACAATAAAAGACAACAATCAGGTAATTTATTCCCATTTTGGACAGTTCTGTCTGGGTATCGTGGATGAAAGCGCGGCGAAGCAAGAAAAGTTACAGGCCGTTGTCGATTTGTTTAGCAGCATCGACATGCCTTATACGCTGGAAGACGATATCCTCCAAAGAATGTGGTGCAAGCTGATGCTTAATGTCGGCGTGAATCAGTCCGTCATGATCTACGAAGGAACATACGGAACGATTCAACAGCCTGGAGCAGCGCGGGATTTGATGCAGGCCGCTATGAAAGAAGTCATCCGTGTTGCAGAAAAAGAGCATGTTTATATTACGCAGGAAGATTTCGAAAATTACGTGAATCTGGTCGATCATCTTGACCCAAACGGAATGCCTTCCATGCGACAGGACGGACTAGCGCGCCGAAAATCCGAGGTGGAATTGTTCGCCGGAACGGTAATCGCGTTGGCAAACAAACACGGCGTCGACGTGCCGGTTAATCAGAAAATTTACGAAACCGTGCGCAAGATGGAAAGCGAATATTGAGGACAAAACCACGTTTTTGTGTAACTAAATCATATCTATTATTCAAATCGCATGATGCGGGTAAATCGGAGAAATGGTATACTGGGTAAGGCGATTTCATATGATGATTAAACGCTGTTTTCCCCGGAAAGTATGTTCTCTGAAGGGATGTTACCCATGCAAACGAAAATCATTGCCGTCTCCGGCAAAGGCGGCGTCGGAAAAACAACCATCTCCGCTGCGACAGTTCGTATTTTAACCGAACAATACCCCGAAAAACGGATCCTGGCCATCGATGCCGATCCCGCAGTAGGGCTTTCCACCGCACTTGGCGTCAACATCGTAAAAACGCTTGACGATATCCGAAAGGAAATTGTTGAAAAAACCGTTTCCGGCGAGGCGCGGGAGGCAGTTGATCTGTTGAACGAAGCACGGTTCCATATTTTCGACGCGATGGCGGAAAACGGATCGTTTGCGTTTCTTGCCATAGGTCGCCCCGAAACCGCCGGCTGCTACTGCGGCGTTAACGCCTACCTCAAGGAAGTCATCGCCGCACTTGCGGATGAATTTGATTATGTGGTCATCGACGGCGAAGCAGGAATCGAGCAGATCAACCGCCGCGTCATGGAGAAGGTAACGCATCTGCTGCTTGTATCCGATCAGAGTAAAAAAGGCATTTCGGTTCTCCGGACAATCCGCTCACTTTCTTCCGAACTGGTGCATCCCGACCGTACCGGCGCGATACTCAACCGCGTTGCAGACCAGTCGCTCAACGCGTTTGTCGATCTTGGCGACATCGAACTGCTCGCTACGATTCCGCCGGACGAAGAACAGCTGCAAAACGATGTGCTCGGGCGCAGCGTGTTCGATCTTCCGTCGGACTCCCCGCTGCTTTGCGGCGTTCGGGAAGCGCTGAACACTATGCAATATATATAAGTAACAAAGATTAATACAGCAAAAAAGCCGCCGTATATACGGCGGCTTTTC
>QKAN01000141.1 GCA_003246365.1 Clostridia bacterium
ACACCTGAAGCGATTATGACGTTTTCTTCCAACGGGTTTAACGGCGTGAGCGCTCATTTTCATGATTTTATCAATGAACATATCGTGCGCGGAGACTGGAAAGGTCAGGAGCGTCCCGTTCTGATCAATAACTGGGAAGCCTGTTTTTTTCGATTCACCCGGCGTAAACTCCTCCTCCTTGCGCGACAGGCAAAACAGCTTGGCGTAGAACTGTTTGTTCTGGACGACGGCTGGTTTGGCAAGCGGAACGACGATACGGCCGGGTTAGGCGATTATGATGTAAACCGAAAAAAATTACCCAAGGGAATGCGCGCGTTTGCAAAAGAAATTCATGCGCTCGGGCTGCGTTTTGGGCTGTGGTTTGAACCGGAGATGATCAATCCTGATAGTGATCTGTTTCGTGCGCATCCCGAATATGCGGTTTCTATGCCAGATCGGACACCGCTTTTAGGCAGAAATCAACTTGTTCTTGATTTGTGTAATCCTGCTGTGCGGGACTATATTGTTGAACATGTTTCGAGCATTCTGGATGACGCAAACATCGATTACGTCAAGTGGGATATGAACCGGCATATCAGCGATGCTTACTCTCCCCTGCTGACCAATCAAGGTGAATTTTATCATCGTTATATCATCGGTTTATATGATGTATTGGCGCGCATTTTTCGTCCCCGTCCGCATATTTTATTGGAATCGTGTTCGAGCGGCGGCAATCGGTTTGATTTGGGTATGCTCTGCTATTCTCCTCAAGTTTGGGCGAGCGATGATACGGATGCGATTGAACGATTAGATATTCAGGCGGGATTGAGCTACCTATATCCGCTTTCAACGATGGGTGCGCATGTTTCAGCCGCGCCGAACCAGCAAACGCTGCGTTCAACGCAAATTTCGGCGCGTTTTAATACAGCCAGCTTCGGATGCCTTGGCTATGAACTGGATTTGAAATACCTGACCCGCCTTGAACGCAAAGAAGTTCGCGAACAAATAGCGTATTACAAAGCGCACCGGAAAACCTTACAATATGGCCGGTTCTATCGGCACACGGCAACAAAGCAAAACAAAGTTTTTTGGCAGACGGTTTCTAAGGACCGAATGCACTCAATTGCCGGTGCTTTCCAAACGCGCGCATGCGCTGCAGAGGGAAACGATGTGCTTCCGCTATCTGGTTTGGATTCAGAAAAACGATACCAGTTACAAACAAAAGATCAACGCGTTTTTGTTCATCGTTTTGGCGGATTGATTAATCATTTACTTCCATTCAGCATAAATCCGAACGGATTGTTGTTCCGTTGGATCGATCGAATTTACGCGCTAAATGATTGTGTTGAAACGTATTCTGCAAGCGGAAAAACTTTTATGCAGGGAATACATTTGAACAATCAGTTTATCGGCACAGGATATTCAGATAAAGTTCGTATGCTTGGTGATTTTGGATCGAATTTGTACGAGATCGAAGAGATTGTATAAAACAATATATGGACTATTGATACAGAAATATATTGCGTCTGATACCAAAATGTTATTAAATAGACAATGTGATGAAAAATGTATTCTATTGATCATAAATGGATGATAAAGACTTGTCGCAGTTTAACGTATTTGTTAGAATATGGAAATGTCATTTAGGGGGACAAATCATATGCCAGATCAGAAAATTCTGTTGAGCGCGGATACGCCGTGCGATATAGGAAATGAACTAAAGGCAAGGTATCAGGTTTCTCTCTTTCCGCTCCATATAATCTTGGACGAAAAACAATACACAGACGGTTTAGATATTACGTCCGCACAACTTTACGAAGCATGGTGGAATCACAAACTTTTACCGCGAACGGCAGCTATCAATCCGGAAGAATACGAAAGCTATTTCATGCCATTCCTAGAAAATGGATATGATGTTATCCATGTTTCTCTTGGCTCCGGACTTTCCAGTTCCTGCCAAAATGCAAAAATTGCTTCGGAAACTTTGAAATCAAAAGGAAATGTTTATGTCATCGACTCCTGCTCGTTATCGACCGGATTCGGACTTCTTGTTTGTGAAGCTGGTGAGCGCATCAAAAAAGGAATGCCTGCGAAACAAATTGTTGAAGAGGTAACCGCACTAGTTGGAGATACACGAGCAAGTTTTATTCTTGATACGCTGGAATTCATGCGAGCTGGCGGACGCTGTTCCAGTATCACGCAAATCGGTGCGGCGCTGATGAATTTGAAGCCGACTATCTTGGTGCGAAACGACCGGCAAGGCAGTATGGTCGTCGGCAAAAAATATATGGGAAAACTTGCCCCCTCGCTGATGAAGTATGTCGATGATCAGTTAAAAGATCGTACAGATCTCATCTTAGACCGAGTTTTTGTAACGCATTCCGGCATGGATGATCCAGCTATTATCGACCGTGTTGTAGAGCGAATTCGGGAGCTTCAACCTTTTAAAGAGATTTTTGTTACGCAAGCAAGCTGCACGATAAGCAGCCATTGCGGCCCTAATACACTGGGCGTACTGTTTTTAACAAAGCCCGGCTCTACTCCAAATTAATTGATTTATAAAAACAAAGCGGCGATGATTCGCCGCTTTGTTATAGAAGACTTTATAGATTTCGCTCTTTAACCAGTTCTATAAATAACGCTGCTATCTTTGGATCAAACTGCGTACCAGCATTTTGCCGAATCTCTTCCAAAGCTACTTCTTTCGGTAATGCTTTGCGATAAACGCGATCTTTCGTCATTGCGTCGTATGCATCCGCAACCGCAAGTATACGCGATAAAAGCGGGATGTTTTCACCAGCTAAATGATTGGGGTAACCTGTTCCATCCCACTTTTCCTGGTGTGTCAGTATATAGTCTGCAACAGGGGCAAAATCTGGCGAAGCCATCGCAATGCGATATCCGATTTCAGGATGCGTTTTCATTACGGCCATTTCTTCGTCTGTCAGGCTTCCGGGCTTGTTGAGTATTTGATCGCTAATCCCAATTTTTCCGATATCGTGTAAAATAGCGAACAAGCGCAGTTTGTCCATTTCATCATGACTCAATCCCAGTCGTTCTCCGATAATCACGCAGAGATCGCCAATTCTGCTCGCGTGTTCCTCCGTCTCAAAGCTGCGCTCAAATAAAGTGACCATAATCGATGAAAGAACAGCGTTATGATGACTTTTTTGATCAAAGAGTTTTTTACGTGCCAAGTTTGCTTCCGCATTCTTAACGACGCGGCTCATATCATCCTCCGCATTTGATTTTGTGCTGTAACCAATTGATAGGTTTATAACCAAAGCGCGATCCTTGATAGTTGCGTTAAAGTTATCAATCACAGTGCGAAATGCAGCGGCTCTTTCAATGCATAGAGCAGAATCAGTGTTAGGCAACAAAATTGCGAACTCATCGCCGCCGATTCTCGCAATTACTTCACGAGGCAGCAAAGCACCTTTTAAAAGAGAGCCGGTAGTCTGAATCATTTTATCTCCGGCATCATAACCGAACGCATCGTTTACTAACTTTAAGCCGTTGATATCAACAAAAATGATTGAAATCGGCAAATGATTATTGTCATCCAGCGATCTCATCGCATTGTCATAGTATTGCCGGTTGTGCAATCCGGTCAATTGATCGTGGTTACTTAAATATTGTATCTGTAAAAATTGCAGCTTGGATTTCGTAATATCAAGGATGATGCCTTCTAGCGCATATACGGTTCCGCTGGAATCCATTATGCCCTGATTAACGTCAAGAACCCATTTGCGTTCTCCGGAAGCGGTTAAAATCTCATACTCATATCGATTGCCCATCTGATTGGAAAAATGTTCAATGCTTTCATTTCGTATCGGTTCACGATATTCTGGACAAATAATATTATTAAAAGAAATACATGCGTTATTTACAATTTCTTCCGGCAGATAACCGGTAAGTTCATAGCATCCGCTGGAAACAAACGACATGGTCCAATCTTTGTCAAATGCGCAACGGTATGCCATACCAGGGAGATTCGAAAGAAGCACGCTTTTACTGCGCTCACTTTCGCGCAGCGCTTCATTGGCTTGACGCAGCTCGGTTACGTCTACTCCCGCAGATAGAATCCCTTGAAAAGACCCGTCAGAATTTTCTAGTATCGTATTTCTCCACTCGATTCGTCTTAACACACCAGATGAAATAATGATATCATTTTCATGTGTCCGTAAAATATTAGCGGTGCGTGATTGAATCTGGCTGAACAGTTCTTGTAATTCGGCTCTATCGTTTTCTGGTACGAAGCGATCAATCCAGTTTTGCCCAACGATTTGATCACGCGATATCTGCAACATATCGCAGCCGGATTTGTTAATCATTGTTACCAGACCGTTTTGATCGAGAACGATGAAAATAACAGGCGCAATTTCAAAATAGGCCTTTGCTCGATCGCGTTCCTGCTTTATTGCGGCTTCAGCCTGATAACGTTGCGTAATGTCGCGGGAGATTCCTCCTACGCCACGTTTTGAGCCGGACATATTGACCGGGAAGATGATCGTTTCAAATGTTTTATCACCTTCAACATCTTCAATATAGAGCGGCTTTCCGCTGATCAATACGCTTCGATCTCGCGCTTCCCATATTCTTGCATCTTTTCCGGGTTTGATAGCGCTGATCGTTTTTCCGAGCAGTTGTTCCTCGCGAAGGCCATAATACCGTTCCATATTGCTATTGACAGCAATATATCGAAGAAAACTATCCTTGAAATAGACAAGATCATAGCTTGAGTTTATCAATGCTTTATAGATCGCTTCATTTTCCCGTGCAGCAGCTTCTGCATGAATCCGTTCCGTAACATCTTGCAGTGTTCCAATTAGATACGGTTGACCGTTTTCATCCTGACGCTCCGCGTGAATCTGAACATGAATCGTTCGTTCCGATTCATTTGCTCTCAAGATACGACAATAAAAAGACGCTTCTCCTCCGCGCGTATAAGTTTCGGATGCTAGCGTATAAACGCGCTCTCGATCGCTGCTATGAACTCGTCTGAGTATTTCGCTGAAATCAGAAGAAGTAATATTGCAATCTTGCGTATCAAGAATACGCATTGCTTCATTTGAACAGTGAAATACATTTAAAGAAGCATGATATGAAAAACTACCGACTTGCGCCATTTCCTGCGCTTCATTAAGCGCAGTCTCATTGGCAAGCCGTTCTTTTATTTCATGTAAAATCCGCTTAATATTTGAATAGATCAGTAAGAAAAGCAGAGTTGCCGTAATCGTAACATAGCCGAGGCCTTTTGAAATGCTGATTAAAAAAACTTCAGGGCTTTCGGGATGCATTTTCGTAAGGATGATTTCTGAAATTATGACCCATAGATAGCCAAATACAGCATAAGCAACAGAATATAGAAGCGATCTGACTATCGCCTTTTTTCGGGTTTTATTTTGTTGCAGCTGTACAATTTTCATAAAATAAAGTT
>QKAN01000247.1 GCA_003246365.1 Clostridia bacterium
TCATCTGTGCAACGCGAAACAATTATGATCGGAGGCTTATGAGTTCATCTACGCTTTATTTAGGCTGTCATTTGAGCAACGCAAAGGGCTACGAGGCCGCGGGTCGCGTTGCCCTCTCAATTGGCGCAAATACGTTTCAGTTTTTCACACGCAATCCGCGCGGCGGCGGCGCAAAGGCAATCGACCCAAACGACGCTGCGGCTTTGAATTCGCTATGCCGCGAACATCAATTTGGCACGCTTGTTGCGCATGCGCCGTATACGCTCAATCCAAGTTCATCGGACGCGAAAGTGCGCGACTTTGCCTATCGCTGTCTCGGTGAAGATATTGCGCGCATGGAATATTTCCCCAATCAGGTTTACAACCTGCACCCCGGTAGCCACGTCGGTCAAGGAGTCTCGGTCGGAACCCGCCAGACAACTGCTCTGCTCAACGAGCTGTTTACCGCCGATCAATCGACAACCGTGTTACTGGAAACCATGTCCGGCGGAGGATCGGAAATCGGCGGCACGTTCGAACAGATTGCAGAGTTGCTCTCCGGTGTTGTCCGGCAGGAAAAAATGGGCGTGTGTCTCGACACTTGTCATGTGTTTGCAGCGGGATATGATGTGAGAAACGATTTTGATGGTGTACTGGAACAGTTCGACCGCATAGTCGGGCTTCATTGGCTCCGCGCGGTGCATCTCAACGATAGCTTGTTTGATATCGGCTGCGGAAAAGACCGGCACGCCCGAATTGGAGAAGGCTTTATCGGGCTCGACTCTATGCGGTATATCGCGCATCACGAAACGTTGGCAGGCTTACCAATGATCCTTGAAACACCAAACGAACCGCCGGAACACGGCGAGGAAATCAAGTTGCTACGATAACAAAATCCCCGCCAGAGCGGGGATTATTTTTTCTCAATTCAGATTGAATATGTTCGCGTGTGCTCTTGCCATTGCCTCGAGTGTGTATCCACGCACTTTCTCCAAACCTGCGATTGCTACGCATTCGCGCAGCATATCGTCGTTTAGCAAACGAGATATTCGTTCCGCAAGCGTTTCGACCGATTCGCAGGGGATCAAAAACCCGTTTATGCTATCCTGAATCATTTCGCAGCCCGCAACGCAACCATCCGTCGTTACAACCGGTACGCCATGCGCCATTGCTTCGTTTATTACGAGTCCCCAAACATCTTCACGTGTCGGTAGCGCAAAGACTTCCGCTGCTCGGTAATAGTCGTTTAATGTTTCCTTTGAGGAAAACTCGACAAACGAAACATTCGAAACATTGTTCTCCTGCATCAGTTTCGACCATTCCTCTCGCGGTTTGCCGCCGACGATGACGACCCCTGTCCCTTTCGGCAGCTCTTTTGCGGCGCGAATCATCAGATCGAATCCTTTGCGATGCAGCGGCTGTCCAACGCTCAAAACGAGTTTTTGATGTGCAATCCCAAGTCGTTGTTTTGCCGCCGTGCGTTCTTGTTCGCCGTTTGGGCGGTCCACAATTTCCTGTTCTGAAATCGAAGAAAACGGATATCGCTGAATGAGACTCTGGTCGATGCCGAATGTCGACAAAAAGCGATCAGTCTGCGCGCCGGTGCTCCAATATCGCACCGCTCCGCGGATCAGCAAAGACTTGATTGCGTGCGAAATCGGATTTTCGTTTCGAACGATTCCGCCATCGAGCTCCATTTCATACGGGATATGGCGCGCTTTCAGCGCAAGAATGGCTGCCGCTTCGGTCGCATATCCATAGCTCGTCACAATGATATGGTCATATGCGCCCTTACGCAGAAACGGTAGTATCTTCCAATCGACTTTGCGTTCCCGAATGAATCCGTCGCTCAAGAACACCGCGCGAAAATTACGAACGCTGTCGAGGTTGTAGTTAAACGTCGTCACGGGTGTGCTTTTCGCTTCGAACAAAACGGTTAAGTCAACCAGTTTTCCGAGTTCATTAAAGAAATCGATTCGATAAGGCGCCGGGATATTGGTGATAAACAATACCTTTTTCACTTATGCCTCACCGCCTCGCAATAGAATTGCTCCAGTAATTTTGCTTCCGTAGTGATGTCGTACCCGTGTTCCTGAATTGCCTGTTCCGGCAAGATACGGTTCTCCGACGGTTTTGCCAAAATAAACGCATCTGCCCAAACATGCGTATCCTCCAGCGGAAGATACTGGCAATTCGATAATTGCGTTTCGCGCGGAACCGTTTCGGACGCCAGACAAGGCAACCCATTTGCCTGCGCTTCAATCAGAACGATCCCCAACCCTTCAAAGCAGGACGGCAACACAAATAAATCGAACGCATTGTAAATAGCCTGAACGTCTTTTCGAAATCCGGTCAGAATTACATCTTTTTTTATTCCAAGATTTCGGATCCTTTCCTCTATCTGCGGTCTATCATTTCCATCTCCGACAAGGGCAAGCATCAGTTCGGGGCGCTTTTTCTTGGCTTCGGCAAACGCATCCAACAAAAACAGTTGGTTCTTCTGCCGAACGTCGAAGCGTCCGATGTTTCCAATTAAAAAACGATCACCAACGCCAAGTTCCGTTCGTATTTTCTCGCGCTGTTGCGCATCAAAACGAAACGCTTCAACGTCGATTGCGTTGCGAACCAGTTTTACTTTTCCGCTCTCATATCGTTTATCGCCATAGAGAAACCGACCTGCTACTTCCGAGCAGGCAAGCAGATGCGTTGCGCTTGCCGGAATTTGTTTTCTCGCTTGTTCGTGCAGAATGCGCTTTACAGGATTCCCTGTCAAAAAATCCGTGTTATGACTGTGCGAAATACGCACAGGGACGCCCAACCGTTTCGCAATAGTAAGCGGATATGCGTTCATACCGTCCATATGCGCATGCACAACATCATATCCGGCGCCGATGGCTTCCTCCATCCGTTTTCGGTTGATTAGCGGGCTTTGTCTCCTGTATGGAACATGATACACCGTTGCGCCGAGAGACAGCGCTTCCGCTTCCCTTGCGCCTTTTTCCATTCCATGCACGAGAAAGTCTACTTCAAACAGATCGCGGTGAAACCGCGAAGCATACGATAGCATCCAGCTTGCGATGCCGCCGTAATCCAGCGAACCGCCGCTGACAAACAAAATGCGAACCGGATTCATAACGATTCCTCCGCGCATACTTGATGATAAAGCGAAAGATATTCTTCAAAGCGTTCCTGTTGCCCAAACTGTTCGGCACGCCTGCGGCAATGTTCGCTCTTTAATTCCTTTGCACGCGAAACAGCATCTGCCAAAGCGGAAAAGTCATTCTTCGGAACGACGATGCCGCAGCTGTCGTCCAGCGATTCCGCGCATCCGCCAGTATTGTAGCAAACAACCGGCGTACCGCAAGCGAGAGCTTCCAGTTGTGTGGTCGGAAAATTATCCTCTATTGTCGGGTTAACAAACACATCCGCCGCCGTGTACCATGCGGCGAGTTCCTGCACGCTTTCGGTTCTGCTCAGCCCGATAAAGCCTTTCGGCAAATTTTTCAGTTGCTTTTTTGAAAGTCCGATCAATACGATCTGCGCACTTTCGCCCGCACGTTCAGCCAAGTCGTAAAACGTCTGCAGTCCTTTGCGCGGCTCCCAAACGTTTGCAACACCCAGATAGATCGGCTTCTCTCCGATGTGATAACGCGCTCGAATATCGTTTTCCGTCGGTCGGAAGACGGCAAGATCGATTCCGTTGTAAATTGTCTTTGCCGGATGACTGCGTAAAAAAGATTGTTTCGTCAGTTTTTCGAGCCAGTGCGAAGGAGTCACAAACGTAAGGTTTTTCACCCCTTGCGTCAACGTAAGTTTTTCTGTGTAATTTCGAGCTGACTGATCGAACAGCCAGCTTGCGGGATATGCCGTTTTTTGTGGGCAAGCACCGCAGCCGCTGCGCCACTTTCCGCATCCTGCTGCATCAAAAAAGGCGCAATGCCCCGTAAACGCCTGACAGTCGTGAAGCGTCCAGATCACCGGTATTCCACTCGAGCGCAAGTACTTAAATAATATGCGCCAGTCGAGATAATATCCGTGCAGATTATGTATGTGTATCACATCCGGCCGATATGCCTCAATTCGGCGAATCATTCTTTTTGTTTGGTATGTAGAGGCAAATCCCTGCCGGTCGGTCATGCGCGCATAGAGGGTATGCAGATAAAACGCCGCTTTGCCCTCGATGCGTTCGCAATCGACACCAGTTGCAGGCGCTCCGCGTCCATATAGAATCAGGCATTCATTTCCGGCATCCTTCAGCACGCGCGAAATGCCCGCGGCGATGCGCCCCGTGCTGCCAGAACAAACCGAATTAATCTGAAGAACCTTCATGAGCCATATTTTAACATAAGGTTCATTTGCAGGCAATTGCCGCAACAGTTACACTGTATTATAATGAACGTGATACATATCTTCGGCCATTATGCCGATCTCATGTCTTTGTGATCTGTTCAGTCTTATTGTGATCAAACCTATCCGTTCTTTCTCTGAAAGGAGTGCAACATGGAAGCCGTTAAAAAACAGGGCGTAAAAGAACCATTTAATCTCAGCAATCGTATCAGTTGGCTTCGAGATTATTATTTTCAGGGAGACAAGCGAGCATGGAACAATGAGTTTGCCGCGTTTACAACGGGCGAACCCTGGGATGAAGTGTTTGATGAAACGAGTTTTCTGATTGTTCCGGAAGTATATTCGTTTTTTCCGACGTTTCGTAGATCGTTCCAGCTCGCCGCGCGTACCATCAACCCACCAAAGGGATTTTTCTCCCTGTCCCTGCCGGAGCGCCGCGCCTGGATCATCAAAGAGGCGATCGTAAACCGCATGCCGCAGGAATTGCTGCCCGGCGACTTGATCGCCGGCGGGCGCTTTAACCTGATGGCATCCCGCTGCTGGAGCAAAGCGGAAGCGAAAGCCCGAAACGAGCGCATGCTCGGCAAAAACGGAATTCGAAAAGCGACCTACGAATTTCAGGATCGTGGTTACGGTAACTGCGGCGCGACAAGCGGACATCTGATTCCGGATTATCCGCGCGTTCTGCGAGATGGGTTTGCTGGCGTAAAAAAAGACCTACAGGAAAAATATGACGCGCTGTCCCCCGCGGAGCAATCCGGCGCAAAGGGCGGACAACTCCGCGGCATGCTGCTGAGTTGCGAAATGCCGGTTGAGCTCGCCGCGAAATACGCCACGCTGTGTGAAACGCTTGCGGATTCGGAATCTGACGCAGTGCGTAAAGCGGAACTGCTCGCAATGCGAGACGTTTTGCAGTGCGTTCCGAACGAACCGGCGCGCAATTTTCAAGAGGCGCTTCAGTCCCTCTGGCTGACGCACATGCTTGTGCTCACCGATGAAAACTATCCGGGTGCGGGCGTATCATTCGGCCGCATCGATCAATATCT
>QKAN01000222.1 GCA_003246365.1 Clostridia bacterium
CTTTGCGCATGGAGATTTCATAGATGCGCTTCTCGGCGGAGTTCAGCGTTTCTTCCAGATCTTTTCCGTCGTCCATGCCGTCGCGCATGATCTCGCCGCCGGCTCGAATCAGCGCGCGCTGTGTACTTTTCGCCTCAACAATGCTGATGTAATGCTGAACGTTTGCCGCGGTCGGCACAAACGTAACCAAGTCGGTCAGATATGTCATTCCGCCCGCTTGTTCGAGTTTTCCAAAGCGTTCCAGATGTGCGGTGAGCGTTACGAGGTCAACCGCCTCCCCGCTCGCGCGAATGTCGCGCATGGCTGCGAAGATTGCTGCGTTGGCGGGAACATAAAAGTCCTCATCCCGCAGCTGCTCCAGCGTGATCTCCAGCGCGGAGGCATCGATCAGCATGCTGCCGAGTACGGAACGCTCCGCATCGCTGCCATGCGGCAGCGAAGTGATAGCACCCGCCGGGTTATTGAGTTCGTATTCTTCCATCCGCTTCTCCGATCCGCGCGATTACGTCCTGTACTGTCCGGGTTAGCACTTCTCCACGATCACCTTGATGTTGGCAAACGTGTTCTCATAAATACTAATGCGGATGTTATACTCGCCGAGCGCGCGGATGGGTTCCGCAAGCGAAATTTTCTTTTTGTCGACTTCCACCTGCTTCTGCTCCAGCAGTGCGGAGGAAATCTCCTTGCCTGTCACCGCGCCGAAAAGATGGCCGTTTTCACCGACTTTGGCTTTCACGGTTACCTCTGCGCCTTCCAGCTGTTTGGCAAGGTCGCGCGCGGCGACGCCTGCCTGAAATTTCTTATGTGCGGCGGCGCTTTTCTGAATGTTCGCGGCGTTGATCGCCTGCGCATCCGCGGGGGTTGCCAGCTTGCGCGGCAGGAGAAAATTACGCGCGTAACCATCCGACACTTCCACGATTTCGCCCTTTTTGCCCGTCCCTTTGACATCCTGTTCCAATAATAACTTCATACCGTTTCCGAAACCTCCTGCATATATTGTTCGATGACGTTACGCACAAGCGTTTCCGCCTCGTCGAGTTCCATTTCCGAAATCTGTGCACCGGCCATGGTCAAATGACCACCGCCGCCGATGCGCTCGCAGATCAGCTGCACGTTGATTTTGCCGAGGGAGCGGCCGCTGACGCTGATGGTTTCCCCGTCGCGTCCAAGCACAAACGCCGCCTCGATGCCTTTAATGCCGATCAGCTCGTCCGCCGATTTTGCGGCGATAAGCGGCGCGTTTTTCACTTCTTCGCCAACGCTCGCCAGCGCTACGCCGCCAATGAGAATCTCCGCGCTGCGCACGGTTGTCGCCACGTCGCCAAAGCTTTCCATGTCGTCCTGAAACATCTGCTTCACCATGCTCGTATCCGCGCCGTTTTTGCGCAGATAACCCGCCGCCTCGAACGTTCGCGATCCAACGTTGAACGCAAAGTGCTTCGTGTCAATCGTGATGCCCGCAAGCAGCGTTCCGCAGACAAACGCCGGCGGACGAAGATTGGTGTCAAAGTATTGTATCATCTCGGTCACAAGTTCGCTGGTTGAAGAAGCGCGCGCTTCCAGAAAATGCAGCGTTGGATTATCGATGTGATCCGCACCGCGTCGATGGTGATCGATTACAACCACACGGCTCGCCATCTCTAACAGCTTTGGCGCAACGAGCGAACCGACTCTTTGCGTATCCACAACCACAAGCACGCTTGTGGGGCGCATGATCCGCTCCGCCTGTTCCGGGCTAATAAGCATACCGCTGTAAGTGCGGTTTTCCCGAATCAGTTCTAGCGCATGATCGATCATGGTGTTCTGATCGCCTAGTACGATATACGCGCGGGACCCCGCCTGACGCGCGCAGGTCGCTACGCCGAGCGCCGCGCCGATGCAGTCCATGTCCGGCCGGCTGTGTCCGGCGATAAAAACGTCTCCTGCATTGTCGAACAGCTGACGAAGCGCTTTGCTGAAAAGTCGCATTTTTACGCGGCTTTGCAGCGCCTCCGGCTGACGGCGTCCGCCGTAAAACATATATCCGCCGCCTTTTTTAATGACCGCCTGGTCGCCGCCGCGTCCGAGGGCGAGTTCCATCGCCTGACGCGCGCTCTCGTCCGCATGCTGTATGCGGTCTGCCGCTCCAACCGATATGGAAAGCGACACGAGCATATTCGTACCCGTATCGATGGCATGCGCCTGCTCCAGCAGTGAAAAGTGTTCCTGTTCCAATCGCGCCAGATGTTGCGCTTCAAACACAACGAAAAAACGACCGTTTTCATAGCGGCGGTATACGCCGTCCACGCTTTTTACCATCTCGGCAATCAGTCGCTCCACTTCGGAAAACACGCTCGTACGGTGAAACTGAACATCCGCCGCAAGTTCTTCGTAGTTGTCGATATAGATGAGCGCAACATACGGCATTTGCTCTTCAAACAATCGTTGATAATGCGCCGCTTCGGTTCGATCCAGCCAGTATTGAAACAACATGGCCCGCGCATCCTTCTCGCGGTGAACAGGAATGCTCATCACCTGATATACGCTGCCCGCATGTTCCATCGGTATCGCAACCAGTGGCGCGGAAAAGTCGAAGTGCGGTTGCACGCCGATGATATCCGGTTCGGTATAAATCTTTTTCATGCTCTCGTTGCGCCAAACGATCGTTCCGTCGCTTTCGACTAGCGCGCAAGGAATGCTGACCTGATTGACCAGATTCGACGTTATTTCCGAATTCTCTGCAAATATATCGTCCATCTGGTTTTGCAGCGCTTTTGCGTTTTTATGTTCCAGTCCGTAACTGACCAGAAAAACAATCAGCGATGCGCCTAGCGCGATGACCGCCATCGTCAGCCGGTACGATTGATATAATCCAGAGAATAAAATAGCAAGGCACAGCAATAACAGCAGTACGCCAAGCGGGATTAAAATTGTTTTTACATGTTTCATTCCGTCTCTCCTTTACAATATGACTCAGGTCGAAACGGCGCAATGACGCACGCGTACGCCAAAACGCGTGGAAAGCGGCATAGCCGCACTTGTATTAAACCGCCGTGCGCGGCGGTACGCCGCGGAGACGTTCGCGAAAGCGGAATATCTGATCGAAACATCCGATCAGGATCAACGGCGTCTGCAGCAGGCCATAGAGTACGGCAATGGCTGTAAACGCGAGTGTTCGTCCAAGCGTAACGTTCTTTGGCGAACGAACAATCAAAAAATCGACGACGCAAAGTCCCTGCAGTAAAAGCGGCATTCCTACCAATACGTTAACTGTGCTGGATAGACTATCGGAATACTCCCAGCCGTACAGTTCCAATGCAATAGAGCCGATTAACAAAACAAAGAGTCCGAATGTCATGCTGCGGGGCAATGTCCAGTCGCGAAACGGGCGCATGGGCGAAATAGAGATTTCAGGATGTTTTTTAACAAACAACCTGAAAAACAGAAGATTGCTCAACCCCAACACCCCGGAAAAAATACAAAGCGCGGCTACGACAAGATTCGGAATGTCTTTCACATAAGCATCGAGCACCTCGATAACAACTGCAATCGAAGCTTCGTTTGCGCCGTTTACTTCTGAAATAACCGATTTGTAAAAGTCGACCATCGGTGTTATCGCGTTCTGAACCGAGGTAAACGCGCCGCTGCCGTCTAAAATGCCGGGTAGACAAACGGCAGTATACAAGCCGACCAGAAATACGCCCGCAAGAGAAAGCGCAACGTATGTGTTGCTAAAGCGTTTCGTCAACAGCACATAAAGCAAAACGGCTGAGATCACGACCGCGCCCGATATACCCGCGGCTGCAATCGGCGTATATACCATTGAGGCGCTAATGATGAACACAACAGCCGGCAACGTAATCCAATATGGCTTGGTGCGTGCTCCGGCATACGCCCAAACTGCCGCAACCAAACAAAGTCCCGCCGGAAATGCGACGGCGACCACCCCGACTGCGGCAGACAATAAGAGAATCAGCCAGCCGCGATTCGTTTGGCGGCTTGGTGTCTGTTTAGAATCATCCATGCTATTATTCTATCTTCCAACGTGCAAATAATCAAGGTTGTCAGGGTCTGCCACAGGAATTTCACCGCATGACATACTCTTCAGAAAAACAGCCGGAGCGTAACTCCGGCCAATACGCGTCGTTTCGTCGCTGCACTTAGTCCGTTGTCGCCGTTTTTGCAGCCAAAGAAGCTTCAATATCCCAATTCCCCAGCGAAAGCTTCTTTAGAAGAATTCGTTTCACGCTTTCGTCGATGCGCGCCTGTGTAAACGTTCCGTCCTCTGCCGCTGCATTCAGCGCATCCAGAATCGTCTGCTGCTCTTCGCTGTCCGGACCGCATAAAACAACGTCTCCACCGGCGAGGATAAACCGCACCGCCGCATCGCCAGCTTCATAGAGAGACGTGAGTCCCGCCATGCGGAAATCGTCGCTGATCACAAGCCCGTCGAATCCCAATTGCTCGCGCAACAGATCCGTGATGATCGGTTTGCTGACGGAAGCGATGTCCGTCGAATCCAGCTCCGGATAGAACACATGTGCAATCATAATCGCATCCACATCAGAAGCAATCGCGCTGACGAACGGAACAAGATCATAACTTTGCAGTTCCGCAAGCGTTTTTGTGATCGTCGGGGTCACCGTATGCGAATCCTCGGTTGTACCCCCGTGCCCCGGAAAATGTTTGGCGCAGGAGAGACAGCCGCCCTCGCGTAACCCTTCTATGATTGCGCTGCCAATGGCCGCGGTGATGCTCGCATCCTCTGAAATAATGCGGGTTTCGAGGAAAGTGTTCATCGGGTCTTCCGAAACGTCAAGCACCGGCGCAAGGTCAAGATTGATCCCTGTTTCAATCAGTTTAGCACCGATTGTTTGAAACTGTTGCATCGCATAGTCCGCATCCCTGCGCCGCCCGAGCGACCGCGCGGAAACAGGCTGCGGATTCCAGCGGAAACGCACAACACTGCCGCCTTCCACATCGATGCTGATCAGCGGCGGTATATCCGATCCAACGCGCTTTACAATCTGTTCTGTCAAATCCTGCGCAAGGGCAAACCCGCCGTCGCTGTTAGAACTTTTTATGTTTGAACCATATAGAATCGCATTACCAACGTAGTTGCTGCTCCAGATATCGCGATACGGGTTTTGCACATCCGATGTGCCGGTAAACCCGAACATAACCATCTGACCGATCTTTTCCTGTGTGCTCATATCGGCCATATAGCGCTCCACCCACTCTTCCGCCGTTTCCGGCGCAATCTCCGGCGTCGCCGTCGGCTCCGGTGTGTCTGTCGGTTCTGCAGTCGGTGTCGCCTCCGGCGTCGCGCTCACTTCCGGCGTCATGTCGGGTTCCGCGCGCCATACTTCATAATGCAACGCGGGAA
>QKAN01000117.1 GCA_003246365.1 Clostridia bacterium
TGCTGTTCCGGTTCACCGGTGAAAAATTGGCTCCAAATACTGTTACTCAAGTGAATACCTCTGCTGAAATCATTTTCTTATAGAATAAAAGCTTTCCTGCGGGATAACCGTAACTTGGTCACGGAATTTGGCAGGAAAGCATTTTTGTTGTTTTTGTTGGTTTATGCGGGGTTTTATGGCAATTTGACGATGTCTGTCTGCTCTGTGCTCTTCTCCGGATGCGCCAGCAGCATTCCGGCCGCCGCCGCGGTCAGGGGAGCCGCCGCAACGAGACCGAAGGAACCGACGATGGTATGAATAATTTCAGACGCCACGTATTTATAGTTGAACACATTGATCAGCGGCGTGCCCTGCGCCATAAACACCATCAACAGCGCGATATAACTGCCGGAGTACGCGAGCAGCAGCGTCGTGGTCATGGTGCCCATCGCTGCGCGGCCGACGCGCATGCCGCACATCATCGCTTCGAATCGGTTGAGATCCGGTCGCTTTTGCACCACCTCGTTGACGGCGGCGGCGATATCGACCGAAAGATCCATCATGGCGCCGCTGGAGCCGATGAAGATGCTTGCCATAAAAATTTGCGTAAGGTTCAGGGTTTCGTATCCGCTGTAAAGCAGACTTTCGGAAAACGACATAACCGCGCCGTGGATATGGAACGCGTTGGTGCTGACGATGCCGAGCGCAGCGGTGGCGGTCAAACCGGAAATTGCGCCGATGCAGGCCGCGAGCGATATTCGATCAAACCCGAATACGAGGGATATGATCAGAATCGTCAGTCCCGCGGTGATCAATCCGCCAATCAGGATTGGATTTGCACCGTTGAGACAGCATGGTACGAGCACCTTCCAGATCGCAAGCACGGATAGCACGAACGAGAGGATTGCGCGTAGTCCGGTCCACCCGGCAAAGAGCAGAAGCAACGCAAAAAAGCTCAGCTGGAGCAGTATTTCCCCGTTGATTCGGTAGTGGTCGATCATGCTGACCGAGGACACATCGCCCTCGTCAATGCTGACGAGCACCAGCGCGCGTTCTCCGACTTTATAGATTTTATCCTGTTCCAGAGAACCGTTTAACATATTGCTTGCCCGCAGCGTTTCGCCCTTGTGCGATCCGGCTAGCAGAAGCACCTCGCAGCTTTGTTCGCCGGAGCGAACGAGGCCGGTGTCTTTTATTGTGCTGTCGTCTGTGCCGACGATGCGCGCGGGCACGCGCTCTTCGCCTTCCACCCGCCCTGCGCCTGCGTTTTCGTAGCCCGTTGGCAGCAGCGCGAGTATGACGATCAGCGCCAAACACACGGCGGAAGAGAGCCAGGCACGTTTCTTTTTTT
This sequence comes from Clostridia bacterium, assembly GCA_003246365.1. GTDB lineage: Bacteria > Bacillota > Clostridia > Christensenellales > CAG-138 > UBA7703. The sequence continues at coordinate 1,331 of QKAN01000117.1, forward strand.
GTTTGATCTGTTCCAAAACTTATTTCCCTCGTTTTCGCTCGCATACTGTTTGATTGCGCGAGCGATCTGTTTTTGTGTACGCAAACTTGCGAAGAAAGCCGAGGTATCCGCGCCAGCAAGGCGGACACCCCGGCAGAGTGAGCTATTTGCTTGCTTTATTCGATGCCGAAGAGCGAAGCCATCTTGTGGTAGATTTCCGTGTTGTCATATCCGCCGCCGAAGAGTTCCGAACCGACGCCGGTGGCATACACCGCCGCGGGCAGACCGGTGTGGGAATAGGAGGCGAAGTTGATGCCGGATTTATTGTTGAGCAGGTGCGTGACGGTGACGGAGAAAGGCGTATAGGTGCCGTATTGCACATACTCTTCCTGCGTCTGGAGGGATTTGCCGTTCGCGTCCGTACCATAGCCGCCGGCAAGGGTCAGAGCATAGGCTTTTTCAAGTTCAGCGACTTCATAGTCCGTGAGAACCAAAGTCTTGGATGCGGCAGAATCTGCCTGTTCCGGCAGAGCAAGGCCGAAGAGACTGGTTACATCCGCCATTGCGTCGGCAAACGGCGTCTGGTTGGCGACGTAGTTGGCAACATAGTTTGAATCAAACTTGGCATAGGAAATCATCTGATAGTTGATGTTTTTGAGGTATGTGTTGTAGTTGGTTCCCGCATATCCGATGGAGAGGCCGCCGGTTTCGTGGTCGCCGGTGACGACGATCAGTGTTTCGTTCGGATGTTCGGCGGCAAAGTCGATGGCAACCTGCACCGCGTCCGCAAGAGCGATCGTATCATGGATGGTGGAACCCGCGTCGTTGGCATGGCAGGCCCAGTCGATCTTTCCGCCTTCTACCATCATGAAGAAGCCGGCGTCGCTGTCGAGCATCGTGATGCCCTGCTGCACATAATCTTTGAGCGCCCATGCATCTGCCGCACGGTCGATTTCATAGTTCATGGAGTTGCTGTCCGCGAGGTCTTCGGCGATAACGATCGCTTTTCCCGCGTCCGCGGTGAGCGCCTGCGCTTCCGCCTGGGTTTTGATGACGGTATAACCCGCCGCTGCGGCAAGCTCGTAGATGTCGGTCTGCGGGGTGTCGCTGCTGTCGCCTGTGGGTTTGAGGAGTGCTCCGCCCGCGAAATAATCGAAGTTGCTGTCGATCAGTTCGAGACCGATTTCATAATAGTTATTGCGGCTCGCCTGATGCGCATAGAAGGCGGCGGGTGTCGCGTGGTTGAGGTTTACGCTGGAGATAACGCCGATTCTATAACCGAAATCGTTTTTGAGCGTTTCCGCGATGGTTGTATAGGTTTTGTTCTTTGCTTCGTTCATGTTGAGGACGCCGCTGTAGGTTTTGTAACCGCTCGCGATTGAGGTTGCGGTGGAGGCGGAATCCGGGCAGAACGAGGTCGAATCATAGGTGGTGGCGGAGCCCGCGACCGGGAACGTCATGAAGTTGAGCAGTTCGCTTGTGCTCAGGATGGTGTCTTTATCCGCGTTGATGCTCAAATAGGCGGAAGTCGCCTGAAACTGCGGATAGGTCATACCGTCGCCGATGAAGAGAAAAACGTACTTTGGCGCGGTTACGGTGGTTTCGGTTTCGTTCAACACGCTCGTGGTCATGCCGGAGCGGGGCGCTTCCGCGGCGCTGGCGGCAGCCATGCCGACGGGGAGGGCGGCGAGCAGAAGCATTGCCGCAAGCAGAATGGGTAACAGACGTTTGCGTTTCATTAGGGAATCTCCTCTCGAATCATTACTTTCTTATTTGTTCACGTTGGCATTGTATCAATGAAAGATCAGAGCACGTTTCCCTGCCGGTAAAATGATCGTCAAACCGTAAAAAACAAAAAAGCCCCTGTTGCAGGCGCTTTTTTATCATTCGCACGAAAAGTCGATAAACTTTTGCGAAAATCCCGTCATATATTCTTGACATTGTGGTGCTGGGGATTATGCGGATTTGATTTGCTTGCGACTCTTGCGTAAAATCTGTCGATCACGTACTCAAATTCTTACTGATCCGCTCTCGTGGATTGTGTTTATCGGCCACATCCCATATACTAAACGTAATCTGCACGGGAATGATATGAGGAGAGTAAGCCATGCTTCAGTTGATCTCGCTGGTTATCATCTACGGCGCGATGGCATTTATCTGGACGTTTGTTTATCTCAACCGAAGCCACGATAAAGTCAATCAGTCGTTTTTGGTTTTTTTGTCGAATGTCCTCATATGGATGGTACTCAATAATCTGAATCAGTTTGGAGACAAAACCGCCGTTGGCCTCGCGGTGAAAACCGTTTACTGGCTCAGCATGATGTATCTCTCCGTTTCGTTTCTGTATTTTACATTCCGGCTTCTCAAGCGCGAAGTCAACTGGAAGTTCTGGCTTTTTTTCGGTCTGAACACGTTGACGGTTGTCGTGCGTTATCTTTTCCCGATCGACTATTCGGACCCGACCTTCTGGCGGATGGACGATCCGGTGGTTGCGCCGTTGATGTCGTTTACGTTTAGTTTGCCCGCCATCTTCGCGCTCTATCTCGTTCTTCGGCAGATTCTTACGACGAAAATCGCGCGTCAGCGCACGCAGATGAAATATATTCTCTATGGTGTGGGGCTCGCGCTGGTCGTCAGCGTGTTATCGGAATATGTGCTGCCCGCCGTGTTTCACTATACGCAAGAACTATACTTAATGTATTATGCGATCGCGATTTTTGTGGTGGCAATCTTTATCTCTATCATGCAGTATCGGCTCTTAAACCTCAGTTCGGATTATATTTACCGAAACCTGTTCCTTAACGCGAGCGAAGGAATATTGATCGTGAACCGGGCCGGACGCATCATGAGCGTCAATCATGTCGGCAAAGAAATTTTGCGGGACGAGCGCCTTGACGCGGGAGATTTCGTTTCCGCCTATCTGCCGGATTATCGGTTTGACACAAACTATCAGCGGTACGAAACGGAACTGGTTCTGGGCGGACAAAAGCGTTACCTCACCATGACGCAATACCCCATTGACGAGCGGGAACAGGGCACGACAAAGCTGCTGTTGCTCACGGATTTGACGCAGCTGCATCAGCGGCAGGAACAAGAGAAGGAGCAGCTTCTCGAAAAAAGCAATTACGATCAGCTAACGGGGCTTTATAACAAGCAATACCTGCTTGAAAAATACGGCGCGCAGCAGGATACGGAGCCGAAACGGACTGCGCTTTTATTCATCGATGTCGACGATTTTAAGCTGATCAACGACAACTACGGTCACCTGATCGGAGACGAAGTGCTCAAAAAACTCGCCGAATGCATTAAAAACAACGTTCGCGTGAGCAGCGATGCAATTCGATTTGGCGGAGATGAATTTGTCGTCATACTGGAAGATACAGGCGCGGAGGATGCGTTTCTGGTTGCCGAGCGCGTTCGTTCCTGCGCGAGCGAACTGACGTTTTCGGATGGAAGCTCGGCGTTTCACATCACGCTCAGCATCGGGTTGATCGAAGGAGTTGCAACGCTCAATGAACTCATCAACAAGGCGGATCGCGCGATGTACAGCTCCAAAACCCACGGAAAAAACAAGACGACGCTATTTTCGGAGGATGATGTAGACGGCATGTTTCATATGCGGCTGTCATAGAAGCTCAAACAATTGCATATAAAACATATTGACAAAGTATATTAATACCCGTATAATCCAAACATCTTATATAGAAAGGCGGTTGCACGCATGATCATAAATTTCTGCCGGAAGAATTCCATCCAACGTCGGGCGGCATTCGCCGCAGTTGCCAGCATGGGGCGAATGTGCCGCTGATGAAAAGGGAGCGCCGTTTGTTGCGGCGCAGGAATCTCAATTTCATCAATCGCAGTATATTTCGAAAGGAATTACACCCATATGGCACAGAATTATAAATTTGAGACCCTTCAGATACACGTTGGACAGGAACAGCCGGACCCCGCGACGGATGCGCGCGCTGTTCCGATCTACGCTACAACTTCGTATGTATTTAAAGACTCCGCCCAGGCGGCGGGGCGGTTTTCGCTCACTGAAAACGGCAACATTTATACGCGGCTCATGAATCCGACCAACGATGTGTTTGAGCAGCGCATCGCCGCACTGGAAGGCGGCATTGCCGCGCTGGCGACCGCGTCCGGTTCCGCCGCGATTACCTACGCGGTGCTGAATGTTGCAAGTGCGGGGGATCACATCGTCTCCGCGCAAACGCTATACGGCGGCACCTATAACCTGTTTGCCAATACGCTCAAGGACCTCGGAATTGAAACGACGTTTGTGGACGGTTCGAACCCTGAAAATTTCCGCGCTGCTATACGGACAAACACAAAAGCGCTTTATCTGGAATCCCTTGGCAATCCGAATTCGGATATACTCGATTTGGAAGCGATTTCGACAATTGCGCATGAAAACGGAATTCCGGTGATCGTGGACAATACGTTTGCTACGCCGTTTTTGTTTCGCCCGATTGAGCACGGCGCGGACATCGTTGTCCATTCTGCTACCAAGTTCATCGGCGGCCACGGCACGGTTATCGGCGGCGTGATCGTTGACGGTGGAACGTTCGACTGGAAGCAGAACGACAAATTCCCGGGTTTGAGCAAGCCGAATCCTTCTTACCACGGCATCGTGTTTTCGGACGCGGTTGGCGCGGCGGCGTATGTGATGAAAATTCGCACCACGTTGATGCGCGATACCGGCGCGTGCTTGTCGCCGTTTCATTCATTTCTGCTACTGCAGGGAATCGAGACGCTGTCGTTACGCGTAGAGCGGCATGTGGAAAACGCGCTCAAAGTCGTGGACTATTTAAGCAAACACCCAAAGGTAAGGCGTGTGAAGCATCCCGCGCTTTCAACCGGAAGAGAAAAAGAACTCTATGAACGGTATTATCCCAATGGCGGCGGGTCGATCTTTGCGTTTGAACTAAACGGAACGCGCGAACAGGCGCAGAAATTTACCGAGTCGCTAGAACTCTTTTCGCTGTTGGCAAATGTTGCGGACGTGAAATCTCTCGTCATTCATCCGGCTTCTACCACACACTCGCAGATGAGCGAGGAAGAGCTTGCATTGGTCGGCATCCGTCCGGCGACGATCCGGCTTTCGATCGGCACCGAGCATATCGACGATATCATTGCCGATCTGGCGCAGGCATTTGAGAGGATTTAACAGATCAAACAACAAAAAACAGAGCGCCCGTTACGGGCGCTCTGTCTTTATAACGGGTTCTTCATCTGCCAGCCGTCACTTAACACAAAACAGAAACCTCTTCCGGTTTTCGTTTTTCTGAGATTGCCGGCAAACGTGAGCAATTGCGATTCTTGCATACGCCTTACGCGCGAAAGTGAAACGCGAAGTACGCTTGCAATCATGCGCTCCGCTGATATCGGCAGAGGATATTCGCATTGAATCGAAACTACCGCGCCAGAATCATCGGGTGGAGCTGCGTTGATCGAAAGACCAATATGCTCCAAATCGAGTACTGCATGGTTCTTTTGCAAAAATGCGGGGTCGAATACATGCCGTAAGACAAGATTTTTGTCGTTTGAAAGATAAGCAAAATACTCGGTTTCGTCGAGCGCAATGCGATTGATGCGCTCATAAACCGACATATTCCAGATTGATTTGCAGTGTGCACATCGACAAATCAACCAGATATCGAGCTTTTTGCCGTTCGCATTTACGCGAAAACAGCCGCTGTTTTCGAAAAATTCGCTTTTGCACCGCGGGCAAGTTTTTACAAAGCCAGGCAACGAATTCAGGCTTATGATATAGTTGATGTTTTGCATACGGATTCCTTTCCGGTATCGCGGCAACCGCGAACGGAAACAGACCGAAGGCAAACAAACGATGCGGAGAATCCGCACAAAAAAACCCGCAGAAGATATCCTTCCGCGGGCGAAAAATGCCTTGCGTTATGGTGATACCGACTGATTCCAAATCGCGGCTACCGAAAGAACGCCAGAGCGACTGCTTTGGCTGGGTAACGCGCTTCAATTGTTGGAATCAGTTGTGCGCTGGCATACCGTATGCTCCTTGATTGAATAAAATTATTTTATCGCGTTATACGCGCGGTTGCAACAATTCGCTGTATTTTTGCGTAAGGGACGCTATAATCGAACTATGATAATGATCAACAACCCTGATTTTAACATTCGAAAGATCGCCGAGAGTGGACAATGTTTCCGCCTCAACCAGAACCCGGACGGCGGGTACACGCTGATTGCGAAAGGGCGTATACTGCGCGCGCTTGATACGCCGGAAGGAAGCGCGCTGGATTGCCCGCAGGAGGATTTTGATCTGATCTGGCGGCACTATTTCGATCTGGAGCGCGACTATGCATCCATCCGCGCGGCGGTCGATCCGGACGATGTGTTTTTGCGATCTGCCTGTGACTATGGCCGCGGCATTCGCATGCTGCGACAGGATCCGTGGGAAACGCTGGTGAGTTTCATTATCTCCCAGCGCAAGAATATTCCCGCGATCAAGGCCTGTGTCGAAGCGCTCTGTTCCCGCTATGGTGAGCCGCTGGGAAACGAAAATGACAATCGGTTTGCCTTTCCGTCGGCAGAGCGTCTCGCCGCGCTGGATGAAGGACATTTTATCGCCTGCTCGCTGGGGTACCGCGCAAAATACGTGCTCGCGGCGGCGCGCATGGTTGCCTCCGGTACGCTGGATTTGTTCGCAGCGAATCAGCTGGACGATAACGGCTTAATGGAAGCGCTATTGCGTGTTCCGGGCGTTGGGGAAAAGGTTGCAAACTGCGTGATGCTGTTTGGGTACCATCGGTTGGGACGCTTTCCGCGGGATGTTTGGATCAACCGCGCGGAAGAGAACGAATACGGTGGTTCATTTCCGGTTTCGCGCTATCCTGATACGGCAGGCGTCTTGCAGCAGTATATTTTTTACTATGCGCGTGGAAAGAATTAGTCCCGAGACAGCAAGTAGACCGGATTAAAAACAGAATACGATTGTAATAGAACTTGCTTTTCGATATTATGTGTTTATCGGGGCAAGTTCTTGTTTACTATCAGAAAGACGGAACTACATTTTATCTGAGGGTACGTTCTTATTACTATCAGAAAGACGGATTGAACGCTGGAACAAACGACAGATTTGCTGCTGCGAATCGGAGAGGAACGCGAATGAAACGTACTATTTTAGTGACGCTTGCGCTGCTTATATCTGCCATTTTATTTGCGTGCGCAACGAAACAAGCACAGGAGACTAACAATGCGGAAACGCAGAATGAACAAACGGCGACCGAACCGGAAGTGACGCCGGAACCCGCAGTACCCACACTATCGGAGAGCATCACGTTGCCCGATGGATGGACGATGGATCAGGCAATAACGGCTGATGATGTATCCGCGTTGACAGGCCTAACCTATTCTGTGTTTTCCGAAGCGGCGAGCGCCGCGCAGGACGGCAACCCCGCGGGCGGATTTATTACAGATAATTTGTAAGAGAAGATTTCGTTTTTTGCGTTTACAAAAGGCGGACAGGATCAATATGATTTCTTTCTTAGTTTTATGTCCGAAGGAACAATTGTAACGATTCCTTCCGAACTTTGGATGCAGGGGTGTTTTGGCGAATTTTCGGATGGCAGCGCGGCTGCGATCGCATTGCGCGGAGACTGTTGCTTGCGGGTAAACTTTTTTCCGGAAGGCTACCCTTCGTTTGATAAAACAGCGCTTGCAAACGATCTGGCAGAACTGTTCGTCAACCGGTTATATTCTCCGCGATGACACAGCGGAATCAACGGACGATAGAGAAATGGGAAGTTCAATATGGATGATATAACGCTCTCAATCCTTGTTGTAATTTGCACCGTGGCCGTTGCCGGGTTCATCTTCACGCACATCCGCCAGAAAACGAAACAGCGAGAAGAAGCACTTGCAGAATATTGTGACGGCAAGGGGTATCGGTTGACAATTACAAAAGAACCAACCACCAGGCTGATCGTGGTCGAATCCGATCAATGGGCTCTTACGAGCAGCATGCGCACACAGCAAAATTCATCTTCGTCTGGCTCAACGGATTGGCAAAGTGAAACAGTATGGATTTGTAACGAACGCAATCCAATGCGGGAAACATTTGCGTTGCAGGTTTCCGCCGGCTCAACAGACATTGAGACATTGCCGCCTTGGGTGCGGGATCGCGCTCTGCAAGCGATGCGATTGATGATCAGCGAAGAAATGAAGGATTTGACCAGCGTGCGGACGGCATTTCATGACAGGAACCGAACGGGCATCGTTTTTGAGAAAAAGGAATATGACGCCGAAAAAGCATTGCTCAATATACGCGCGCCGCTTTCGGAATGGCGCGGCGGGTTACCGCTGTTTGCAGAAGCTTCACCGGAACACGTTCGCCTCTATTTTTCCAATTGCGCGGTAAAGACTGCCGATGAAATTAGCACGGTTCTAGAAATTGGAAATGCGCTGATTGGATAAAGAAAATACTGCTCTTCTTTCTTGACGAGCGCGAGCAAGTTTGATACTGTGAAGCTATCGATTCGCGGTTTTGATGTGACCGCGTTCGGTCGAAAGCGCGATTTCATGTGTTTGAGCATGGCGTGCTTGGCTGTGGGAGACCGTTTTCGAAGCGATTCGGGAGCGGTCTTTCTTTTGTTTACATCAACTATCATAAAAACGCTCAAAGCGTATTCAAAAGCAAATATGATTATCGGGCAGTCTGCAATGGAAACATAAAAATATGGCTGGAAGATGCGGATAACATGAGACAATGCTTGAAAAACACGCGGAAAGCGAAAGGGAATTACGCGTTTACTGTTTTCTTGGCGCGTGATATGATATATAAGACGAAATTTGGTATTGATCAGATTTACTTTTCCTTTACGAAAGGCGAAACGATGGAAGCGATTTTTCAAAACTTCTCCAACCTTACCTGGCAGCAGGTCGTCATGTGGACGATCGGCGGAATCCTGATCTATCTGGCAATCAAAAAAGACATGGAACCCGCGCTGCTTCTCCCTATGGGATTTGGTGCAATTCTCGTAAATATCCCAATGTCCGGCGCGATTACGCAGATGATCGACGGCGTAACGGAAGTTGGCATTCTCAACGTCCTCTTTGACGGCGGCATTGCAAACGAACTCTTCCCTTTGCTGCTGTTCATTGGCATTGGCGCGATGATCGACTTTGAACCGCTTTTGACCAACCCGAAGCTTATGCTCTTCGGCGCGGCGGCACAGTTTGGTATTTTCTTCACGCTTATGGCGGCTTCGCTGCTGGGCTTCCCGCTCAAAGATGCGGCGTCCATTGCCATCATCGGCGCAGCGGACGGCCCTACGTCCATCTTTGTGGCGAACTATCTGAATTCAAACTACCTTGGGCCGATCATCATTGCGGCATATTCCTATATGGCGCTGGTGCCGATTGTGCAGCCCCCGATCATCAAGCTGCTCACCACGAAAAAAGAACGCTGCATCCGCATGGAATATACGGGCAACAACGTATCGCAGGCGACGAAAATCCTTTTCCCGATTATCGTTACCGTAATTGCCGGCATCTTCGCGCCGCGCTCGGTTGCGCTGGTCGGTTTCCTCATGTTTGGCAACCTGATTCGCGAATGCGGCGTGCTCGGTTCCCTTTCGGACACCGCGCAGAAAGTTCTCGCAAACCTGATTACGTTGTTGCTTGGTCTTACCGTTGCGGCAAACATGCAGGCGTCATCGTTTATTACGCTCCGTACGCTGATGATTCTCGGCCTCGGCCTCGTCGCGTTTATCTTTGATACAGCCGGCGGCGTCATCTTCGGTAAAATCATGAACCTGTTTGTTAAGAAAAAAGTTAACCCGATGATCGGCGCCGCGGGTATTTCCGCGTTTCCGATGGCTTCCCGTGTGGTACACAAAATGGGTTTGGCGGAAGACAACCAGAACCATCTGCTCATGCATGCAGCCGGCGCGAATGTTGCCGGACAGATTGCCTCCGTCATCGCGGGCGGCGTACTGCTGAGCCTTATCGTGAAATAAAGAGAGGAGGATACGATTATGAATCTCGAAGCTGTAGCACCATTTTCTAATACGTTGAGTATTCTCGGTCTCGGCATGCTTGGTATCTTTATCGTCACGGCTGCGATTATTATCGTTATCACGCTGCTGAATTTGTTAACGGCGCCTTCGAAAAAGCAGAAACATAATGACGGGAAAGCGTAACAGAAAAGCTATACAATAAAATTAGAACAGTAAAATTGAATACGGTACTCTAATAGGCGAGATTGACGATAGAAGCGCATCAAACCGCATTTTTGCGGATGAAAGAGGAGATAGCACTATGGAAAACGTTATTCTCTATGGCTCTATTCTCGTAGCGTTGCTGGCATTCGCGTTTGCTTTCTGGCTGTATCTTTGGGTCAAAAGGCAACCTTGCGAAAACCGGAAAATCATCAAGGCCACCGGGCTGATACGCGCGGGCGCGCGCACGTTCCTGCGGAAGGAATATCTCGTGCTCGCCCGGTTTGCCGGGGTTGCCGCTGTGCTGATTTTCGTTTTTCTGCCGAAACCGGTTTGGCAAGGCAGCCCCGTTCATAACATATGGATGGTGGCTGCCTATCTTTGTGGCACCTTGTTTTCTGCGGTTGCGGGCAAGATTGGCTTGGAGGTTGCCACCATCGCTAACGGACGCTCCGCAGAGGCGGCGAAACAGGGAATAAAACCTTCGTTTATGGCTGGATTTCGCGGCGGCGCTGTGATGGGGATGGCGGTTGTCGGCGCGAGCCTGCTGGGTGTTACCATCGTATATTTACTGACCAGAGATCCGACCACGGTTCTTGGCTTCAGCTTTGGCGCGAGTTCATTGGCACTTTTTGCGAAAGCGGGCGGCGGCATTTTCACGAAAACCGCCGATATCAGCGCGGATCTCGTCGGCAAAGTGGAACTCGGCATTCCGGAGGATGATCCGCGTAACCCCGCCGTCATCGCGGATAATGTCGGCGACAACGTTGGCGACGTAGCCGGTATGGGAGCGGATTTGTTTGATTCCAACGTTGCCTCTATGGCCGCCGCATTGGTGATGGCGGGCGTGCTGGGCGGCAACAATGTGGATATGGTGTTTACGTTTGCCGCGCTGGGGCTGCTTGCTTCCATCATCGGGGTTATGACCGCCCGCATCGGCAAGCACGGCAACCCGACCAGGGCACTAAACTCCAGCACCTATGTCACGACGGCTGTCTATGTTGTGTTGACCGCCGCGGCAACCTATCTGCTGCAGTTCCCCTGGAGAATCTGGGGCGCCTGCATCGTCGGTCTCGCGGTTGGCGTGATCATCGGTCTTACAACGGACTATTTTACGGATGACTCAAAAAAGCCGGTGCATTTTGTGGCGCATGCCAGTAAATCCGGCCCAGCGTTTACGATCTTATCCGGCATCAGCTATGGCCTATTAAGCGTGCTGCCCGCCATGATCGGCATCGGCGTTGCCGCGCTTGCGGCTTATAAACTCTGCGCACCGCTTGCGACGGATCCAGCCGAAACCATGCAATATGCGCTGTTCGGCATCTCGATGGCGGCGGTCGGCATGCTTTCCATCGTCGGCATGATCGTCAGTAATGACGCATATGGTCCGATTGTGGATAATGCGCGCGGCCTTGCCGAAATGGGCGAACTCGGCGACGAAGTGCTGGAAATTACCGACTCGCTGGATTCCGCGGGCAATACCGTAAAAGCCGTTACAAAAGGGTTTGCGATCGCGGCCGCGGGACTGACCGTTATCGCGCTGCTCGGCGCGTTTATGAGCGAGGTCAATACAGCGGCGGCTGAACTCGGCATCGCCGGTATAACTGATTTTGACGTGATGAACCCGATGGTGTTCTTTGGTCTGCTCGTCGGCGCGGCGATTCCCGCCGTATTCTCGGCGATGCTGATGCTTGGCGTAGACCGCAACGCGCAGCGCATGGTTGCGGAGATTCACCGCCAGTTTAGTGAAATCGTCGGCCTCAAAGAAGGCAAGGAAGGCGTTGAGCCGGAATACGATAAGTGCATCGAGATTGCAACGGACGGGGCAATCAAAGAGCTGATTCCTGCGGGATTGATGGCAATTTTAGCGACGTTTATCGTCGGGTTCATCGGCGGCGTCTCCGCAATCGGCGGATTTCTCTGCGGAAACATCGTCAGCGGTCTCTTGTTCGCGTTGTTTATGAGCAATTCCGGCGGACTCTGGGACAACGGCAAGAAATATGTTGAGAGCGGACACGAAGGCGGAAAGGGCAGCGATGCGCATAAAGCCGCCGTCGTTGGCGATACCGTGGGCGATCCGTTTAAGGACACAGCGGGGCCGTCTATCAACACGCAAATCACGGTTGTGTCGCTTGTCGCTTCGCTGATGAGCACGCTGTTTTTAACGCTGCATATTTTCTAAAACGAGTCAGAATCCATCAAACCATAAAAAGAGGCAATCCTTGCGGATTGCCTCTTTTGCAGGATATGCCCGTTGTTACGAAAGCATATATAGGGAACAGCCAGCCAAAATCGACAGGACGCCCCTCGCGGAGCGTCCTAAACGGGCTGATACGGCGGATTCTTATTGGATCCCTGCGGTAAAAGGATTCTGTCACGTAAGAGAGAAAAAATGATGTCGGTATTGGGTTGTTTCTGCCGTTCACACCCTACGCTGTATATACTAGCAGAGAATCATGAACAGGAAATCAACGCCTTGTTACGATTTTGAAACGGATTTTGGCTAAAGTGCAACGGACAGGAATTGTTCCTGTTTGACATAAAACGGGAACACGCGACTTCTTCTATGTGCGTGTGATTTCACACCGTGCTATATCCAGAGCAACAGAAAAGCCGCATGTAAATGCGGCTTTTTTTACGGGTATGCTGGTTAGTCGTTGTCGTCAGACGGCACATATTCAAAGCTGAGCGCGTTTCCGTCGGAATCGACGCCGGTGATGGTGCTGCCTTCAATGGCATACCATTCCGATGCGCTCTTTGGGAAATCGGCGGATTCGCTTCCAGTCAGCGAAGCGGGACGATCCGTTCCGGTCAGAATGCCGACAGAGCCGTCTTCCCCGTCGATGGCAATGAGATATACCGTTATGGTTCCATCGTCTGCAATTACATAAAATTGGCCGACGTAACCAAACGACGTGCGGAAGATTTCGGTATAAACGTTTTCCGTTCCGTTCACCGTGCCGGTACAAACAATCGATTTTCCGCTGTCATAAGTGCCCGTCATCGTCGCCTGCTGGTCGTCGGAATTTGTGTATGTGATCGTATAGGTGTTTCCGCTTTCGTCATAAACGACGTCCTTTGCGCCCATAAACGCGAGCGCCGTGGAAACGGATGTTTCGCCGAGCCCGAAATACATCGCGGGCAGGATGTATAAATCGCTCATCGAAATGCCGAGGAAAGACATGGCGGTCATTACAGTGTCAGGGTTGGTGGTCAAGCCGTCCAGAATTTTGTTGACAACTTCGGACTTTGCGTCCATGTACGCGCTGATAAAAGTGGATGCGGTGTCGTCATCGGCTACGCTCTGTGCGGCGGACTCAACAGCTTCGTCTACGTTTTCGGCGCCGGAGACGGCCTGCGAAACAGCGTCCTGAACGGCGCTTTCCGCCGCGTCCTTTGCCTTTGTGCAGCCGGTGAATAGCGTTGCAATCATCAACGCAATAAGGAAGATAGATAATGCTCTTTTCATCGGTATTCCCCCCATATTCTCTTTTGAACCGTTGCCAGACGGGCAGGAAAGCTCGCTTGGCTTCGAATCTTATAATACAATTTTACCATAAATAAAAGTTTTATGATGATGGATCAGCAAAAAGAATTGTGAAGCGATCACACATATAAGTAATTGCCAAAAACAAAATCAGGCCGGAGAAACTCCGGCTGAACGTGTGAGAACAATACGGGAAGATAACAAATATGTCGCTGTTTCAATAATAAGAAGCGTTTATGGTTCTTTTAATAGGACGCCCGCGAGCAACACCCCAAGTTGCGCGGCCTGTTCAAGGTTAACATGCGCGCCGCGCAGCTCCCCGCCGGAAAGAGAAATACCCGCAAGATCGCAGCTGGAGAGATCCATGCCGGAAAATTGCGTTTGAAACAACTCCGCGCGCGTAAACAGGCAGGCTTCAAAGTTTGTGCGGGCGAGCGTGCACGAAGCGAGAGACGCGTTGGTCAAATCGCAGTTGGAAAAACGCACATGCCGCATTTTTGCGCCAAAGAGATTGGCATATCGCGCAACGCAGCGCTCTAGCGTGACGTCCTGCAAAAACATATCTGCCAGCGTTGCGCCAACCAACTTGCAATCGCTAACAGTTACCCGTTGGAGCGTTCCCTTTGGCAGCATTGTGTTGGATAGATCGCATTGCTCCAAATCGCAGTCGATTAATGCCGCGCGTTCGAGAGTGCAGGCGGAAATGCGACAGTTGACGAATCGGCAATTTCGAAAGGTCAGATTCGGATATACGCCGTCTTCTAACGACAAGTTATCGAACAAAACAGATTCGATGTCGAATTCTTCTTCACTCGCCTGCGATAAAAGCGCGGCGATATCTTCGCAGGGGGTATAAGAAACTGAGCTTGTCGTTTTTTTCATCATAGCCGGAGTGTAACATAGCGACGATATGTTGTACAGGTTGCAGATCAACAAAAAAGGGAATTTACAACGCGTAAATCCCCTTTTTTGTAATGTTACTATACCACAAAATCAAGTATTTTTCAAGGCTTGTTCGTACGCGGCTGCGGGGATAAACTATGCGGACAGGAGGTGAAACGATATGCCGGAAGAACAGAAGTCCAGTCTAATGTTGGCGGCGCAAAGTCGACTGCTCAACGAATTGCACGCGGCAAACGAGAGATCAGCCCGGTTTGGATTGACATTGAGCGCGCAATCGATGGTGGAACTCAGCAAAGCCCGCGTCGTTGCATTGCGGGATCACGGGCGCATCGAGCTCGACGGAAGCGCGATTACGTTGATCATCGAAGGGTTTTGCGATTCTCCGTTTTTACAACAGGAGGATTATGAGGCGACGTTGCTTGAACTGACGGATGCGTTTTACTATTTTAAGAATGCTTGCGGCGATCAACTCACCGACGACGAACTCATTGAGGCGATGCGCGAGCGTTACGATGCGTATGACGGTTCCGTCGATGCGGTGACCGGAACGACGCTGGAGGCGCTTTGCCGCGCGCGTCGGTTTGGGTTTGAAGAGGAGATGCCCTGGGAAGAGGAGGATGGCAACGAGAATGAATGAGCTGATGGTTTCAAATTTGCCGCTGCTTTCCGGAGAAACGGAACTGCCGGAAGAATTGCTTGCGCTCTTAAGCGAGCGCATCGCGCGCTATACGATGGGAGACAGCACGTCGGTCACCATAGATACCGCACAACGTTTGCTGGAAGGGATTTGGTTCTGCGTTGCGTTAAATGAAAAAGATTTTGAACAGGGCATATCGCAAAGCGAACCGTTGCGCGCCCGTTGGAACGCCGGCGTTGCGCAGGCAAATCGGCTCGCTAAACGCGCCAAACTTCTGCTCAAGGAGGCGGAGCACATGCAGCCGCCGCTCACAAACCTTGCCTTTCGGGAATCGCTCGGCGCGATGCCCGCTTTTTTTCGTTCGTATGATGCGGATTTTTTTGCGCAGGAAATACCCTGTCCCTTGGATTATCCGCTTTGCCAGCCTGTGTCAGATGCGCTGACGGGGGTAGAATACATGACAGATTATCTGCGGCGCTGGCTGACGGAGAGTTCTTTTTTGCGTATGTTTCAACCGGATCGCCTGCAGATGCTCTATGAACGATATTATGTAGATTATGAAGATTTGGTGGTCAACCTTTATCTACCCGTTGCCGAAATGGCAACGCTTTGTGCGCTTTGCAAAAAACCGGTTTGCACGCTTCTTCTGAAGCAGGAAGACTCTCGGCTCGTTAACGATTTGCTGACATGTGACGACGAGACTGTGCGGACGAAATTTCTTGCTGCGGCTGACAGCGCGTGCGATGAACTTGAAATAACCGGTCTGTTCGCGCGAAACTACCTGCGCGATACGGCTCTGGATTTTTCAACGCGTCTGATCGCTGCGCACGGGTACAATTAAAAGCGAATCACAAAACTGTAACATTGTTACGTATATTCAGAAATATATGTTGTAATATCTTATTTGTATAGGGAAAATTGTATATACACAAGTTGCCGGTTGCATTCAGATATAATTTTGGGTAGACTAAATATACACTTAATGTGACAGTTTAGCCAAAAAGCTATATTATATGCACTGTTTTATTTGGTTTTCATGCTGCATAACTAAAATTATTAACTAATAAATTATTACATTGCAATCAATAAGACTTTATCATCGCTCTTTTTTTGACCCCAAAATGTCAACGTTTCGGGAGGCCGACAAATGGAATCTGTGGAAAACCTGAATACAAATCCGATTGAAATAGCGGACGGCGTTTACTGGCTCGGATATACAGACGACAACGCGGGGCTGCACTGCAACCCGTATCTGGTGCGTGACGGAGACGAAGCGGTGCTGATTGACGGCGGAAGCCGCGACGACTTTAGCCACGTTATGCTGAAAATATTGCGAACCGGATTGAAGCCTGCCCAAATCCTGCGGTTGATCTATCACCATTATGATCCGGATTTATGTGGAAATCTGCCGCAACTGGAAGCCATCATCAATACGCAGGAGCTGCGTATTATTTCGCATATGGAGAACAACGTGTTTATCCGGTATTATTCCGCGAAAACGCCGAAACTCGACTATCGCGTAATCAATCACGAATTCACGTTTTCTTCAGGGCGAAAACTGACCTTTCATGGAACGCCGTTTTGCCATGCTCCGGGAAGTTTCATGACATTTGACGAACAGACGAAAACGCTGTTTTCCAGCGACTTGTTCGGCAGCTATGACGCAAACTGGCATCTGTATGTCAATCTGGAAAAACACTGCGGCATGTGCGAAGGGCAAAGAATATGCCCGAATACGGGCAAAAAATGTCCACTCTATGGGATCGATCAATTTCACAAGCGCATTATGCCGTCTAACACCGCGCTAAGCCACGCGCTGGATGTTATAGAGGAGCTTCCTTTTGAACGGATTGCACCGCAGCATGGAGGCATCCTGAAAACCCGAGAAGATGCAATGGTTGTGATCGATTATCTAAGGCGCTTGCAGAACGTTGGAATTGACTATCTCGTTGCGGAGAAGAAATTATGAAACGGTGGGATGCCGCACACGACGGTGCGATTTATCAGGATATACGAAAGTTGGAAAACACAACGCTCTCCAACTATGCGCTGGAGAGTTATGCAATCATCGTAGACAACCAAATTCAAAACGATTTGTTGCGCAGTTTAGTTTTGAGTCATTCCGAAATCGCACAGGAACTGGAAGCGACAAACGAACGATTAAAACTGAGCGAAGCGAAACTTCGAGAAGCAAACGACATCGCAAAGCTCGGCAGATGGGATATCGATCATCAGAAAAACACAAGAACATGGTCGGAGTCTTTGTATCACATTCTTGAAATCGATCCGTCCACACCGCCGTCATCTGAACTTTTTTTGTCTCGTGTGCATCCGGATGACCGGGCTTTTGCAAACTCGCTGTATCAGGTGTTGGCGGAAAAGAAAGAGTCATGGAGCGTGCGATACCGTTTGCTGATGGGTGACGATCAGGTGAAATGGGTCTTTTTCCGGATTCATTCCAAATTCGACAAAAACGGGAATCTATCGCACAGCTATGGAACAATTCAGGACATTACCGCTATGAAAGAAGCGGAAGATGAACTGGAAAAGTATAATAAGCATCTTGAGGATATGGTCTCTGAAAAAGTAAAGGAGATATCCGAAGCGCAAACGGCGACGATTTTTGCGCTCGTCAAGCTTGCCGAATCGCGGGACGACGACACCGGTGCGCATATTGAACGCACAGCGAGTTTTTGCCAGTTACTCGCCAAAAAGGCAAGCGAATTGCCGAAGTATGCCGAGGTGATCGATGGAAAGTACTT
>QKAN01000134.1 GCA_003246365.1 Clostridia bacterium
AGGCAAAAATCCTCCATAGCCGACCCCCCTTTGGATGATATATAAAAACCATTTTTATATATATCGGATGTTACAATTAAGTTAAGCTGATGTCAAGTTAGAAAAGCGAGGTTGCTCTGTGGAAGCAAAAAAAGGCATTTTGATCGACACGGACATCGGGGACGACGTTGACGACGCGCTGGCTTTGGCGCTTGCGTTGCGGTCTCCCGAATTGGAAATAAAAGCGATTACGACCGTGTTTAAAAACACTGCGGAACGTGCGCGGCTTACATGCGCGTTGCTGGATGTATACGGCAGAACCGATATTCCTGTTTATGAAGGCATCGGTATGCCGATTATCAACACAGTATCGATTGCAGAAATTCCCTGCCAGTGCGAAGCTGTCGATTATTCCGGCTATCGCAAACAAAGCGTGCATGCCGTTGATGCAATTCTTGGCGCGGTTAAAAGTGATCCCGAACTGACCATTGTCGCCATCGGCCCGCTGACCAATATCGCAATGGCTTGCCTAAAAGAGCCGGAGACCATGCGTTCATCTCGGATTATGCTGATGGGCGGCGCATTTGGCACAACGGAGGCGGAGTGGAATATTGTTTGCGATCCGGAGGCGGCGTCGGTTGTGTTTCGCTCCGGCGCGCAGATAAAGGTGTTCGGGCTGGATGTGACAGCCCGTTGCAAGCTGAAAAACCAACAAATGCAAACCGCCGCCGAACGGACACTCCTCGAAGCACGCTTTTTGATGTGCTTGTACGACGCTTGGCACCGTTCTTCCGGATATGGCATCATGCTGCACGATCCTCTCGTCGTCGGTGCGTTGATTCATCCCGAATGGTTGCGGTTTGATGAGAAAAAAGTGATTGTTGAATTGAGAGGCGAACATACACGCGGCTCCACGATTCTCAAGCAAAGCTTTTTTGAGATTTATGAGACCCCGAATGCACAGGTTGCCGCAGATGTAAATGCTGATGCATTCATCGATTTCTTTATGGATCGGGTTTTTCCGGCATAGTAATTATAGCCACAGGTATTTCAACGGCTTGGAACTTTTTGAATGCGCATTCGAAAAAGAATACAATAATATGGAGGAAAGAACATGAAAAAGACAATTTCGATTTTTATGGTACTTTGTATGCTTGCCCTCGCATGCATTGGCTGTTCGGCGCCCGCGACGGCAACCGAAACAGCGCAGGCGGCGGATCAGGCTACAGATGAAACTGCCACGGGTAAAACTGTCATCCGGCTCATGTGCGGCGGCGCGGGTTATTGGGAATCCTCTCTGGATCCGGTCATCGCGGAATACAACGCATCTCAGGATCAAGTGGAAGTCGTCGTAGACTATTATCAGTATGACGCGCTGCTCTCCAATGTCGAGGTGAAATTCGGCGCACAGAGCACAGACTATGATATGGTGACGGTCGACGCACCGCTGGTTGCGGCATACACTTCGCGCGGCTATATCATCCCGATGGATTCGTATTTTACAGCGGATGAAATCAACCAGTTTGTTCCTTCCGAAATCACGGCAAGCTATTGGGACGGAAAATTCATGGCAGCGCCGATGAATAACTCTTCCCAGCTGCTCTGGTATAATGCGGACTTGCTGGAAGCCGCCGGACTGGAGCTGCCGAGCACGGATCCTGCACAACGTCTAAGCTGGGAGCAGGTTGTCGAAATGGCTTCGGCTGCGCAGAAGGCCGCGGATCCCGACGGATCGCAGGGCGTAATGGGCATCATGTTTGAACAGGTAGACCGCGCTTATCAGATGCTGGCGTTGCCGAATTCGTTTGGCGCAGCTTCCATCGGGGACGACGGATTTACGGTTGATGGAGTTCTGAATTCCGACGGCTGGACAAAGGCGCTGGAATTCTACCAGAGCTTATATAACACAGGCGTGTCTGCGCGCGGTGTTACGGCAGAGGAAGTTGCCGGATACTATACGTCTGGAAAAGTGGTATTTATGGTTGGCGCAACATGGACGATTTACGGCGCAATGGGCGCAGGCCTGAACTATGGGTTCGCACCGTGTCCGTACTTTGAAGGATATGAAGATCTGGTTGCAACTTCTACCGGCAGCTGGCATATTGGTATCAGCGCATTCACCGATAAAGCAGATGCTTGCGCAGACTTTATCAAGTACATTACGCTCGGCGCAGGCGAAGCCTGGAACCGCGCGGCAGGAAACGTTCCTTCAACGCTTGCGGGTGTTGCCGAAGTGGTCGCGGGCGATAACCCTGTGATGGCAATTGCGGCATATGAGGCCGAAAACACGGCGGTTGCGCGTCCCGTAACGCCCGGCTATTCCGAATATGAAACGGTGATCAATCAGCTCTTTGCGGATGTGCGCAATGGCGCGGATATCGCAACGGCGGTTGACAGCGCGATTTCGAGCATCAACACGGCGTTTGCAAAATATAAGGGCTAAACGCTAATCTTATCGGACAACGAGTAAAAGTGCCGTCCGGGATAACAACCGGACGGCGCGGTTCTTTCAGAAGGAGGGAATATGCGGTTTAAAAAAAGCATAATACCTTATTTGTTTCTACTGCCTGCGCTGGCGTTGATTCTGCTGTTTAAGGTCGTGCCTATCATATCCACGCTGATGGAGGGGTTCACCTATAACGGTTCGGTCAGCTTGCGCACATATGAATTGCTTTTTGCGGACGCTGCGTTCTGGAAATCCCTCCTGACAACGCTGAAATTCAATCTCGTCATTACGCCCGTGCAGATAATCATTGCGATTTTGCTGGCGCTGCTTGTCAATGTGAAACTCAAAGGCATCGGCGCAATACGTACCATTTTTTATCTGCCGGTAACGCTCTCTATGACCGTTGCGACGGTGCTTTGGAACATGATGCTCAACCCCAACAACGGCATTGCAAACAGCATACTTTCCGCGCTGGGTATCGCAAAACAAGGTTTCTTTACGGATGCGAATCAGGCGCTTTGGTGCATTGTGTTGATTGCATCGTGGATTGGCGTCAGCTACTGGATGATGTTTGTTCTTGCGGGACTGAAAAATGTTGATGAGTCTATTTACGAAGCCGCGGATATTGACGGCACGAACTGGCTGCAGAAAACATGGAAAGTAACCCTGCCGATGATCAAAGGCAGCATCCTGTTTGTGCTCGTTGCGGACACTACTACGAATTTTCTGCTCTTTGCGCCTATGCAGCTGATTACAAAAGGTGGCCCGCAGGGATCGACCAATGTGCTGATGTATGAAGCATACCGTTCCGCTTTTTCCTATGCTGACAGGCCGCGTTCTTCCGCGATCGTAACGATTTTACTCGTCATCATCGTTACTATCTGCATTGCGCAATTTCGTTTAATGAACACCGAACGGGAAAAGAGAGGTACTGTACGATGAGCGGGAAAAAGAAACGTGCACTGGTACGGACCGGATTATATGTAATCTGCATCGCGATTTGTGTGTTCATGGTGTTTCCGCTGCTCTGGGGAATTGCATCGTCGTTTCGAACGGATAAAGAGCTGTTTCAGTATGCAATGCCACTGAGCTGGAAGACCTTTCTTCCGCAGAATTTTACAACGGCTGCGTATTCGCGCATTTTTACGGAGTTCCATTTTGGCAAATCTATCGTGAATACGCTGATCGTTACGTTTTCGACAATTGGTCTCGGGCTGATCGTCAACAGTATGGCAGCGTTTGCATTTGCCTGTTTCGACTTTCCGCTTAAGCGCATCATTTTTGCAATTGTACTTATGACCTTTATGATTCCGTTTGAGGCGATTGCATTGCCGCTTTACAAAATTGCAAGCGGGTTGGGGTTTGTGGATACACTCCGCGGCATGGTGATCCCATGCGTTGCAAACGGACTTGTCTTGTTTCTGTTTACACAATTTTTTAAGGAACTGCCGACGGATTTGTTTGAAGCGGCGCGCATTGACGGAGCAAACTGGCTGACGATTTTTCGAAAGATCGTTTTGCCGCTTTCGGTTCCCGTCACCATTACCGCGGCGCTGATGATTTTTATTTCGCAGTGGAACGCCTATCTCTGGCCGCTGATTATCGGCATGTCGAAAGATGCGCAGGTGATACAAACCGCGCTCGGCATGTTCCAGCAGGAGCGTGGAACGCTCTGGAGTTGTCTCTATGCGGCGTCCATGATCTCCGCGGCGATTCCGCTTGTCGTTTTCCTGCCGCTGCAAAAGTATTATGTACAGGGTATTACAAGCAGCGGGGTGAAGGGGTAGAGCATCGAAATGTCATCAAGAAATCAAAGGATATCTTGGATTCTGATACGGATGTTGTAACGATAGCAATATGTTTAAACACAATTGAACTAGCGATCCTACAACTCGATGCAGACTACTTCAGAAGTGCTGTCCAAAGAACATTTGAGAATCTGCAAATTTCGATTGGCAAGGTTTCATTGACTGCGAAATGCGCTGCATTTTTGACGAAACAAATTAGTTGCGTTTGATGAAGCGCTCGGTATAAAATCTTATGCTAAACAGCCCGCAAGCATTCACTTGCGGGCTGTTGTGTATCGGCAACTATATGATACCGTCCTTAATTTGGCACGTTAGTTATGTTGCGTTTCCAGCGTATTGTGTTTGGTAAAGAGAATAGTATTGCCCTTTTTGCGCTAGTAAGTCATTATGACTTCCTGTTTCAACAACATGACCATGATCCATAACAACGATCATGTCAGCATCGCGAATTGTCGAAAGCCTGTGCGCGATGATAAGGCTTGTTCTGTTGTGCATTAGTTTTGCCATGGCGTCTTGAATACATTCCTCCGTTCGCGTATCAACGGAAGAAGTCGCCTCGTCCAAAATCAAAATCTTCGGATCGGCCAAAATCGCCCGCGCGATTGCTAAAAGTTGCCGCTGCCCTTGGGATAGCCCTGCGCCCGCCTGGTAAAGCCATGTTTGATAACGCGCCGGTAAATGGCTGATAAAACGGTCCGCGTTGCTCATTTTTGCGGCATATTCCATCTGCGTGTCAGAGGCCTCGATATTTGCATATTTGATGTTTTTCTCGATGGTATCAGAAAACAAAATCGTATCCTGCAAAACAATTGAAGTTAAGTGCCGCAAATCGGAGCGACACATATCTGTAATATTAACCCCGTCGATCAATATTTCACCGGAATCGATCGAATAAAAGCGCATAAGCAGGTTCACAACGGTCGTTTTTCCGCTGCCGGTGGCGCCGACCAATGCAATTTTTTGGCCGGGTTTTACTTCTAAATTGAAGTCATCTAATACTTTTACGCCCGGGACGTAGGAGAAGTTCACATGGCGGAACGAAATTTCGCCCTTCATGTTCTTTGGCTTGATCTCGCCGCTGTTATTCTCGTTTGGCTGATCAAGCAGCTCAAAAACTCTTTCTGCGCTGGCGAGCGCTGTTTGCATGGCCCCGTACAATTGAGCGATTTCGTTGATCGGACGGGAGAATTGTTTTGCGTAGATGATAAACGCCGAAACGATGCCGATAGTGATCATGCCTTGTAAGGCAAAATATCCGCCGAAAGCGGCGACAATTACAAAACCGATATTTGAAATGCAGTTAGAGAGCGGACCCAGCGATCCGCCGAGAATTTCTGCCCGGATTCCAACTTTGGTCAATTCGTCTGAAGTTTTGTTGAATTCTTCAATCATTTCCGGTTGCCGGTTATAAGCCACGATGGTCTTGTAGCCGGTAATCATCTCCTCGGAATGTCCGTTTAGATGCCCCAACAATTCAGATCGTTTACGATAGTTTTTTCGCACGACCGATGAGAGTTTTTTTGTAACCACGATGGTCAAAACGACAGTAATCATCGTAATCAATGTTAACTGCCAGCAATACCAGAACATGATCGAAATAGTGCCGATGATCGTCAGAATTCCGGCAATCAACGACCCAAAGCTTTGCGACACGGTGTTAGATACGTTTTCAACATCGTTGGTCATGCGGCTCATAACGTCGCCGCTGGAATGCGTATCCAGATATGCGATGGATAGATTGTCGATTTTCTCAAAAAGATCATGACGCATGCGCCGCACGATACGCTGGCTAAAATGGGCGGCAGACAATGTTTGCCCAAGCGTACAGATTGCGGAAATCAGGTAGGTTATTAACAGAAAAACGATCAGTTGAGGAAGTTGATCCCAACTATGCTTTGTAATGGCGTCAATGGCTTTTCCCTGCAAAGAAGGCGCCAGCAGAGATGCCAGTGTAACGATAATAACGGCAAAAACAAGGATAACCATGAACCATTTTTCCTGGGCAAAGTAATGTGCTAAACGCCGTAATGTTTGCTTTGCTTGTTTTGGCTTTTCAATTTGCTGCGAAAATATCTGGTGCGGAGCACCGCGCTGGTTCAGGGTCATTCTCTGCGGTGCAGTCGATTTTTGTTCTGTCATGTTGGTTCCCCTTCTTCGCGCACTTGAGAATGATAGATATCCTGATAGATCGGCGAAGTGCGCAGAAGTTCATTATGTGTGCCGAATGCAGCGATTCGTCCGTTTTCCAGCACTGCGATGTGGTCGGCAT
This sequence comes from Clostridia bacterium, assembly GCA_003246365.1. Lineage (GTDB taxonomy): Bacteria > Bacillota > Clostridia > Christensenellales > CAG-138 > UBA7703. The sequence goes on from QKAN01000134.1 coordinate 6,503, forward strand.
TGCGGACGGAGGCAATTCGTTGCGCGATGATTAATTTGGTCAATCTCGGCTTAGATTTACGCAAAGCGTTATACAACGATGCTTCTGTTTTTAAATCCAACGCGCTTGTGGAATCGTCCAGAATCAGGATTTCCGCATCTTTCAAAACAGCGCGGGAAATTGAAATGCGCTGTTTTTGACCACCGGACAGCGAATGGCCTCCCTCGGTTACGATGGAGTCATAGCCGTCAGGCATGTCGCTGATAAAATCATGAGCCTGTGCAACTTCCGCTGCGGTGCGAATCTCAATTTGGGAAGCATCTGGCTTGCCAAATTGAATATTCTCCGTTAATGATCTGGAATACAATTCCGCTTTTTGCAAAACAATAGCGATACGGCGTCTTAATTCCGCAACGGAATAATCCTTCACGTTGACCCCGTCAAACAAAATCTCGCCGGCTGTTGTGTCATAAAACCTTGGAATGAGCTTGACGAGCGATGATTTGCCGCTGCCGGTTGCACCCAGAATGGCAACGGTTTCACCGGCTTCAACTTTCAGGTTGATTTTGTCCAATACGGGTTTTCCGCTGGAATTCGGGTAAGCAAATTGAACATCCCGAAATTCTACGCTGCCGCTTCTGTTGTCGGGAATCATTGCACCGTCCGATAAACACGGGTCAAAGCGTAACACTTCGTTTATGCGATCTACAGATGCTCTTGCACGGATAAAGGTCTGTGAGATATTTGCCATGAATAGTATGCCATGCAATATTTGGGCGACGTAGGTAATGGCTGCCATTATCTCTCCGGTTGTAACGCTTCCGCTGGAGCGGACAGACAAACCGCCTACATAAATGATGCTAACAACGCAAAGGTTTAAGACGATGTTCATTGCAGGACTGATAAATGCCAGAAGGGACTGCGCTCTGAGGTTGACGCTATAGAGTTGATTGTTGACGTCGTCAAAACGGTTCAGTTCATAGTCTTCTTTTACAAACGCCTTGACGACGCGCGCTCCCGCGACATTTTCCTGCATCACATTGTTGACGCCGTCCAGCTTCTTTTGGACGATGGTAAACAGGGGACCACCCTTCTTTAGAAAGAAGAACACCAACAAAACCACAAATGGTAAACCACAGGCTGTTACCATAGCAAATTTGGGCGATTGACGATAGAGCATGTAGATGCCGCCAAAGAACATGATGCCGTTTCGGACGACGCCCCTCATCGTCATCATGACCATGTTTTGCACTTGCGTTACGTCGTTTGTAATTCGGGTAACCAGTGAACCCGTGGAAAAGTATTCGGTTTGCTCAAAGGAGAGATTCATGATATGCGAAAACAAGTCCTTGCGCAGATCGTTTCCGAAGTTTTGCGCTGCAAGGTTGGCAAAAACGCCGCAAATAATACCGCTTAGTCCTCCGGCGAGCACCAGCAGTATCATTTGTATTCCTACCGAAAGTACGATCTGAAGATTTGCGCCCAACACACCTTCGTCTACGATCTTTGCCATAAGCGCCGGCTGAATGAGATCCACAGCGACCTCGCCGACCATAAAAAGCGGGGCAAGCAAACAAAAAACCCAGTATCTCTTTAAATATTGCAGCATGGCTTTATATTTTCCTCAGGATATCGCGTATCATTGCCAATACTGCTTTTACCTGTTCTTCCTTTTCCGGGGAAATTGCTTCAGTCAGACGAAGATCTGTTTCGTGAAGTTTTTCATGCAACTGGTTACGGGCGAATTCACACGCCGGTGTGAGAAACAATTTCGTATATCGGCGGTCGCGCGCATCCGTTTCTTTTCGTACATATCCGCTCTGCTCCATTTCGCGAACAATCTGGCTGACGGCTGCACGCGTAATCTGGCAATTCTCGGCAAGCTCTTTTTGGCTCATGCCGGGATTGCGTTCCAATTGAACAATGATTTGGCGGTATGAGGACGGAATCCCGATTTCTGATGCCATTTTATGCATATATTGTCGCCATTCCTGGCTTGTTTGCCTGATTTCAAACATCAAAGGCTTGTTTTCCATCGTATTTTCTCCCAATAATAGTTAAGAACTTATCTAATAATTTAAGGAATATCACTTTGAATGTCAATGAATTTGTCGAAATATTTGTTTGTGAACTAGATTCTATTGGATACTGAATCCTTTGATTCGAAACAAAATTGCGTATTCGAGGTAATTTTGAAAGCAAGAGAGGAATTGTACACGCACTAAATTTGAGATAATCCCAGCTCCGATTCCATTTTGGAATAGGTGCGCAGCATTCGAATTGACCGGGCAGATGAGCAAATGCTAAAGTACAGAAAAAGAACAGTTAAGAATAATTAAGTTTGGCGAAGTCGATCTTTCCAGAATCAATCCAAATACTAAAAATAAAAGTAAAATCACGTTTGATCATTTAATTTTCTGTTTCGCAAATATGAAATATCTGCGCGTTTTCAAAACTATGTTTTCATCGTTGCCTTCATTCACCGTGTGGATAAATAATGCCATTTTAAAATCTGATGCCATTTCGGTATTTGAATCTGAGAGGGTTGCAAGCTCTAAATATTATAGATTGAAAGTTTCCGATACTGAAAAATATCGAAACGGAGGGAAATATAAATGACGTATGGATATGTGCGAGCAAATTCAACAGAGACCGATAAAGAGAATCAATTGAAATGCTTGAAAGAAAAAGGTGAATTTCAAATATTCATTGATGATAAGGATTGCGATGACGAGTTTCAACGCCTTCTTACAATTGCAAAGCGCGGCGATACTTTGATCGCCGAAAGCATCAATAAAATTGCAGGAAATATGGTTGAACTTCAGGATATGGCAGAAGACCTTTCCTTCATGGGAATTACGTTAATCACCATCCGTGAGAGCATCGATACGTCAACGCCCGAGGGGAAGCTAAAGGTCTTGATGTCGGATCATTTTACACATTTCTAAGTTTGCAGAATGTTGGGAAGTTATCGCTCATAAGGCTTGTATGAGCGCTAATATAAAAAGAAAGGGAGAATTAAAATGAAGGCTAAAAAATTGATCTCAATACTTTTAGCAACGGCTCTGGTTCTTTGTCTCTTTGCCGGATGCAGCAATACTGCTACTACATCCGAAGATTCGTCTGCATCCTCCGATGCGACGACCGGCGTAGGCTCCGGTGATATCTACAACAGCGAGAGCGAAGCCATCACAAACGTAGACACTTCTACGCTCGATATTGCTACGGAGATGGTTGATTCTGTAGTAATTGCTGTTGACGACAACTCGTTCAGCGCAGGCCCGTTTGCAACGACCAGCGGTACTCGTACATGGATCGAGTACATTGCTTACACGCACCTTGCATATACTCCGTTTACAGGGGCTATGCTGGCGGCGGGTGAATTGGAACTTGTTGCGGCAAAGAATGTTACTAAGGTTGACGATTTCACCTATGACGTAGAGATCTATGACAATATTACCGATACTCTTGGCAATAACATTACCGCCGAAGACGTTGTATTTAGCTATGATACCCTGAAAGAATTCGGTTATTACAGCAATATCAACATGTATTATGAATCTGGCGAATCTCTGGATACGTACACGCTGCGCATTCACCTTGCCGACAGCACGGAAGGCTGCATCGAAGCAGTTCTCTGCGATGCTTGTATTTGCAGCAAGAGCTGGTATGAAGGCGCAACGGAAGATGAAATCCTGAATACGCCGGCTTGCACAGGTGCATACAAGGTGACGGATTATCAGGCAGCTCACTCTGTTGTTCTGGAAGCAAGAGATGATTACTGGAAGACGGAAAACCTTACCACGATTGAACTCCAGAATGTTAAGACGATCCAGCTGATTGCCATGACGGAAGCCGACACCCGCGCGATCGCTCTGGAGAATGGCGAAGTCGATATGGCGGAAGTCGACGTGGTATCCGTTGCCGACTTTGAAGCATCCGGTAACTATGTTATCACGCGCTATGCAAACGCAATGAACGATTGTCTGATGTTCAACTGCAACGCAAGCTCCGTCTGCAGCGATGTAAACGTACGTAAAGCGATCGCGTATGCGCTCGATTTCAACACCGTATATACCCTTGGATTTGGCAACTCCGAATATCAGATTCACTATGATTCAGCTCCGAATCAGGGACCTGACTATCTGGACGAGTGGGATGAAGTTGATCCTTATGCACAGGATTTGACGAAGTCGGCCGAATATCTTGCGGCAGCGGGTTATGGCGCCGGTGAACTCAGCGTTCGCCTGATCGTCCGCACACAAGCTCCGCAGGGCGCCTATCAGGTTATGCAGCAGCAGCTCCAGCAGGCTGGCATTAACTGCGAAATCTTGCAGTACGACCGTTCCGTGTTCAACTCCTACGAATCCGACCCGACTGCATGGGATATCGACGTTACCGGAACCAGCGTAACGAGCTTTACGACAACCTATTGGGCATCGCTTATGAGCCAGGCGAGCTATGGCGCAGAGCGCGGAACCATTGGGTTTGCGGTTGATCAGACCCTTCAGGATCTTCTGGATGCAGCTTGCGCAGACCGAAGCGCAGACAACCTGAATGCATTCAGGAATTACTATCTGATTGATCAGTGCTATATCATTGGTATGTACAATGAAGGCAAGACCATTGTTACGACAAAAGGCCTGGTTGACTGCCATATGGCAAAGGGTGACCCGACGATCAATGCTATGACCTTCACGTCCGACTACGTTTCCGTCGGGCTTCAGGGGTAAAAACCTGAAACGCGAAGTCGTTATTTGAAAGACTGATGATTCGGCACTGCATATAATCTGATTGCAGAGCGCAGTGCCGAATTTTTCATTACCAAGAAAGGAACTATAAGTATGATACGCTATGTGCTGAAGCGACTTCTCATACTAATTCCAACGCTGATTGCGGTTACGCTTATCATGTACACCTTGATGAGCTTTATTCCCGGTGATCCCGCTTCTCTCGCATTAGGCCAAGGCATTCATACTGAGGCTGAAATCGAAGCGAAGCGTATTTCTATGGGTTTGGATCAACCGTTTATTGTACGCATGGGGGAATATTTAAAAAATATATTTCTTCACTTTGATTTTGGTAACAGCATCATTGATGGCACCAGTATCAAATACCAATTGGTTCAGCGTTTTCCGAGTACGTTTAAGATCGCTTTATATAGCATCATTCTGACGATTCTAGTCGGGTTGCCGTTGGGTGTTTACAGCGCGCAGCACGCGAACTCCATTGGTGATCGCACCGGCTTAATGGTCACATTGTTTTTTGACTGCATGCCCAGCTTTTGGACCGCGTTGATGCTGATTATTCTTTTTTCACTAACGCTGCATTGGCTGCCGTCCACCGGGAACAGTTCGTTTAAATACTTCATATTACCAACGGTTGCAAACTCGCTTGGCGGCCTTGCCGGTTTTACAAGGCAGGTGAGGGCCAGCATGCTCGAGGTGAATCGCGCGGATTATATTACAACCGCGCGCGCAAAAGGCCTACCCGAAAGAACCGTAACCTATGGTCATGCGCTTCCGAATGCTCTGATTCCGATCATGACGGTCATCGGTATGCGCTTTGGCAGCATGCTGGGCGGCGCAACCGTGCTTGAATTAGTCTTTTCCATTCCTGGCATCGGTGCATATTTGGTTAACAGCATAAACAGCCACGATTCAACCGCCGTAACGGGAGGAATTGTTTTTGTTGCGTTTACCTTTGCGGTAATCATGCTACTGACAGATTTGATCTATGCATTCATAGACCCGAGAATCAAAGCGCAGTATGTAGCACGGAACAAGAGGAGGGCGAAGACAAATGGCTGATCGAGCTTCGAAAAAAAGGGGAAATGCATATATCAAACAGCTCAAACCGGGTTCGATGAAATATGTTTGGGCCAGACTGACGCACAATACCGGAGCCATGATTGGCATGAGCACCCTTGCGCTTCTAATTTTACTTTGCTTGTTCTCTCCGCTGATCTTTCGCTGGGATTATAAATATATGGATGCGGCATATGCGTTTTCCGGCCCATCCTGGCGTCACCTGTTGGGGTGCGATGAATTAGGCCGGGATATTCTTTCCCGTGTTATTTACGGTGCGCGCTACACCATCGCAATTGGCGTATGCTCTACCATTGTTTCCGCCGTGCTTGGCGTTTTGCTTGGGGCAATTGCCGGATATTTTGGCGATGTGATTGACAGTTGCATCATGCGCTTCATGGATGTATTTCAATCGTTTCCAATGATCGTTCTTGCAATGGCGTTTTGCGCGGTATTTGGCGCGGGCGTGGATAAGTCCATATGGGCGCTTGGCCTTACGGGCATTCCCGGGTTTGCCAGACTTATGCGGGCGAATATCCTGCGCATTCGAAATATGGAATACATTGAGGCCGCCAGATCAATTGACTGCCCAACGCCGACAATAATTGGCAAGCATATCGTGCCGAACGCATTTTCCCCGATTATTGTCGAAATCGCAATGAGCATAAGCAGAAACGGACTGGCATCCTCCTCGCTGAGCTTCCTTGGAATGGGTGCGCAGCCGCCAACGCCTGAATGGGGCGCAATGCTTTCCTCGGCGCGCGGCTATATTCGTTACTATCCCCACATGGTTTTGATTCCGGGTATCTTTATTGTAATCACGGTTCTTTGCTTCAATTTAATTGGTGATGCAGTCCGAGATATCCTGGATCCAACAATGAAAGACTGAGGTGCCTGACATGTTTAAACATAAAATGCATTGGCATAAAAAACAGCATGACAACGATGAAACGCATCAGCATTCCCATCATCACGATGCACGTGAATTTGATGCACATCACAGACATCCGTTTTTCGAAATTCGGAATCTTTCGGTTCACTACCATTCAAATGGAGAAACTGTCTACGCGGTGAACAATGTCTCTTTAAAACTCCGCGAAGGAAAAACTCTGGGATTAGTCGGGGAGACCGGCGCGGGAAAAACAACCATAGCGAAGTCTATTCTTCGCATTCTTCCGGAGTATGCGGTGGAGCTTTGCGAAGGTGAAGTGAATTTCCAGGGAAAAAACATATTCGATATGAACAGCGCCGAACTGCAAAAGTTACGCGGCGGAAATATATCGATGATTTTTCAAGACCCAATGACGGCGCTGAATCCTGTAAAAACTGTGAAGGAACAGATTGCAGAAGGGTATTGCTATCACCACAACTGCAGCAAGATGGAAGCGAACCGCCATGCAATCCATATGCTTTCAACCGTTGGAATCAGCAGTGACCGCGCGGACGAGTATCCACACCAGTTTTCGGGTGGAATGAAACAAAGGGTCGTAATCGCTTTGGCTTTGGCGTGTTCTCCGAAACTGATTATTGCAGACGAGCCGACAACAGCGCTGGATGTCACGATCCAGGCACAAGTTTTGGATTTGATTAAGGACCTGCGTGACCAGACTGGTACCGCGATGATTCTGATTACGCATGACCTTGGCGTCGTTGCGGATGTATGCGACTTCGTCGATGTCATTTATGCGGGACGTATTATTGAAAGCGGCACAAAAGAAGACATTTTCGATCATCCCTCCCATCCATATACAAGAGGGTTGTTTGCGGCATTGCCGGACCTAAAAAAGAATGTCAGACGTCTTTCACCAATTGAAGGGCTTCCACCGGATCCCACGAAGGCGATTGAAGGTTGCGCGTTTTATGATCGCTGTCCGGAGAGATGCGAAGAATGCTTGCATTTCAACAATGAACTATTTGTAGTTTCAGATGGTCACTATTCTCTGTGTTGCAAAGGGGGAGCAAAAAAATGTCAGCATTGATTGAGGTCGAGCACCTTTCAAAATTCTTTAAAAGCCCCCGTGGAATGGTTCATGCAGTTGACGATGTGAGCTTTGTTCTGGAACAGGGAAAGACCGTCGGGTTGGTAGGCGAATCCGGATGCGGAAAATCTACACTCGGAAGAACCCTCGTTCATTTAATCGAGCCGACAGCCGGTTCTATGACATTTGAAGGCAAGGACGTTACCCATCTCAAGGGTAAAGCGATGAATGAATTCCGCAGGAATGCACAGATCATCTTTCAGGATCCATATTCTTCGCTGGATCCAAGGCAGACGGTTCAGGATATCATTCAGGAACCCATGCGGTTGCATCTGCACTATTCAAAAGAAGAACTGGAACGCAAGAGCAGCGAACTAATGGATATTGTTGGCATCGAAAAACGCCTTCGCATGTCCTATCCGCAGGAGTTGGATGGCGGCAGGAGACAGCGCGTCGGTATTGCGCGCGCGCTGGTGCTGAACCCGAAGTTTATCGTTTGCGATGAGCCGGTTTCATCTCTCGATGTATCCATTCAGGCGCAGATTTTGAATTTGCTCATGGATCTTCAGGATGAATTTGGGTTTACCTATCTTTTCATTACGCATGATATGTCGGTTGTGCGGCATATCTCCAGCAAAATCTGTGTCATGTATCTCGGGCAAATGGTAGAGACCAGCGATAAACATGAATTGTTCGATCATCCGCTGCATCCTTATACAAAGGCGCTGTTATCCGCGATTCCGACTACGGATATCCACGCGCCAAAGCAACGAATCATGCTGAAGGGCGAAATAACGTCTCCGGTCAATCCAGCGCCAGGCTGCCGCTTTGCTTCCAGGTGTATCTATGCGGATGAGCGCTGCAAGCAACCGGTTGAGCTGAAGGAAGCCCGCCCCGGGCACTTTGTTGCATGCCACAGGGTTAAGGAAATCAATAACCTATAAATACGGGTGATGAAATGAAAACACCAAGAGAGCGATTTGAAGAAAACTATATTGCTGTGGAAAAACCCTGCAAAAACAAACGGGGCTTTCGGATTTACTATGTTTATTATGGGCCTTGGTATTTGTGGGATGAAGATCCGAAACAACTACAGCGGATTAAGGTTAAAATAGGCGTGGCTTTTTTTGCCTCGCTTGCGTTCTTACTGATATCAGCTTGCTACTATTCTGCGCTTAATTACAGCATTATCGGCCTGCCAATGGGGATATCGTTGGCGGCAGCAGTTTTTTCGTTGATTGGTGTTATTCAGTTTTTAATATCGAAAAGGAAGTTTACACGCGTTCTCTATAAGGACATAAACGCGATCTTTCAGATTGCAATTCCGTTGCAAGCGGGATTGCTTTTTGCAACTGTGATTTTAGCGATTTATATCTGGATCAGTAAACAATTGAGTTTTTTACAGGCGATGCCCACGTTCGGTTATCTTGCTTCGGCCGTGTGTGTAATTTTGACATATCGGCTTTACAAAAACCTGAATTTCAGAACAGAGGATAATCCTATGAGCATGACCGAGTCCATAGAAGAAAAGGAATCTAAAAGAATCAAATGAATTACAAAATGGAATATAGAGATATTCTCTATAACGACGAGCAACTGGGACCTTATCCCGACCATCTTCTGAAGCGCGTGGACAAGATAACAACAGAGTTTGTGGGTGAAGTGAAGCGAAGCAGTCCAACGCAATTCCGCACAAAAGGGAAAGACCCCGGAAAAAAGAAAGACGAAAAGGTTGTTTTGCGCGAAGCGCTCTGTAACGTACGCGATTATCTCTGCGGCAGAGACGAGGATCTGAACACGAAACGATCTGCCCCGGCAAAAGACAAAGCGCTGTTTCCGGATGACCCGCGCGTCATGGCGCGGCATATGAAAAGCCTCGGATATTTTCTTGGCGCAGATGCCGTTGGTATTTGCGAAGTGCCGGAGGGAGCTATTTATTTAGACGAATTTGATTTGAGCGGGCGTCCGGTCAATGTTCCGTTTAAATATGCCATTGTGTTTCTTAAACGCAAACCAATGACAACAACAATCGCATCAAGCGGTTATGACTACATGTATGACCCTTGCAGCCATATTGCCTACAACCAACTGGGCATGATATCGGAATCGGTTTCAGAATATCTGCGCCTGTGCGGTTGGGATACGCAAGTGAACAACGTTTTTTATAACGCCGGCCCTGTTACGCCGCTGATATTGGCGGCAGGACTCGGCGAGGGTAGTCGTCTGGGCATAGCGCTGAACCCCTTCTTTGGCGCAAACATGAAAGGGGCGGCAGTCTACACCGACCTTCCGATGGAAGTCGATAAACCGATCGATTTTGGTCTACAGGAATATTGTTCGAATTGCCATATTTGTTATGATGCGTGCCGTTCAAAAGCGATATGCAACGGAGAAAAAACCGAACATAACGGATATAAGACGTGGGTGATAAACCGTCAAAAGTGTAGCGCTTTCGGCCAAAACCATGTGTTTGGAGCCGGATGCGGCAGGTGCACAAGAGTGTGTCCGTGGAATCGACCGGATTCGACGCCGGAGCACTTTAAAAATTGGAACGGCAGTATCGAAGATCTGCAAGCGTCTGTTAACAGACGCGCTGCATATTTACGAGAGCATGATCTGCATGATCCGGAAGAAAAAACGAACAAATGGTGGTTTGACATGGTTCGCGAAGAAGGGAAATTTATCATTCCGGCTGCAACATCCGTTACGATGCTGGATGAATAAAAGTTAGTCGATCAGAGCCGGACATTAACACTGGGATTCATTTCAGTGTGCCGGAGTTCTCGTTGACAAATTGCCGGAAGGCTTTTGCGATGGGTGTAAGCGGATATTTCCTGCAGGAGAGCATATATATGTCAAACGAAATATCCGGGAGAAGATCGACCAAGGCGACATGACAATCGTGTAGGTTGATGAAAGCAGCTCGGCGCGTAATAATGCTGATTCCGACATTCTCGTTTACGAGGCGCATGATTGTATCAGCGCTGCTGATGCTGGAAATGGTGTTGGGTTTGAAATGATTCTCTGTGTAGTAATTGCACAATAGTGAAACTTCTCTGGGTCGTCTGTGTGCGATGATTTTTTCATCCTTGAGTTCTTCAAGATAGATTGCATCTCGCTTGGCAAGCGGGTGACCTTCCGGAAGCGCAACGACGAAGCGGTCAGACTGGTATACGGTACTTTGGAAATCATTTGAATCTGCGGCTCGGGCGGTAAAAATGAAATCGCAATCGCCGGAAAGCAGCATCGGTTTTAGCTCCGGGCCGGTTTTCTCAAGTATGTTCAGCTCTATTCCCGGATGCAGTTTCCCAAAGCGGCTAATTAATTCGACAATCCCGTAAATGCCGTGCATTTCGGTAAACGCAATTGAGATGCGCTGGGGGTCGACATCATTCAGATTATTCAGTGTTGTCAGCGCTGAATCCCATATGCTTGTTATCTGCGAAGCGTAATCGCGCAGCAATGCGCCATGCGCAGTTAAAGTGAAAGCACGTTTGGAACGGTCGATCAGTAGATGGCCAACCTCCTGTTCCAACTTTTGTATATGTTTGGAGAGTGTGGACTGGGATATAGCAAGTTCGGCGGCAGCGGTCTGGTAGTTGCAGAAGTTGGTTAACACGACGAACTCGCGCAGGATGCTAGATTCCATAAGATTATCCTCCCTAACAGCCATTATAACAAGAAATTAAGTTTGTGTATTTAATAAACTGAAATGATTTTTAAACGCACAAACAGATCGAAAAAACCATAAGGTTATTGTATGAAAGAAGGTTATTGAATGAGACAAGTGTCAGCAGAAAAAAGACAATTAATGCTGGAGCAGGATATCAGGACGTTGATTCCAAAGATGGCATTGCCGCCCATCATTGCTCAGCTGATTACTACGATATATAGTTTGGTTGATACTTACTTCGTAAGCACGTTGGGAACCAATGCAACGGCGGCTGTTGGTGTCAACAGCTCGTTGGAACGGGCAATTACGTTAATCGGCGCGCTAATCGGCGCAGGCGTGAGCAGCTATGTTTCTCGTCTGCTAGGTGCACAAAAGCAGAAAGAAGCGGACCGTTGTCTGTCGACATCCTTTAGTTCGGGCATGGTTGCCGGTGTTATATTTGCGGCTGCCGGATTGATCTTTATCAGCCCGTTGGTAGACTTACTCGGTGCAACGGCAACGAGCAAAACATATTCCATTCAATATGCGACCTATGTATTGGCGGCGGCTCCGTTCATGATCGCTAGTTATATTTTGAACATGTCGCTGCGAAGCGAAGGAAGTTCGACTTACGCGATGGTTGGCATCGGTATAGGCGGCGTTTTAAACTGCTTCCTCGATCCGCTTTTCATCTACACATTTAATCTGGGCGTTGCGGGTGCGTCCATCGCGACCGCAATTTCGAAATTCATCAGCTTTATTATTTTGATTTGGCCTTATGCAAGAAAGCACTGCAACGTTTCAATCGCCATTAGCAAAATCCAGTTTGTCTGGCAGGATATCAAGGAAGTGTTGTCCATCGGGGCAACCTCGTTCCTCCGCAGTGCGACCGGCGTGCTTGCGAGCGTGATTATCAACCGGATTGCAGGCGGATATTCGACGTCTGCTCTGGCGGGCATTTCGGTTGCGGTTCGCATCATGCAATTCCCGTTTGCAATCATTCTCGGCTTTGGGCAGGGCTTCCAGCCGGTGGTTGGATTCAACTGGGGCGCGAAACGATGGGACCGCGTCAAGCAGTCGCTGCGTTTCAGCACGATTGTGTCTATCTCCGGTGCGATTATCATGTGCGCAGGACTGTTCCTGATGGCGGAGCCGCTTGTTAAACTCTTTAACAGTCAGGCGGATAGCGAAATGCTTCGGCTGGGTGTTCTAAGTATTCGTCTGCAATGCATCGTACTGGCGTTCCATAGTTATGATTCAATCATTAACATGTTCTATGGAGCCATAGGCAAGCCGCTACAGGCACTGCTCATGAGTACGGCACGACAGGGGTATATATTTATACCCGCGGC
>QKAN01000209.1 GCA_003246365.1 Clostridia bacterium
GATGGGAACTCGTTTGTGAGGAGCACGTTCGGGAATCCGTTTCCCAAATAATCAAGCAGCTCCGCGATGACGCCCTGCATCACGATCAGATTGATGAATTGGAAGTTCGGCGTGGGGTTTAGGTAGCAGTGCTCGTCATTCGGGCGCATGAACACAAGCGACCCGCGCACAAGGCTGAACTCCTTGCCGTTGACGAGGTGCACAGCGGTGCCATCCAGCACGAGAAATACTTCAAAGTAATCGTGCGAATGGAAATAGCTCATTTGATTGATGTTGTTGATCGTCGTGCAGAACCCGACGGAGCTCGGCTCCACGTAGAGCGGCGCGATCAGCTTTGGCGGTATCGACATGGTTTGCCTCGCGTGCTTTTTCTCTATTTTACCATGAAGCGCGGCAAAGAAGAAGAAAGGCGCGACAGATGAAACCGATTCAGATAGCAATCGTTGGCTTAGGAACGATCTCAGAGCGGCTTTATGACGCGGTCTGCGCCTGCGAGGGCATGCAGCTTATCGCGATCTGCCACCGCAATGCAGAACGTCTCGCGCAGGTCTCCGCGCAGTGGGGAATCGAGAGGACGTTTACAGACTACGCAGCATTACTGCGAGAGCCTGCAATTGACACCGTGATTCTCGCGACGCCGAACCATCTGCATGCGCCGATGACGATTGAAGCGCTGAACGCGGGAAAGAACGTTTTCTGTGAAAAGCCTCCTGCCATCAGCGCGGAGGAAGCGCAACAGGTGCAGGCGTGTGCAAAACAAACCGGGAAACTCGTGATGTACGGGTTCATGTTCCGATTTTCCGAGAAACACAACCTGATCAAGCGTCTGTGCGACGAGGGCATGTTTGGCGACATCTATTACGCGAAAGCGGGCATCATCCGGCGCTATGGTGATCCGAGAGGCTGGTTTTCAGACAAATCGCGCTCCGGTGGCGGCTCGCTGATCGACCTCGGTTCGCACATCATCGATCTGAGCGTACGCCTTATGGGCGATCCGGAACCCGTATCCGTCTTCTCGCGTTCGTTTCGCAACACAGAGAATCTCAACAGCATCCGTGCGACGGAGCATTATCAGGCGCACTCCGAAGGAACCGTCAACGATGTGGAAGAGCACGACGTCGTGTTGGTCAACTTTGCAAACGGCGCGTGCCTCGTTGCCGAAACGAGCACGAAAAGCCACATCAAAGAAGAGCAGATGTATCTGGAGCTGTTGGGCAGCCGCGGCGGGGTCACGGTCGATCCGGAGATCGAGATTCACACCGTACAGCATGACCTGCTGGTCGATATCAAGCCGCAGATCAACTGCAGCCGGTTTGACTATCAGGGCGCGATCAATGCGGAGATGCGGCATTTTGCCGACTGCCTGCAAAACGGCGCAACATGCATTCCTTCCATTGGCGAAGGCGTGAAGCTCATGAAGATCATCAGCGCGGCGTACCGCTCGCAGGCGGAGATGCGGCTTGTGCGAGTCAACGAGTTTGCGTGATAACGAATACAGATTAAGATTTTTGTGTTAGGAGAAGCGCATGAAACGATCTCAAATCAACAAAGCACTGCGGGAACTGGAAGCGATGGCGGCGGAGTACCGCTTTGCGCTCCCGCCGTTTTGTCATCTCACGCCGAAGGAATGGGCAAGCATCGGGCACGACCACGACGAAATCCGCGACAACATGCTGGGTTGGGACATCACCGACTATGGTCTGGGCGATTTTGACAGGGTCGGTTTCTCGCTGATCACGATCCGCAACGGCAATCTCAAGCGCAGAGACCAATACAGAAAGACTTATGCCGAAAAACTGCTCTGTCTCAAAGAGGGACAATACGCGCCGAACCACTTTCATTGGAGCAAGATGGAGGATATCATCAACCGCGGCGGCGGGAACCTGCTCATCCGCGTCCATAACTCGCTGCCGGATGAATCGGTCGACCGCGTGAGCGACGTGGAACTGCACCTCGACGGTGTGGTGAATGTGGTGCCCGCAGGCACGCAGATCACCCTCAAACCCGGCGAGAGCATCTCGATTCAGCCTTATCTCTACCATGATTTTGAAGTGGAGACGGGCACGGGCGCGGTTTTAATCGGCGAAGTCAGCGAATGCAACGACGACAACACGGACAACCGCTTTGAAAAACCGATTGGCAGGTTCCCGACGATTGAAGAGGATGAAAAACCATATCGGCTGTTGTGTAATGAGTATCCGAAGGTGAAATGAGTTTTCCTTGATTACTCACTCATATTTGATCGTATTAAAAATTAAGCGCTATCGAATGGGGAGCCTTCAAGGAGTCCCTTCGCCAGCGCTCTACTTTGTCTCTGGCGTCCGATAAAGACTGAAAATGTTAGCGGAACGGCGTGTGTTCCGGTGACGATCGCTGAACAATTCGGGAAATGGTTTGCCTCCCTGCGTACCGAACGAATATGAATCGGACAGACCGCAATAGTCCGAGTTACTTTCTTCACGGATAATCACCTATTATTCTTTTCTATAATATTTTTTTGAAAGTTACTCTCAACTTAGTATGATGAAATAGTGATGACGATTTTGAAAGTCAAATTCTTGACTACGCAAAGCGTACGCTAAACATGGTGCAGCTTTTGAAGAATTTGTGGCTATTTCGAGTTTCTCTATTGATAAGCTTTCTGGAAGAAGCGTATATGTTGCTCATTTGGTAGCTTAGCTTAAACAGTAATTTCGCAAATGAATATTTCTAGCATTAACACAAGGATTCTATCTCTAGAGTATCTCGATCTCATGCTTGACTGATTCTTTTCTATCATGTTAGGGTAATAATGTATTTGATCCTCAAGTACAGCAAGTTCATCTGCTGCTTGAGGTTTTTGTTCTTTACAAAAACATGAAATCATCTAAACTTGGAGCGAAAATATGCTGAAGAAACTTCACTTCACGAGAATCAGAAACAAACTGGCAACAGCATTTCTGCTGCAGATTGTGGCAATTGTTTCGCTCGTCATTCTGTTTTCGTATTACAGCAGCCGGGAGATCATCAAGAAAAATTCCATCCAGCTGAATGACAGCTTGATTGAAAACGGGATTACGAACCTTGAGGCAGAGTTGAGCAGCATTCAGCAGGTGGTATACTCGCTTTTCAACAAGGAAGATTTTGTTGAGTCGATTCCGCTCAGCAGCGCAGGCGACGACACGGTATATGACGCGTTTAATAAGATCGGCACATCCATGATGGAGACGCTCGTATCGAAAAGCAACATCCTCAGCATAGTCTTTATCGACAACAGCGGCAATTTGGTATACAGCATCGACAATAAAGCGAGCTATCAGCGAAATTTCGATTTAAGGAATGCGCCGCAATGGATGGAAGACGCGATGAAAACGCTTCAAAACAACAAGTTTGATTATGCGCTGATTCCAACGCATAAGCATCTTTCCATTCAAAACGATTTCTCTGTCATCGACGACATGGTCTACACCTATGCCTGCACGGCGCTGGATGTGAACCACGGTTATAAGCCGCTTGGCATACTGATGATCAGTTTCAAGCTATCAAAGATCGCACAAATCTGCGAGAATGTGAACCCTTATGACAGCTCCTTTACCTACGTTGTCGGAGACGACGGCACGATCGTGTATGATTCCGCAGGCGCTGCCATCGGGGATATGCTTCGGGCAGACATCCTAGAGAAAATTCGCACGTCTGACAACTACGGGACCGTTTTCATCGATGAAAAAGAGTATGTCGTTGTGTCCGAGCAGAGCGTTGAAGCCGGGTGGAGCATTGTCAGCCTTGTGCCGGTATCCGAATACGCGAAAGACATCAATACAATCACGAAATACATTGTGTTGATTGCAATTCTTGCAACCGGCGTGAGCATATTCATCACCTACTTGCTGTCCAAGCAGTTCTCCAAACCCATCGAAAACCTCTCCCGGGTGATGAATCATATTGAGGACGGCAATCTGGATCTTCGGGCAGAGGAAAAGGGCAGTGATGAAATCAGTCTCCTGAGTCGAAACTTTAACTCGCTGATTTCGAGGCTGAAGTTCGTCATGAAGCATGAGTATGAACTGACGATCCGGCAAAAGGACGCGGAGCTGAAAGCGCTGCAGGCGCAGATTAACCCGCACTTCCTCTTCAATTCACTTCAGTCCGTCAACAGCATCGCGGCGGTTTATCAGATTTCCGAGATCAACACGATCGTCGATTCGCTTGGTAAAATCTTACGCTACAGCATCAAAACAAAGGATAATATCGTGAGCATGCGGGAAGAAGTCGAGCACGCAACACATTATCTGAACATCTACAAAGTTCGGTTCGGTGAGCGGATTAAATATCAAATTCAGATTCCGGATGAGTTAATGCAGTACTCCATCCTGAAACTCACCTTACAGCCGATTGTTGAAAACGCAATCATCCACGGGTTTCGAAACAACGAGTCGATCTGGTATATCATGATTACCGCTTCGATTCAGAACGAAGTAATCACCATTGATATTTCGGACAACGGAATCGGTATGTCGTCCGGGGAACTGCAGGCGTTGCGGGAAAATCTGGAGAGTTCCGACTCGGGATTCTACTCATCGGAATATCCAAGCATCGGGCTCAAGAACGTATATCACCGCATGAAAATCAGCTACGGGGATTCCGCGAAAATCGAGATCGACAGCGACCTGAATGTTGGAACCAGCGTGAAGATCCATTATCCGGCCATGCTTTATCAGGAGGTTGAGAATAATGATACGAACACTGATCGTTGAAGATGAAGTATGGGAGAGAAGAGGCCTGATCAGCATGATCGATTGGGCTGGCCTTGGCATGGAGCTCGCAGCCGCCGTTGACAACGGCGAAGAAGCACTCCGCATCATGGCAAGCGAGAAGATCGATTTGGTTCTGACCGACATGAGCATGCCGGTTATGGATGGCATGCGATTTTTAAAAGAGATATCAAAGCAAAACTATACTTGCGAAATCATCGTCATCAGCGGGCATGCATCGTTTGACTATATGAAGCAGGCGATTTCTTCGCGTGCGCAGGATTATATCCTCAAGCCGTTCAATCAGAGTGAGATCAACGTGGTTCTGCGCCGTACGATCCAAAAAATTGCGGAAAAGTTCTCTGAAACCGAGATCCGGGAAACGACGCAATCACTCCTTGAGGAAAGCAAGCCCTTGCTGAAGGAAAGCCTGCTCAATCAATTGCTGCAACCGGAAGCGAACAACAACGAGGTTGGCATACGTGCCGAACTTTCAAAGCTCGGTAGGTTGGCATACGTGCCGAACTTTCAAAGCTCGGTGTTGAACTGAGCCCGTCGCAATATTTTCGCTGCGCGGTGCTGTCCATTGGCAATGCGATCGGATTCATCGGTCAGGAACAGGAGGTTCTCGTCAGGCGTGTTGTGAAGAGTATGGAAGCGGTGCCGCACGAAACAAGAACATTCCATGTTTTCGCGCGGGCAACCAGCCCAACGGTCTGCGTCCTGTTCGGAGACATGGACAGGTCGAAGATCGACACCTTCTCCGCGATCCAAACCTTTTTCTCGGAAGCATTACCGTTTCTGAACCACATGGAGATGATCACCGTGAATATCGGTGTCGGCGGCACAATAAAGGGCTTGGGGTCTGTTCCGCAATCGTATGAACAGGCACGCGCGGCATCCGCATTTGAAAATCTAAAACAAAGCGGGCTGCCGGTTTACTACGAGGACATACAAAATGAAATCGGTGTGGCACATCGGATTTTTTCAGCGGACGATAAGAACCTGATCAAGGAATTGATGCACGCGAACGTCGCCAGCCTGTCCTCATTTGTTTTGGATCGTTACCGTCAGCTAATGGACGCAAAGTATTGCGCAATCAAACTACTCCGGAAAAACACGTATGATTTTTATCTTTTTCTGGAGGAGTGCATGAGGCAATTTGATTTTCAGTTCAAGCCGCATGGTGTGGGAAACACGCTTACGGATGTCGATTTTATGAATCGGTTGGGAACGGTTATCAGCTGGGTAGATACCCTTGTTAGCGACGTTGTATTTCACATACTGAGCAAACAGGAGAAGGTGAGCAGCTCCTTCATTGTCGATCAAATCATACGGTTTATCGACGAGAACTACATGCAGGATATTAAGCTGATCGCTCTTGCAAACGAATACTACATTAACCACATCTACTTAAGCCGTCTGTTCCGCGTCCAGACCGGTCAGAATTTTATCGATTATCTGACAGAAGTTCGCATGACGAAAGCAAATGTTTTATTGAAAAACAAAACATTAAAGGTCAAAGATGTTGCGAAAATGGTTGGGTTTGAGAATCCGTACTATTTTACGAAACGATACAAAGCGTTCTTTAATGTGACCCCGACAGATGAGTAATATCGACCCATAATCTTTATTTTATTCAAATTCAGGTTTATTTCGTTTATTTTCACTCCAGCCAAACACATCTATACTCAAACCATGGATCGTAACACTCGGTCTTAAAATTAAGGAGGAAGAGAAATGAAGAGACTTGTTGTACTACTCATGGTTGCGCTCATGGTTTGCTCCGTTTTCACAGCCTGCGCAAAACCTGCTACTCCTGCAGAGACCCCCGAAGCAACGGAAGCCGTTGTTGCAGAAGAACCCACAGTGGAACCGGCAGAAAAAGAACCTGTCCATCTGATCTTCATGCACATGAAAGATGCGCAGGGCCCGAAGGATGCGCTGGATATCATCATCAAAGAATTCACAGCGCAATATCCATACATCACAATCGAACAGCAGGGAATGTCTCCTGACCAGTTCAACACTGTCATGAAAGCGAAAATCGCTTCGGGCGATATGCCGGACATTTTCCACAACTCCTCTTCCGAATACGCAGATGCAGGTCTTTGCCTCGATTTGACCGGACAAGCGTTCTTGGGCAACTTCAGTCAGGAAGTATTACTTGCATCCAATAAGATGTTCAAGGATTTCAAATCGGATGGGAAGCTCTACGCGATCCCGCTCGATAACAGCAGCATCGGCATCTACGTCAACAAGAAGGTTCTTGCGGACAACGGATTGACCGTGCCCAGAACGCTCAGCGAAATGAAAGCGACCTGTGACGCACTCGTTTCCAAAGGCATCGCACCCTTCTCGGCCGGTTATAAAGACAACTGGACCGCGATGATGCCACTGATCGGCATGTATGCAAGCACCGTCTACGCGAATGTTCCCGATTGGGATGCACAGAGAGACGCAGGCCAAGTGACGATCGCGGCGGATGCAAACTGGAAGCTTGCATTTGATCTCTATCGCGAATACATCTACGGTTATGTGAATCAGAAGACCGCTTTCGACGTGGATTATAGCGGATCGATCGCTCAGTTTGCAGAAGGAAAAGCTGCGTTCCTGGACAACGGCCTTTGGGCACTTCAGCCCATCCGCGCGGCTGCACCGG
>QKAN01000100.1 GCA_003246365.1 Clostridia bacterium
AATATCCTCTATTGAGTAGAGGAAAAATCAAATATGTTTCATGCGTAGTATAGCGTATAATCGCGTTGATAGCAATCCGAACGCGCATTGCAGCGGGCGGAGTGAGACGTGTAAAAATACTGTATTTTGTAATAATTTCTTATAAATTAATTGTATTGATCTCTAAAACAAGGTTTTTTTCATTGCAATTTTAACTTCTTATGATAGAATACGTATCGAAAGAAACGCACAATTGATCCGACCGATCAGGAAAAGGAGACTTTTATTATGCCTATCGTAACCAGCAAAAAAATGTTTGCGGATGCGTATGCCGGCGGTTATGCCATCGGCGCGTTCAACGTTAACAACATGGAGATTATTCAGGGAATCACTGAGGCCGCGAAGGAACTCAAATCCCCGTTGATTCTTCAGGTCAGCTCCGGCGCGCGCAAATATGCAAACCATACCTATTTAATGAAACTCATTGAAGCTGCTTGCATTGAAACGGATTTGCCGATTTGTGTCCATCTCGACCATGGCGATACGTTTGAACTCTGCAAGAGCTGCATCGACGGCGGATTTTCTTCCGTTATGATCGACGGTTCGCATCATGGCTATGAAGAGAACGTAAAACTCACCCGGCAGGTTGTCGAGTATGCGCATGATCACGGCGTAGTCGTAGAAGGCGAACTCGGACGCTTGGAAGGCGTAGAAGACGACGTCAAAGTAGCGGCGGGCGAAGGCAGCTACACCGATCCCGACCAGGTGGAAGATTTCGTAACACGCACAGGCGTGGACTCGCTGGCAATCGCGATTGGCACAAGCCATGGCGCATATAAGTTTAAGCCCGGCACGAAACCGCAGCTGAGATTCGACATTCTTGAAGAAGTTGAAAAACGTCTGCCCGGGTTCCCGATCGTTCTTCATGGCGCATCGAGCGTTATTCCGGAATTTGTGAAGATGATCAACGAAAACGGCGGCAACATGCCGGATGCAATCGGCGTACCGGAAGATATGCTTCGCGAAGCGGCCCGTATGGCGGTTTGCAAGATCAATATCGACAGCGACCTTCGCCTTGCCATGACGGCGACGATCCGTAAATATTTCAACGACAATCCTTCGCATTTTGATCCGCGCCAGTATCTAAAACCCGCGCGCGAAGCGATCAAATCGATGGTTGAGCACAAGATCACAACCGTTCTCGGCTGCGAAGGCAGAGCGTAAGTAAGAATATCGGGGAATGCTCTTTGTAAAAGCAAATGAGTAAACAATGATGAGCAGCAAGGGAGTTGTGCGCGTAAGCGAACAGCTCCCTTTTTATATTTCTAGATAACTATTGAATATATTAGAAGTTTTTTACTGACCAGATCAGAAGTGCGCAAAAAAGAAAGAGTTGCTTTATTGACAAGATATGAACCGGGAATATATATTTTAATTCAATATTGCAGGAATTCTTGCAATAGAATCGTTTGAAATTGAAATATTAATAAAAAATGATAACAAATCCTGCATTTATTTCGGATAGTACTGCTTGCTTTGATTGACAGTATATAATCTGAAAGGTATAATATTGGGTGGTAATCCTTGGGTTTCACCCGATTCCATACATATCACTGAGGAGGCATCCACAAAAATGGCAAAAACTATGACAATCGACGGTAATACCGCCGCGTCGCACGTTGCGTATGCGTTTTCTGACGTAGCGGCGATCTACCCGATCACGCCGTCATCTCCCATGGCGGAAGTTGCTGACGATTGGTCGGCCAACGGCAGAACGAATCTATTTGGACAACAAGTCCGCATTGCGGAAATGCAGAGCGAAGGCGGCGCCGCCGGTGCCGTACACGGATCCCTGAAGGGCGGCGCGTTAACAACGACGTTTACCGCTTCTCAGGGTCTTTTGCTCATGATCCCGAACATGTACAAGATCTCCGGCGAACTTCTTCCCGGCGTGTTCCATGTCAGCGCCCGTGCGTTGGCTGCGCATTCGCTTTCGATCTTTGGCGATCATTCGGATGTAATGAGCTGCCGCCAGACCGGCTTTGCCATGCTAGCCTCCGCCTCCGTTCAGGAGGTCATGGATCTTGCGTTGGTCTCGCACCTTTCCTCGATCAAGAGCAGCGTTCCGTTCCTGCACTTCTTTGACGGTTTCCGCACTTCGCACGAAGTTCAGAAGATTGAAACCATCGATTATGAAGACATGGGCAAACTGCTCGATTATGATGCGGTGAAAGCATTCCGCGCCCGCGCGCTGAATCCTGACCATCCGCATCAGGGCGGCACGGCGCAAAACCCGGATATTTATTTCCAGGGTCGTGAAGCTGCAAACAAATACTATGATGCAGTTCCCGCTATCGTTGAACACTACATGGCTGAGGTTGGCAAGCTGACCGGACGCAAGTATAACCTCTTCGACTATGTCGGCGCACCGGATGCGGAGAACGTAATTGTTCTGATGGGCAGCGGCGCGGATGTTGCGGAAGAGACCATCGAATACCTGAACAAACAGGGAGCGAAGCTCGGCGTACTCAAAGTTCGCCTTTATCGTCCGTTTGTTGCTACTAAGTTCGTTGAAGCGCTGCCGAAGAGCGTCAAACGTCTCGCAGTACTCGACCGCACGAAGGAACCCGGTTCCCTCGGCGAGCCGCTGTATCAGGATGTGCTCAATGCGCTTGTTGAAACCGGCCTGACTGGCGTTGAAGTGTTCGGCGGCAGATATGGTCTTGGCAGCAAAGAATTCACGCCGTCAATGGTTGACGCTGTGTTTGCAAACCTCGAAGAAAAAGCGCCGAAAAATCACTACACCGTCGGTATTATCGACGATGTAACGAATCTGTCGCTCTCCATTCGCCGTCAGGTGAATGCCGCGCCGGAAGGCACGATCGCCTGCAAATTCTTCGGCCTTGGTTCCGATGGTACGGTTGGTGCGAACAAGAACTCCATCAAGATCATCGGCGATCATACGTCAATGTACGCGCAGGGTTACTTCGCATACGATTCGAAGAAATCCGGCGGTCTAACTGTTTCGCATCTGCGTTTCGGCAAAAAGCCGATCCAGAGCCCGTATCTGATCGATCATGCCGACTTCGTCGCTTGCCACAACCCGTCCTATGTTACGCGTTACGCCGTTGCAGACGGTATGCGCGAAGGCGGAGTATTCCTGCTCAACAGCGCGTGGTCGCTTGCCGAAATGGAATGCGAACTGCCTGCTTCTTTGAAACGCGCAATCGCGAAGAAGAAGCTCAAATTCTACAACATCGACGCAATCAAACTTGCGCGCGAAGTTGGAATGGGCGGACGCATCAACACGATCATGCAGAGCGCGTTCTTCAAACTCGCAAACGTGATGCCGGTTGAAGAAGCCATCGAATACATGAAAGCCGCCGCGAAGAAATCTTACGGCAAAAAGGGCGACAACATCGTTAAGATGAACTGGGATGCAATCGATCTTGGCGTCAACGCGATTGAAGAAATCAAGTATCCCGAATCCTGGGCAACCGCAACCGAAGGCGCTGTCGCTATTAAGACGACGGACGATCCGTATTTTACGGAGTTCATCGGGCCGGCACTTGCGCAGGAAGGCGATAAGCTTCCGGTTTCCAAGTTCAGCGCGGACGGCACGGTTCCGACCGGTACGACCAAGTACGAAAAGCGCGGCATCGCGGTTGACGTACCTCGCTGGATTTCAACCAACTGCATCCAGTGCAACCAGTGCTCGCTGGCTTGCCCGCATGCTGTCATTCGCCCCGCTCTTGTAACAGAAGAAGAAAAAGCCGCTGCACCCGCTGGATTTGAAACCATCAAAGCGCAGGGTAAAGGCTTTGAAAACTATCAGTTCCGCATTCAGATCAGCCCCTGGGACTGCACCGGTTGCGGCAACTGCATCGATGTTTGCCCGGCAAAGGTAAAAGCACTCGAATTCCGTCCGCTTGCAGATGCAGTTGAGAAGGAAGAAGAGAACTGGAATTACTTCGCGGCTCTGCCGGATAAAGATCTGGAACTCAACACCGCAACGGTGAAGGGCAGCCAGTTTAAGAAACCGCTCTTCGAGTTCAGCGGCGCATGCGCAGGTTGCGGCGAAACACCGTATGTCAAGCTCATCACGCAGCTGTTCGGTGATCGTATGGTGATTGCCAATGCAACGGGTTGCTCGTCCATCTATGGCGGCAGCGCACCGACCTGCCCGTACACCGTCAACACGAAGGGCCACGGCCCGGCATGGGCAAACTCCCTGTTTGAAGACAACGCCGAGTTTGGCTTTGGTATGGTTCTTGCCAATACGCAGCGTCGCAACAATGTTACGGAAGTTGTGACGAAACTCATGGCAGCCGAATACACAACCGAAGAACTCCGCGCTGCCTGCCAGAACTGGCTGGACAACAAGGACAATGGTGCGACCTCGCGCGCGGCATCCGAGCGTTTGATCGCCGCCGCGAAAGACGGCGTTGACCTTTCCGGCACGGAATGGGAAGCGGAATGGGTCAAGAAGGGCAAAGTCTGCGATTGCGAAGCCTGCAAACTCGCGACCGAACTGCTTGACAACGCCGACTTGCTGGTGAAGCAGTCGATCTGGGTTCTCGGCGGCGACGGCTGGGCGTACGACATTGGTTACGGCGGACTTGATCATGTGCTTGCCATGGACGAAGACATCAATGTTCTCGTTCTGGATACCGAGCTGTACTCCAACACAGGCGGACAGGCCAGCAAAGCGACCCCGACCGGTTCCATCGCGAAGTTCGCGGCCGCCGGTAAGCGGACCAAGAAGAAGGATCTCGGCCTGATGGCGATGAGCTATGGTTACGTCTACGTTGCCAAAGTTGCCATGGGTGCCAACCCGAATCAGCTGATGAAGGCGGTCAACGAGGCGGAAGCTTATAAAGGACCGAGCTTAATCATCGCATACTCGCCCTGCATCAACCATGGTATCAACATGGGTCACTCGCAGATCGAGGAGAAGAAGGCGGTCGAGGCTGGTTATTGGCCGCTGTATCGCTACAATCCTGATTTGGCAGCAGAAGGAAAGAATCCCTTCACACTGGACAGCAAAGATCCGACCGGATCATTCAAAGACTTCATTACGAGCGAAGTACGTTACGCTTCCTTGAAGAAGACCTTCCCGGATGCCGCGGATGAGCTCTTTGAGCGTGCGGAAAAAGAAGCCATGGAGAAGATTGAGTATTACAAGAAACTCAACGCCATGGAAT
>QKAN01000034.1 GCA_003246365.1 Clostridia bacterium
CTGTTAACAACCGGCATGGCATGTTCAGCGGCACCGCAACAAGAAACGGCGCAAGATACTGCAACGACGCAGGCTGTCAAAGAGATATCGATCCTGACGCCGTATCTTTCTTCGGTAACCACCAATGAGATGGCTGAGACGATGAAAGCGAACATGGAAGCAAAGGGTTGGTCGGTCACCGTTGTGGATACAAAGGGTGATATGGCGATGCTTGCCAGCCGCATGGAAGATGTTATTTCCGCAAAGGTCGATGCGATCGTTATCGTCAGCACGGATCCGAATCAAGTAGCGACCCAGATCGAAAAAGCGGCTGAAGCAAATATCCCGGTGTTCGGTTGCGACAGTGGTTATATTGAAGGAATGGTCGTCAATGCCACTTCGGATAACTATGCGATGGGCCAGATGATAGCGCAGTATCTCTTTGACAAGATGGGCAACGCAGGCACCGTTATTGCGCTAACGCACAGACCGCACCCCGGTGTATTGAAGCGCTGTGAAGCATTTGATGATCTTCTGGCGCAGAATCCGGACATCAAATTGATCACGGAACAACACGTAGAAGTTCCCGGCCCGATTGAAAACTCGCGGAAAATCATGGAAAACTTGCTTCTTGCCAACCCGGAAAAAGGCTCCATCACTGCTGTGTGGTGCGCATGGGATGAACCGGCAATCGGCGTTTCCCAGGCGCTGGCGGATGCCGGAAGGGACGAAGTTTTGGTTGTCGGCGTCGATGGAAACTCGCAGGCGGTGGAGATGATCCAGAGCGGTTCCACGCTGATCGCAACAGTTGCGCAGAACTTCAAAGGTATGGCAGAGATCGTTACGAGCGAAATGGAACGTCTGTTTAACGGCGAACAGGTTGAAAAGGGAGACCGTTACGCTCCGGCGACAATCATAGACTAAGCACAAACCAGAGCATATCTGTTTGATGCGGTTTCCCCGGCGGGGAAACCCGGCCGGGGCAGCCGCATCGATTACGTGACACGACAAGTAGGTCTCTATCGAACACACTTTTGGCAATTTATTCCCTCCAAAATCAAAAGCGCTGTAATCAGCGGCAGACAGGAGGGCGAGGAGCAATCTATGCTGTTACAAACAATCGGATTAAGAAAGCGCTTTGGGAAAATGGAAGCGCTTTCGAATATCAATTTTGAGATCAGGGAAGGCGAAGTGCACGGACTCGTTGGCGAGAACGGGGCTGGTAAATCGACGTTGATCAAAATACTCACTGGCGTATACCCTGTCGATGAAGGGGATATCATCTGGCTCTCTGAAAAGGTGAACATCAACGGTCCGCAGAGCAGCAGAAAAATGGGAATTAATGTAATTCATCAGGACAGGCACCTGATTCCTTCGTTCAACGGCGTTGAAAACATCTATCTTGGTCTGGAATACGAGAAAAAGTGTCTGGTCAGCATCAACTATAAAAAGATGCGCGCAAGAGTTGAACGGATTTTGCAGGAGTACAACATTTCTTTGCCGGTTGATTTGCCGGCATCCAGAATGACCCCTCCGCAGCAGACGCTGCTGGAAATTGTTAGAGCGATTTTAACGGATTGCCGCCTGCTGATTCTGGATGAACCGACGGCATCCTTGACTTCGAAAGAGGTTGATATTTTATTTGCGTTGATTGAAAGATGCAGAGCGGCAGGAACGGCCATATTATACGTTTCGCACCGCATGGACGAGGTTTTTAAACTGACCGACCGGATTACAGTGCTGCGAAACGGGCAGCTGGTCGATACGGTTCAAACAAAAGACATCAATAAAGACCAACTCGTCGGATTGATGAGCGGCGATTTTGTCAGCTATAAAAAAGAGATACGGCACGATTTCGGGGAGAGTATGCTCAGCGCGGATCGCCTTTGCTCAAAAGACGGTATCGTGAAAAACGTCAGCTTCAATGTTCGTTCCGGCGAGATTCTCGGAATCTTCGGACTGGGCGGCAGCGGCAGAACGGAATTGCTCGAATGCGTCTATGGATTAAGACCTTCTGAAGGTGAAGTTAAATTATACGGCGACGCTTATGAAAAACGCAGTCCCGATCTCTCGATTAAAAACGGAATATCGTTGATTTGCGAGGACAGGCGAGGAAGAGCGCTGATTACCAGCTTGACGGTGAAACAAAATACGCTGCTATCGACGATCAACAAATATGGCAAGTTCGGCGTAATCGACGAGACGAGAGAGTACCGCGATACGAATGAAAAAATAAGCGAATTGTCCATCAAGACACAGGGCGCCGATCAGCGGGTTGACGAACTATCCGGCGGGAACCAGCAGAAGGTGGTATTTGCAAAAGCACTGATGTCGAATCCAAAAGTGATTTTGTGTGACGAACCGACGCAGGCGGTAGACGTAAAAACCAGAGCGGAAATCCATCGTTTACTCAAGCAAAAAGCGTCCGAGGGATTGGCAATAGTTTTCGTTTCCTCTGATTTGAAAGAAGTTCTGGATATCTCGGATAATGTTCTTGTGATTGCCAACGGACAATCGAAGGAACAGTTTGAGAACTCGTCGCTTACGGCTGAAGAGGTTTTGTCCAGCTGTTACGCTGAATAGTGAAGGAGCACATAAAAATGCGAAAAAAATTGGATTTTACTGACGTTATAAAATATTATGGCACGGTAATTGCCGGCGTGCTGATCGTGCTGGTGTTTAGTATTCTAAAGCCAAATGCATTTGCAACGATTGGAAATTTCATCAATATTTCAAGACAGATCTCATTGCTGGTAGTGATCTCGCTTGGCGCAACGCTGATTATGAGCATTGAGGAATTTGACCTGTCTATCGGTGCAATCGCGAGCCTTGGTGGCGTACTTGGCGCAAAACTAGCCGTGGCGGGTGTTCCAATCTGGTTGTGTTTTGTTTTGCCGGTTGCCGCTTGCCTCGTCATCGGCTTTATAAACGGCTGGATCGTAACAAAGTTTAAAGTACTTTCCTTCATTACAACGCTTGCGATGAGCACGATTATCGCCGGGTTTACATTCTGGGTCACATCCGGCGCAACAGTGTTTGAGAACATTCCAAAGGGATTCCGGTTTATCGGCTCGGAAGCGCTCTTTTCGATACCGCTACTGTCGATTTTAATGGCAATACTGACGGCCGTGTTCTGGTTTGTAATGAAGAAAACGGTTTTCGGACGAAAGCTGTATGCTATCGGCGGCAACGAGAATGCATCCGTAGTAGCCGGTATCCAGGTGAAAAAACTGAAAAACATAACATTTGCGTTGTGCGGCGGATTGGCTGGATTAACGGGCATCCTGATGGCTTCGCGCCTTGGCTCGGCGCATCCAACCGGCGGAAACGGTCTGTTTCTGCAGGCATATGCAGCGGTTTTTCTCGGCAGAACCATCTTCCGTGAAGGAGTTCCGAACATCATCGGAACGTTCATTGGCGCGGCAATTCTGGGCATATTGGCAAACGGCCTGACGATTCTGCAGGTTCCGACGTTTATGCAGGATATCTTAACCGGCGTGATCATCATCGCAGCCGTGATTGTACAAAGACTGGGGCGAGGTTTGAAGTGAATTCGGAAAGAAACAGTAAAACGCTCCGGGAAACGAAATCGGTTCTGGTTGGGTATTTGTTACTCGGATATCCAGAAAAAAACGCGTTTCTGGAGTTGGTGAAACGATGCGACGAATCTACTTTGGATGTATTTGAAATCGGACTACCTTCCAACAGCCCGTATGGAGACGGTGAAGTCATACGCAAAGCACATCAAACGGTAGACAGCGGACTCGCCGAAGATATCGGATATTTTCAAGCAGTTCGAAACCTGACGACCAAACCAATTTGGCTGATGGCATACTATGATGAGTTCATCAAATCGAAGAGCTATCTTGCGTTTGCGAAAAACGCCATTGTGGATGCTTTTGTGATACCGGATATGACATTTGAGCAGCGATGCTTGCTGCGGGACGAAATGGAACCGTATCATATCGATGTGTTAGGCTTTTCGAACCCGGAAATGACGGACGAAGAGTTACACAGCTGCTTTGAGAATTTCCCTATCGTATATGAGCAGCTTTATATCGGACGCACCGGAAAACAAGGAAGCTCGGAAGAGTACATGCATATGCTGGAAGTCTCTAAACAATACCCGAATCTGGCGAGATTTGCCGGATTTGGCATTTCGTCTAAAGATAAATCGAAAAAACTACTGCAAGAGGGATTTGACGGCGTGATCATCGGAACGGAGCTTGTGAACCGACTGAACAAGTCGATGGAGCATATGGTACAATTTATCAATGAAGTAGGCGACGAAATCAAAGCGGACGAAAGGGCAAACTTGTGAAACGGATTGCTGCATTTGACATTGGAACGACCGCGGTTAAGGGAGTTCTGGTCAGCGAACGCGGAGAAGTGCAATGTTCCCAAAAAGTCAACATAAACACCAATTATCACGACGGGTTTGTGGAGCAGAATCCTGAGGAGTGGTATAACGCGTTCTGCAGGATTGCGCAAGAATTCGTTTCGGGTTTTTGCAGCCCGGAAGAGATTACCGGCATCGTTATGAGCGGGCAGATGCAGGATGTTATACTGGTTGATGCCGATCGAAGCGCCATTGGCAATGCGATTTTATACTCCGATAACCGCGCCGTAAAAGAGGCGGGGGATCTTGTCGCAAAGCTGGGAGCCGAGCATATTTATCGCATTACCGGAAATGAAATAAACGGAACATCTCCGCTTGCAAAAATTGCCTGGTTGAAAGAGAACAAACCTGCATTGCTTGAACAAGCAAGATCGGTGCTGTTTTGCGCAAAGGATTTTTGCACGGCAAAACTGACGGATAAAATCGTGGCGGATGTGACTGCAGCCTCAACGGTGGGCGCGATGGATCTGCATGGGAAACAATGGAACGAAAACTTCATTGCAGCCGCAGAGGTTGACCAAAGTTTATTTCCGCCAATTGGATTTGCGCACCAGCTTGCAGGCACTGTGACGAAAGAGGCGCGAGCGCAGTGCGGTTTTTTAGCCGGAACCCCGGTCTATATCGGCACGGGTGATGCGGGCGCAACAACGCTCGCTAGCGGCATCGGAAACAACGGAGAGTTTAACATCAATATCGGCACTTCCGGGTGGGTTGCCTGTGTGGACGGCGCGCTGGAGCCAATAGAGGGTGTGTTCCATTTGGCGGCTGTGCAGGAAAACATTTTACTTTCG
>QKAN01000195.1 GCA_003246365.1 Clostridia bacterium
ATGGGTTTCGCGTGATGCCTTCAAACAACGTCGGCACACCCGCGATATAATTCGGCCGTTCTTTTTTCAGAAGCTTTGCATAGCTTTCAACTGAAACGCGCGGAACGAGAATGGCGGTTACGCCTGCGGTCAGCATCGTATGGATACAAACCCCGAGACCGAATCCATGAAACATCGGCATCGCCGCGAGCATACGTGCGCCGGGAACGACGCAGTGTCCCATTGCACAGGTTTGCATGGCGAGCGCGTTGAAGTTGAGATTGCTCAGCAGAATACCCTTTGTAACGCCCGTCGTGCCGCCGGAAAACAGGATGACAGCGGGGTCAACGTCTTTTCGCGCCACAAAGCAGGATTCATCCTGACTTTTTGCGCCGGCAAGAAATGCTTTCCAATATAATACATCTGCGTTCTTCGGGATTTTCGGCACTTTGCGTCCTTCGGTTAGCGCAAAACCGACTTTCATGACGGGGGAGAGTGCGTCTTTGACGCTCGTGAGCACCAGCGTGTCAAAGGAAATCTGCTTGCGGACTTCCTCAAACTTGCCGTAAAACACATCGAGCGAGACGACCGCTTTGGAGCCGGAGTCCTTGATGTAAAACGCGATTTCGCCGACGCTGGAAAGCGGATGAATCATAGAAGCGATTGCGCCGATGCGGTTGAGCGCGTAGAAGCAGAGTACAATCTGCGGGCAGTTTGGCATGCAAAGCGTTACTTTGTCGCCTTTTTTGATGCCGATTGCCGCAAAGGCGCGCGCCGTGACGCGAATCTGCTTCACGAGATCGCTAAACTTTGTGCCTTTGCCCATAAAGGTGATGGCGTTATATTCCGGATAAAGATTTGCCGCACGTTCAACCATGTCATACATGCATCCGTTGGGATAGGAGAGCCGCTCGTCCACCTCGCCGTAAAACGAAAGCCAGGGGGCTTTCACGTTCGACATGTCCTCGCAAAAAGGGGAACAGCTATCCGCGCTTTTTTGATCAATACTCAATGTTCAGAGCCTCCTTGGCAGGGATGTCGAGCAATTCCGGCTCGGCGAAAAGTTTTTTGAGCAGTCGGATCGTTTTGGAGTAGTAATACCCGTCCGCGATGCGCTCGTCCAGCGTGAGACCGAGATTGAGCGCGGGTTTAACGCTAACGGTGCCGTCTTCAGCGTAAAACGGCTGCATATGCCGTTCGCCAACCACAACGAACACGGAGTTGGTGCTCCAGTTCGCCAGATGGTGATATCCCGCGTTGAGCTTGATGGAACCAAGGTTCGAGATGAAAACCGTGCTGTTGTATGGGTCTTCATTTGCCAGATCCTTCGGCATATGTCCGTGCGCATCCAGCGCGCGGAGTATAGCGACGATCAGCTTGCGCATCCACATCGGTGCTTTTGCCATTGTATCGAGAATATCTGTCGTGCCGTCTTTTTTGTCGGTGGTACGAACGGAATAGACAAAATCACAAATTTTATCGTGAATCATGTCAATTGTTGATTTTTCGCTGGCTGGGTCGTATTTCAGAATCATAACGGACTCGTCCGCGTTGTCGGAAAATGCTTTTTTAACGATGAAAGAAAACGTGATGTGGTTGCGGTCAAAATACCGATTACCGATGATAAAGCGGTTCATGCGCGGACGCATTTCGATGGTGCGCGAAAGAGCCGCGAGGATGACATGAAAGAAGGTGTATTTGTACTGCGGGTTTTGCGCGTTTTTTTGTTCCAGATAGGATTCGATCGCGCTCATGTCGACGAGTTCCTGGATAAATGCTTCGTTGTCAGCCCGGTTGGGCAGCATGAGCGGCATGAAAACGTGCATCGAATCAAGATCGCGTACAAGAGTTGCGTCGCGGCGGTCGCCGCGGCGGCGTTTTGCTTTTATTTCCATTTAATATCCATTCCAATATTGAAGTATAAGTGCAAATAATGCTGTAAATATATACGGATTTGCCAAAATTGTCAATCAAATGACACAATCGGAAACGCATGACAAATAACAAGAGTTGCAAGTAGTAATTTCTTAAAGCAAAATCTTGCATGAACAAATTCAAACACATACAATGAACTAAATGATGAAATGTCAAATGATCTAAAAACCAACAAAATGAATTACGAACACTAATAGTATTGTAGAACTTCAGCGAGCTCGGGGGAAGCGTAAGGAGCGGAAAAAATGAAACGACATGCCGCAAAAATAAAGCGTGTGGGTGCTTCTGCAACTGCAATATTTGGCATAGTGATAGTCTTTGTATTTCTGAAACCAAATCAATTGATTTCTGGGTTTCTAGCCGTAATTGCGAGCATTGCAATAGCAATTTCAATTTTTTCTATCCCTAATGGAGAAGATGCAAAAGCTATTAAATCTAGAAAGAATCTTCCAATAAGAATTGTTTTTTTAGTTATCGGAATTGGAGCATGTCTAACTGCTTACTTTATTAACCTAGCAGGGATGAATACAGATAATAACAACACAACTTTTGAAGAGGTCAACAATATAACACCTACTTCATTTCAGACTATCCAAGTTTTCGCATATAATACCCCTGAACCAGAAACCATGTCCCCTCTTAGCACAGAGACGTTACCTACGCCTACTATAGAGTTGGTTTTTACTGCTCAAGTTATGGAAGCATATCAAGTTGGGCGTGACTATTTTGATGATAATGAATATGAGGATGCATATCAATTTCTATTAATAGCGGCTCAAGCAGGACACTCAAATGCACAACTGTATACTGGACGGTGTCTGCAAGAGGGGGTCAGAGTTGATGACGAGGCTACCTCAGCATCAGAATGGTTCTTACTTGCGGCGAATCAGGGGAATGATCAAGCGCAATATGAACTTGGGAGATGCTATTTTGGTGGAGATGGCGTGGTGAAAAACTACGAAACAGCATTCTATTGGTTCAATGAATCAGCAAAACATGAAAACAGCAATGGATTATTATGGGTGGGATATTGCTATCATCATGGATTAGGCGTGAAACAAGATTATGAGCTAGCAAACGAATATTATATAATGGCTCGCGATAAAGGCCAATCATATGCGCAAAGACGAATTGAAGAGCTGCAAAACGATATGAATAGTGAGGAATAATAAATGTCGTGGCATTCGGAACGTTGACAATTCGAATGAGTATTAGTATACTTAGTCCATATATAACCACGAGAGGATCCTTATGAACGACGAAGAAAGCGACAGTACCGGGGACCATTACCAAAATCGAATGACCGGATGTTTTTTGAAGCACATAATCTGTCTCTGTTGATTGGAAGAGCGCAGGTTATGCTTTTTCTATTTCAGAGAGAAAAAAAGAAGAGAAAGCGCGTCAATCAAAGTTGGATTTTTACTAGGACAGACGCGATCGAAACATACGAATTCGATCCCATTAATGGAGTTTAAGGAATGCAAAACGATCCCCTTTTCTGGCAACTGGTGCTGCAAGCCGTGTTGATATCGCTTAATGCGGTATTTGCCTGCGCTGAGATTGCCATTATTACAATGAATGATGCGAAGCTTGCCAAGCTTGCTTCGGAAGGCGACAAACGGGCGATACGGCTCGCTCGGCTGACGAGTCAACCCGCGCGGTTTTTAGCCACTATACAGGTTGCAATTACGCTGTCCGGCTTTTTAGGCAGCGCGTTTGCGGCGGATAACTTCGCAAAACGAATCACCGCCGCGCTGACGGACAGTTTTACAACGATATCTGCGACGACGATCAACACGGTATCGGTCATCCTGATCACGCTGATTCTTACGTTTTTTACGCTAGTGTTCGGCGAACTCGTGCCAAAGCGCGTAGCGATGAAAAACGCGGAGAAACTTGCACTCAGCATGGCTGGCATGATCAACGGCGTAGCAAAGGTTTTTGCACCGCTTGTATGGCTGCTTACCATTTCGACAAACGGCATCCTGCGTCTGTTGGGCGTTGACCCCAACGCGGAAGACGAAGAAGTTACCGAAGAAGAAATCCGCATGATGGTGGACGTTGGCAGCGAAAAGGGCACGATTGAAGCCACCGAAAAAGAGATGATCCACAATGTGTTTGAGTTTGACAACGTTTCGGCAGAAGATATTCTGACGCATCGAACTCAAGTGGACATTTTATGGTTGGATGAGAACGACGACGATTGGGCGGAGACGATTCACGGTACGCGCCATTCGTTTTACCCCATCTGCCGGGACAGTTCAGACGACGTTGTAGGTATTCTCGATGCCAAGACGTATTTTCGCCTGAAGGATCACTCCCGTGAAAGCGTAATGACAAATGCGGTTCAGCAGGCGCGCTTTGTACCGGAGACGATTAAGGCGGACGATCTCTTCCTCGACATGAAACGCAGTCGCAACCATTTCGCGGTTGTGATGGATGAATACGGCGGTATGTGCGGCATCGTGACGATGAACGACCTGATCGAGGTAATCGTTGGCGACATCGACGAACCGGAGGACGACGGTGAACCCGTCATAACGCTCGTTTCGGATGGCGTCTGGCGTACGCACGGATCTGTGCAGCTTGAGGATATTTCCGACGCAATCGGGTGCTCGCTGCCAACGGGTGAATTCGACACGCTCAACGGCCTCGTTTTCAGTGTGCTAAATGAAATTCCGGACGACGGAACGATATTCTCCGTCGACGCGTCCTGCCTGCATATTGATGTACGCGAAATGAAGAACCACGGTATCGAATGCGCGGAGATTTCTCTGCTACCACCGCCGAAACCGTTGGAAGAGCAGCCGAAGTAATTCTTTCATATTCAAATAAGAAACAATAAGAGCGCCGGATTTCCGGCGCTCTTTGTTTATGTATGTGTGTTTTATTCGACGCCGATGACGTCGTCGTCCAGAACGACGGCTACGAGCATGTTGCCCTTGCCGGCGCGCGGCTCGATTCGCACTTCTGCGGTATTAATCGGCGTTTTGCCGCCGTGCCGCTGGAGCAGCGTGATCGTCTGCGGCTCTGTAACTACCGCAACGACGGCGATGCATGTGCCGTTTGAACCGTTTTTCTTGAGATCGAAGGTTTTCAAGCCTTTGCCGTTTCTGCCTTGCAGGTCGTAGTCAAACATCGGGGAGCGCTTGCCGAATCCTTTATCTGTAATGGTGAGAACTTCGGCATCCTCCGGCACGAGTGCGGAGAAGATTACTTCGTCGCCTTTGTCGAGTTTGACGCACTTGACGCCGCCGGAGACACGACCCATTGCAGGAACGGTGTCCGCCGCAAAGCGGATGCTCATGCCCTGTTTGGTTACCAACAGTATGGATTTGGGTTCATATTTCTCAATCGCCAGCACGCGGTCCTTATCCCGCAGAGAAACCGCCGCGGTGCGCTTGGCGCGGACGCGATAGTCCGCAGCGGGCGTACGCTTCACGTTGCCGTCACGTAAATAGAAGAGATAATCGCCTTCTTCTTCATCCGGGAAAAGCGCGATGATCTTTTCGTTCTTTTCAAACGGCAGCAGCGAGGCGAGGTTTGCCGCGCGGGTGGTTGAACGGGTTTCTGGTATCTCGTCGGCACCGATAGAAAGCATTGCGCCCTGATCGGTAAAGAGTCGGATTCGCTGATTGGAACGGGTTTCCAACACGAACAGAGGCTTATCTTCGGAGATAGCGGCGAGGGAGAACGCTTTGGTCGGCATGCGGCGTATTTTCAACCCGTCGCAAACGCAGACGGTTACATCCTCGACAAAAGCAAGATCTTCCGCTTCGTCGACGACGACGTCTTCCGTTGCGATAAACGTCGTGCGGCGGGAAACGGCGAGCTGTTCCCGTATTTCGGACAACTCCTTCTTGATTAGCGTAAGCAGTTTCTTTTCACTTGCCAAAATTGCGCGGAGGTCTTCGATGAGTTTGACCACCTCGGCATATTCGCGTCGGATCGTAACGAGCTCCATATTGGTCAACCGCTGGAGACGCAAATCGAGAATGGCTTGCGCCTGTATTTCGCTGAGCCCAAAGGTTTTCATGAGTCCCTCGCGCGCTTCCTTGGGAGATTTGCTAGCGCGGATGAGTGCGATGACCGCGTCGAGATTATCTACGGCGATCATGAGGCCGGCTAAAATGTGTTCTCTGCGGAGCGCTGCTTCCAATTCAAATTGCGTGCGCCGCGTAACCACATCCCGCTGATGGCGAATATAGTGTGCGATAATCTGCTTGAGATTCATCTGCTGCGGCTTGCCGCCTGCGATGGCGACCATGTTGACGCCGAACGTCATCTGCATATCGGAATACTTGAACAGATATTGCAGAATACGTTCCGGATCGCCGTCCTTCTTGACTTCGATGACGGCGCGCATACCGGTGCGGTCGCTTTCGTCCCGGATATCCGCGATGCCGGCAAACAACGCTTTCTTCTCCTGACTGACCGCCAGTATTTTTTCCAGCATGTTCGCCTTGTTCACCTGATAGGGCAGTTCGGTTATGACGATTAGCGTCTTGCCGTTTTTCTGCTCTTCAAAGTGCGTTTTTGCGCGCATATAGATTTTGCCGCGTCCGGTGCGATAGGCCTGCTCAACTTCTGAAGTGTCGAGAATGAATCCGCCCGTCGGAAAATCCGGCGCAGGAATGATTTTCATGAGTTCTTCGAGTGGAATGCGCGGGTTATCCATAACCGCGATGACCGCGTTGATCGCTTCCACGGGATTATGCGGGGGGATGTTGGTTGCCAAACCAACCGCGATGCCGTATGCGCCGTTGACCAGCAGGTTTGGAAAACGACCCGGCAGCAAATCCGGCTCTTTGAGCGTATCGTCAAAGTTAAACGAAAACCCGACCGTGTCTTTTTCGATGTCGCGCAACAGCTGCATGGCGGCGTCTGTCATGCGCGCTTCGGTATAACGCATTGCCGCCGCGCTGTCGCCGTCCACACTGCCAAAGTTGCCGTGTCCGTCTACCAGCGGCACACACATGTTGTAAGGCTGTGCCATGCGCACCATCGCGTCGTAAACGGAGGAGTCTCCGTGTGGATGGTATTTACCGAGACAATCACCGACGATACGCGCGCTTTTGCGGTGCGGTTTGTCCGGCGTGAGGCTCAGTTCCAGCATGGTATACAGAATACGCCGCTGCACGGGTTTCAGACCATCCTCTACGCGCGGCAAGGCACGCTCTAGAATGACGTGTTCGGCATAAGGCATCATGGACTGGTGCATTACCTCGTCCATGTTGCGCTGTATAATTTTTTCCAGTTTTAACTGTTCGGGTGTTTTCGGCATAAATAATTCCTTATCGTTCCGTCGTTTCAAGCATTAGTTTCTGAGCTTCTCAAACATATCGCTTGCGGCTTTGTTGAAGTCTGCATTTTCGAAGATATACTCTTTGCGGGATTGCACTTTATCGCCCATGAGTACGGTGACCAGATGCTCTACGTCAGCCGCGTCTTCGATCGTAACGCGGATGAGTGCGCGTCCGTCCGGATTCATGGTCGTTTCCCAGAGCTGTTCCGGGTTCATTTCGCCGAGGCCTTTGTAGCGCTGTATGGTGTATCCTTTGCCGACCGATTTCGTCGCCGCGCGCAGCTCTTCGTCGTCGTAGCAATAAATTCGTCTTGTATCCTTTTGCACCTTGTAGAGCGGAGACAGGCCGATATACACGTGCCCTTCCGTGATGAGTTCCTTCATATAACGGTAGAAGAACGTAAGCAGAATCGCGCGGATGTGCGCGCCATCCTGGTCTGCATCCGAAAGGATGATGATTTTATCGTATTTAAGCGAGGAAATATCGAAATCTTCTCCGATGCCGGTTCCGACCGCGGTGATGATGGAACGGAACTCTTCGTTTTGTAGCACCTGATCAAGTCGCTTTTTTTCCACATTGAGCGGTTTGCCGCGCAGCGGCAGAATCGCCTGAAACTTACGGTCTCGGCCTTGTTTGGCGGAACCGCCCGCGCTATCGCCCTCAACGATGAACAGCTCGTTTCTGCTGTAATCGCGTCCGGTGCAGCTGGAGAGTTTGCCGACAAGCGGCGCATTTTCCAGCTTGTTTTTTTCGCGCGCGGTGGCTTTGGCTTTGCGTGCCGCCTCGCGTACCTTTGCGGCCTTGACCGCCTTTTCCGCGATGACGGCGGCAGTTTCGCCGTTTTTCAAGTCTTCCAAATAAGGCGTAAGCATTTCGTTGACAACGCTTTCCACGGCGGGACGCGCTTCTGTATTACCGAGCTTTGTTTTTGTCTGCCCCTCAAACTGGATGGTGCGCATTTTCAGCGACAGCACAGCGGTGAGTCCTTCGCGGAAATCCTCGCCGGAGAGCGGCGCATCTTTGTCCTTGATATAACCCGTTTTGCGGCAATAATCGTTGAGCACTTTGGTGAGCGCAGCCTTGAGGCCGGTTTCGTGCGTGCCGCCTTCGGTCGTTGGAATATTGTTGACATAGGAAAAAATATTGTCCGCGTAGCCGTCGTTGTGCTGCAGCGCAACTTCTACGAGGATGTCTCCGGATGTGCCGGAAAAATGAATCGGCGGATCGTATAACGGGGTTTTGTCTCCGTTGAGATACGCTACAAAATCGCTTAAGCCTCCGTTGAATTGATATTCCGCCTTGCGCTGGTGTCCGATTCTCTCGTCGGAAAGAACCATTTTTGTACCGCGGTTGAGGTATGCCAACTCACGGATGCGGCGGGAGATAACATCGTAACTCATTTCAACGGTTTCGAACACGCGCGCATCCGGCATGAAAGTAATGCTGGAACCCTGCCGGCGCGTTCTGCCGATTTCTTCCAGCGGGGCAGTGGCCTTGCCGGAGATGATCTTTCCCGTTTCATCCGGCTCGCTGGTAAAGCGCATTTTATAGAGTCGTCCGTCGGTTGCGACCTCGACTTCCAACCATTCGGAAAGCGCGTTTACGACAGAGGCGCCGACGCCATGAAGACCGCCGGAATAGCCATAGGAATCGTTGCCGAATTTTCCGCCCGCGTGTAACTGCGTGAAAACGACCTCTACGCCGGAGACGCCTGCTTTTTCATGAATCTGCACGGGAATGCCGCGGCCGTTATCGGTAACGGTCACGGAGTTATCCTTGTGCAGCGTCACGGCGATTTCGTTACCGTATCCGTTGGCGGCTTCGTCGATGGAATTGTCGATGATTTCCCAAAGAAGGTGATGCAATCCGCGCTGCCCTGTTGAGCCGATATACATACCCGGACGCATACGAACCGCGTCCAACCCTTCCATGATTTTTATCTTGTCTACTGTGTAATCCGATGCCATAAAGACTCCTATTTCGATGAAATTATACGCTTGAGGCCGCGAAATAAAGAAAAAACAACCGCCAAACGCAAAGAACCCCGGCAGAAACGAATATTGCCGCGAAAAATCGCGTGTTCTGCCGGCTGTTATACACATTTGCACCATATCTGGCGCGTTAATAAAAACAGTATACCATACTTTGTGGCGCATCGGAACCCATGCGGAAGGCCCTGCGGGCTGGCTGGCGTGCAAACAAACGTTTATTTTCAAAAAATTCAAAAAAAACAGCAAAAAAGTTTAGAAAGTGGTGACAAATGGGGAAAAGTGGTGTATACTCATCGTAAGTCTGGGGGGAAGCTATACCTATAAGAAAAACACTTCATTTTTAAAAAGGAGGGAAACGCGTGCTAATCGGTTCATTTGACCATATGCTCGATGCGAAAGGCCGCGTATTCATTCCCGCAAAGTGGAGAGAAACGGTTGGCGACACCCTGATCGTAACGGTCGGTCTATTGGAGACACAGACGGAAAAGTGCCTATATGGGATGTCGGTTGAAGAATGGGAACGGTTTTCTCATAAGCTGTCTACGCTTCCGGTAACGGATACGAGCGGACAGGCAATCCGCAGAAGGTTATATGCCAGTGCGGCTGCCTGCGAAATTGACAAGCAGGGACGAATCCTGATTCCCGCGCAACTAAGAGAACTCACCGGACTAATGAAAGACGCAACATTGATTGGCGTCGGCGACCGTGTTGAGATTTGGAATCCCGAAAGCCTCGCGAGTTATAACGCCATGAGCGAGGAAAATTATGGCGATGCGCTTGCACACCTTGCAGCGCTCGGCATATGAGTGAGCAATTTTCACACATACCGGTGCTGCTGAACGAAACGCTGGAGCTGCTTGCTCCCGAGCGTGGCGGCATCTTTGTAGACGGAACCCTCGGCGGCGGTGGCCATGCCGAAGCGGTTCTTTCGAACCTGCCGGAGACAGGCAGGCTCATTGGAATTGACAGGGACTGGGAAGCCGTGCACGCGGCGGGGGATCGGTTATCATCCTATGGTGACCGTTTTACCGCGTTGCACGGCAACTTTTTTGATATGAAATCCTTGCTGACCGAGATCGGGGTAATCGAGGTCAGCGGGATTTTGCTCGATCTCGGCGTGTCCAGCCATCAGCTGGACACCGTCGGACGAGGGTTTTCCTACAAAACAGAGGCTGCGCTGGACATGCGCATGGATCAAACGGCCTCGCTTTCCGCACGGGATGTTGTGAACACTTATCCCGAGGCGGAGCTTGCACGCGTGATCTGGGAGTATGGCGAAGAGCGTTTCAGCCGTAGAATTGCGGAGCGAATTTGTCGTGCACGTGAACAATCTCCAATTGAAACGACGCTTCAGCTTGCGCAGATCGTTCGGGAAGCTATTCCGGCGAAGTATCGAAACGAGCCGCAACATCCCGCGCGGCGGACTTTTCAGGCCTTAAGAATCGAGGTAAACAGCGAATTGAAGGGCCTCGACCAGGCGGTTGAGGATGCCTGCGATCTGTTGCAAAAAGGCGGGAGACTGTGTATAATTACATTTCATTCATTGGAGGATCGGATCGTAAAGCGGGCGTTTCGTCGTTTTGAGAATCCCTGCACCTGTCCGCCGTCCGCGCCGATCTGCATCTGCGGAAAGGTGCCGAAGGCAAAAATCCTCACCAAGAAACCGCTGACCGCCTCCGTTGAGGAGGAAGCGCAAAACTCCCGCTCGACCAGCGCAAAGCTCCGCTGCATCGAAAAGATCTAGCGAGCAAAGCGCAACCGGGCGCAAGTGGTGCGCCGGTGAGCGGAATTTTCGCTTGATTGAAAGGGAGATTGCATTGGATATTCGCTTTGAAGACGACCGCAAAAAAGGCAGGTCTCCAACAACGCGGCTCTATCTGCAAAATCAGGAAGAGAGTGATAAAGCCCCGGGGCGCAGCTCACGCGCGCGTGCGAGCGCGCGTACCGTGCACGAACCGGGCGTTCGCGTAGAAAAACAGGAGATGACGTCGCTTGGTCGCGTCGGGCTGATAATCAGCGGGTTTCTGTTTGCCGGCATGGTGCTTTTCACCCTGTCGGGTTATGAGCGGATTTCGCGCGCATACGCGGATATCAACGCGCTCAACGATGAAATTGAATCCACCAATTTGCGCATTAACGAGCTGGACGTTCAGATCGAATGCGCCGTTACCATTCAGGATGCGCAAAAGGTTGCGGAAGCATACGGAATGCAGTATCCCGATAAAAGCCAATATGTAAAAATCGGCGATCCGTTGCCGTTTAGCAATGCAACAACGACAACAACGGACAGCGGAGATACCACCGATACCGGAGATGCAACCGATACCGGAACGGCAACACCAGACACAACGACCACAGAGACAACACCGGATCCGGGATTAGACACAACAGGCGGGGGGGAACAACCGTCTGCGGGCGGTTGATCTGAACGAAGGGAAGATTGACCTATGGCTAAAACAACGGCCCCCGCGCCGAAGATTAAACGTAAGCTCGTTTTGCTCATGGTTTTTGCAGGACTTCTATTTCTGCTCCTCGCTCTGCGGTTAGCGCAGGTAATGATTGTGCAGGGGCCGGAATTAAAGACCAAGGCGGAAACGCAATGGACAAGGCGCCAGAACCTGACCGCACAGCGCGGTAAAATTACAGACCGAAACGGGCTCGTTCTTGCGCAGAGCGGAACGGCATACCGCGTTCTTGCAAACCCGCAATCCATCGCCGCGGACGACCGCGTTCGCATTGCGACAGAGGTATCCGATATACTCGGCCTCGATTATGACTACGTTCTGGAACGGATTTCCAATACCGACCGACTGCAGGTGCAGCTGAAGCGTCAGGTTGAAAGTTCGGTAATCGACCAGCTCGAAGCGTTGCAGCTCGGAAGCGGCATTAGCTATACCACCGATATGAAGCGCTACTATCCGTTCGGCCAGCTCTTCACGCAGTTGATCGGCTTTACGGGCATCGAAACCGAAGGACAAACCGGACTGGAAGCGGAATACAACTCGTATCTCGCGGGCGTTGCAGGGCGGCTTGTCATAGAAGTAGACCGTAAAAACAACCCGCTTTCCTACGGTGAAGAATATTATGTTGCGCCGACGGAAGGCTATAACATGACCATTACGGGAGACTCCGTAACGCAGAGCTACCTTGAAAAGTATGTTCAGGAATGTTACGAGGTCAACCGCGCAACAACCGTTTCCGGTCTCGTTATGGACCCGACTACGGGCGAAATTCTGGCAATCACCACGTATCCCTCGTTTGATCTGAACGATCCGCCGCGCGATACGGTTACAGAGCTGATGTCGATGTCCCGCGCGCGCATCGTGACGGACACATACGAAGCCGGGTCGATGTTTGACATGATCACAATGGCAGCGGCGCTCGATTCCGGCGCGACGACAACGGACACGGTTTTCCGCTGCTCCCCGTCCGCACCGTATAGAATCTTCCGCTTGGAGAAAGTCCGCTGCTGGAATACGGATGGACACGGTAATGAAACGTTAGCCGATGCACTTGGAAATTCCTGCGGGGTTGCCATGATGGACATGGCGATTGCAACAGGTGTAGACGAGCTTTACGATTATATTTAC
The DNA here is from genome assembly GCA_003246365.1 of Clostridia bacterium. GTDB lineage: Bacteria > Bacillota > Clostridia > Christensenellales > CAG-138 > UBA7703. The sequence goes on from QKAN01000195.1 coordinate 12,802, forward strand.
GCATTTGGTTTTAATGAAGAAACCAACAGCGGCATTCCCAGCGAAGACACGGGCGAAGTGATTCACCGCAAGTACATTCGCGAAAGCGACCTTGCCCGAATTTCGTTTGGCGAGAACATTACAACAACCGCGATTCAGATGGCGAACGCGTTTTGCGCAATCATCAACGGCGGAACGCTGATGCAGCCGTATGTGGTGGACAACATCACGACGACGGACGGAACAGTTGTAGTCCAGAATGAGCCGACGATTCTTCGCCGTGTAATCAGCTCCAATACGTCCGCCCAAATGCGCAGCATTCTGCAATCCGTTGCAAAAAACGGAAACGGAAGCAACGCGCAGGTGCTCAATTATACGGTTGGCGGCATTACAGGCGTTTCCAGAAAGTTTGAAGAAGACGGCGTTACCGCATCTCGCACGCGTGTCGTCGCATCTTACATCGGATTTTTACCGGTTGACGATCCGCAGCTCGTCTGCATGATCGTCATCGACGAACCGCAGGTTCCGTATATGGAGGCAAGCAGTGTCGCGGGCTACTGGGTTTCCCAGATTTTCTCCGACCTGGTGCAGTATTACGGCATTTTGCCGGATACGACAACAAATACTTCAACGGTACCGGATGTCGTTGGTCAAACGGCAAAGGATGCGGTATATCATCTCACGCAGGCTGGATTTAATGCCTACACTGTTCCGACCGAGGATACCGCGACAGTCGTTTCCCAGTATCCTGCGGGAGATACGGTCGCTGCTTCCGGGTCAATCGTCATTCTTTATACCAGTATGACGACGTATAACGACGACCAGCTTTATAAAGAGCAGGTTGCCGTTCCGAGTCTCATCGGGCGGCGCAGACAGGACGCGTTTGACAAACTGGCGGAGTTGGGGCTTTTATTAAGCTTCGACAAGACGCAATGCACGGGTCAGATTGACACGCAGTCCATTGAGGAAGGTACATTGGTTGATCCGGGAACAACGGTATACGTCACGTTCCCGTCGCCGGAACCCACGGATACGCCCGACCCGGCAACTGTGACACCGACGCCGGTACCGGAAGGATAACGGCTGCAAAGGAAGTTCTAAAATCCATTTGTTAATGAATTCGCGGTATAGCCGCGAAACAGATAGAAATCATATTTGATACTGTGCGGAAACTCCGCGCATTGGGAGGTAATCAGAGATGCTGCTTTCGGAACTGGCAATGGCGTCCGGCCTGCGCTATGAAGGCGAAGACACGGATATCGTCTCCATCGAATACGACTCGCGCAAGGTCAAAAAGGGCAGTATGTTCTGCTGCATTGTCGGCTCGCTCTTTGACGGGCACAGCTTTGCGGAGGGAGCAATTCAAAACGGCGCGACGGCTCTGCTGGTTGAGCGCGAACTACCTTTTGCTGTTCCGCAAATCGTCGTGAAAAACGCAAGAAAAGCGATGGCTGAGATGGCAGCGGCGTTTTATGGATATCCGCAAAGAGAGATGATGATGCTCGGCGTTACCGGAACAAACGGAAAAACGACGACGACATATATGGTCAAGGCGATTGCCGAGCAGGCAGGGAAAAAAGTTGGCGTAATCGGAACAATCCGCAACCTCATCGGCAACGAAAGCATTCACACGGATCGCACGACGCCGGAATCGGTGGATTTGTTCCGCATCCTGCGCATGATGGCGGATGCGCACGTTGATCTTGTCATCATGGAGACGAGCTCGCATGCGCTTGAACAGTTCCGCGTGCACGGCATCAAGTTCGATGTGGGCCTGTTTACGAACCTGACGCAGGACCATCTGGACTATCACAAATCGTTTGACAACTATCTTGCAGCGAAGAAAATCCTCTTCCTCAACAGCAAAAAAGCGGTTGTCAACGTAGATGATCCCTACGCCGCGCGCATTATGGAAGGCTTAACGATTCCGATTTTGACCTTTGGCGTGCGGGATCGCGCGGATATTTCCGCAACAGATATCGATATTACGACCGACGGTGTTCGGTTCGATCTGCATACGCCCGAAGGCGGCGTGCTGATGAATCTCGCGATTCCCGGCCTGTTTTCGGTGTTCAACGCGATGGGTGCGGCAGGCATGGCGCTTGCCATCGGCATCAAGCTCAGCGCGATTAAGGCAGGACTTGAGTCCCTGACCAGCGTATCTGGCCGGCTGGAACCGGTGAAAACAAAGCGCGGGTTCTCCGTATTTGTGGACTATGCCCATACGCCGGACGCACTGGAAAACGTGCTGAAAACCGTACAGCAGTTTGCCAAAGGCAGAGTGATTTGCGTATTTGGATGCGGCGGAGACCGGGATCGCGCGAAGCGCCCGATCATGGGTGAAATAGCAGGCCGCTTCTCCGAATTTGCGGTTATCACGAGTGACAACCCGCGTACGGAAGACCCGATGGTCATCATCGATTCCATTGAAGAAGGGATGAAGCGCAGCGGAACGAAATATACGGTTATCGAAAGCCGTAAGGAAGCGATTCGCTATGCTCTGTCGTTTGCGAAGGATGACGACGTGATCATGATTGCGGGCAAAGGTCACGAAAACTATCAGGAGATCAACGGCACGAAGTATCACTTTGACGACAAAGAGATTGTGGAAGAGCTTCTGGAAGAGCTGTAAGAAAAATTCTGCGCATAGCAATTTACTTAAAGGTAAATGCATTATTACCGCACCCTATTTGCCGCAAACTAAAACACGGCATATGGTGCGGTTTTTTATTGGCATTCGATCAAAGCCTTATGGAAAAAGGGATTGTCCAACGCGCGTATACAGCGGTATAATACGGTTATGTTTCAAATCGTGTTAACTGCTTTGACGGCGTTCGCAATTGTATGGTTGCTTGGTCCGCTGCTGATCCCCGTTTTGCAGCGGTTAAAGCCAATCTTACCTGTGCGTGAGCCGATTCCGGAGCAGCCGCAACCATCCAGAAAAAAACAACCGCAACCTCCACCCAAGGCGCCTGTTCCGTCTATGGGTGGTGTTTTGATGCTGTTTGGCATAATCATCGCAACTTTGATTTTTGGATTGGACGGAATGGAGTTTTCGCTGCCCGCGCTCGCAGCTACCCTTGCGCTCGGCGTACTTGGGTTTATTGACGATTTCACCAGAACGCGCAGCCCCGAAGAAGAAGGGTTGAAATCATATCAAAAACTGCTGGTCGAGTTGATTATCGCCGTGATCGTCGCTGTTTGGGCATACCGCTCTCCGTTGATTGGCTCTTCGCTCTACCGCCCGTTGACCGGAGGGGAATGGGACATCGGCGTGTGGTATGTGCCTCTTGCTACGCTTATCATCATCGGCATGGCGAATGCGGCGCGCCTTAGCGACGGAATCGACGGACTCGTAACCAGTATCAGTTTTGTATATGCGCTGTTTATGATCGCAATTCTTGCCATCATGGCGACGATCGCCAATCAGAACGGCGAGTTGTTGTTGGGAGATAATCTCACGGGAACGGCTGTGTTTTCCGCGGCAGTTGCCGGAGCTGGCATTGGATTTTTACGTTTTAATACGTTCCCTGCAAAGCTGGAAGCCGGATCAACCGGTTCTCTCGCGCTCGGCGGAGCAGTTGCTATGCTGGCGCTCCTGAGCCGTTCGGTTCTGCTGCTGCCGCTGATGGGGATTTGCTTTGTTGTAAGCATCGGCTCGGTCGCACTGCAGGCGATGAGCCGCAGACGGGAAGACGGAAAGCGGCTGTTTCGCGCCGTGCCGCTTCATCGTCATTTTGAGTTGGCGGGGCACCCCGCGCCGCAGATCGTTACGATGTATACGATTTTGACAACGGTGCTTTGCGCAATATGCCTGTTACCTTATTTTAGATAAACCATTTCAAACCCGTTTTGTTGCGGGTATTTTTCGGAGGATGTTTCAATGGAACAACGGAACAAAGCGCTGATCGTCGGCATGGCAAAAAGCGGCGTCGGCGCGGCTAAACTTCTCGCGCGCGTCGGCTGGGACGTCATCATCAACGATAAAAAAACGGAAATCGCGGGGCTCGAAGAAGCCCTGAACGGCGTATCGGTTGAATGGCGACTTGGCGAGGAACCGCAGCGTTTGTTTGACGGCGTGTCATTGATTGTCATCAGCCCGATCATTCCGATGACGGTGCCTTTTGTGAAAGAAGCGCAGGAACGCGGTATAGAAGTGATCAGCGAAATCGAACTCGGATACCGCTACAGTCATGCGGAGTTTGTTTGTATTACCGGAACAAACGGAAAAACGACCTGCACCGCGCTCACGGGAGAAATTTTTCAACACGGCGGCAGAAATACGTTTGTGCTCGGCAACATCGGTGTGGCGATTTCCGAACACGCGCTCGATACGCGCGACGGAGACATTGTTGTTGCGGAAACGGCAGCTCTCCAGCTGGAAGGAAACGTGCATTTCCATGCGCGAGCAGCTGGCGTATGCAATATTACAGAAGACCATCTGGATCACTTTGGTACGATGGAAAATTATATCGCGGCAAAGTGCAAAATATTTGAACATCAGACGGCTAAAGACATCGCTGTGCTGAACTATGACGATCCGGTAGTGCGCGATATGGCGCGCCTGACGCCTGCTCGCGTGTATTATTTTTCGCGCAAGGAAGAGGTGCCGCGCGGGCTGTTTGTTCGCGAAGATCAAGTGATCTACCGCGACGAGGCGGGGGAATATCCGCTGATTCGCGCAGATGAGATCAGAATACCCGGCGGACACAATCTGGAAAATGCAATGCTCAGTTCGCTTCTCGCGCTTGGCATGGGGATTTCCGCCGACGCAGTACGTGAAACGCTCAAGTCGTTTCCGGGTGTGGAGCATCGCATCGAGTTTGTGCGGGAGTTCGATGGCGTTCGCTATATCAACGACTCCAAAGGAACCAATCCGGACTCGACGATCAAGGCGATTCAGGCTATGACGCGTCCGACCGTGCTGATTCTCGGCGGATATGACAAACACAGCGATTTTCATGAGTTGTTCGAACATTTTCACGGCAGCGCGCTGAAAGCCATTGTCGTGCTCGGCGAAACAAAGCAGAAGATATTGGATACCGCGCGGGACACGGGGTATTTGGGATACTGTCATGCGACGGCAACGTTTGAGGACGCGCTATCTTGCGCGCGCACAATTGCCGAATCGGGAGATACCGTGTTGCTTTCGCCCGCCTGCGCAAGCTGGGATATGTTCGATAATTTCGAACAGCGCGGCAGGGTGTTTAAAGAGATCGTCAATCAGTTCACTTAAATTCAAGCAAATAAAAAACGCCCATGAGGGCGTTTTTGCTTTCTTTAATCCGGGTCTGGGATGTATCCTTTTTCGGTAGCAAGCTTATCGTTCAATGCTGAATTTGCTTCGTCCCCGATCTTTCTATAGTAAACACCAAGCCAATGATACGTTTCCGGTTCTTCAGCATCCAGCTCACGCGCCTCTTCTAGCGCATTTAGTGCATCATTATACTCATCTAGATCCAGCAGGGCTTGAGCATAATAAATATAGTTATATTTATTATTCGGATCTATCCGAATTGCTTCTTTTAAGTCGTCTAGAATTTGTTTTTTCTGTCTTGTGGTAACCTTCTTGTGTTCGACTAAAAGCTTCCTCAAGGTTCCCATCGCTCGTACTCTGTAAACCAAAGACGACTC
>QKAN01000101.1 GCA_003246365.1 Clostridia bacterium
ACTTTGCACTTGTTACGCAGCTTGCGATATTCGCAATATTCATCGTGCTGCTCATCTCGTTTCGATCGTTGCTTTTGCCGTTTATTCTCCTGCTCACCATTGAAACGGGCATCTGGATCAATCTGGCAATCCCTTATTTTGCCGGCACGAGCATCGGCTTTATCGGATATCTAATCATCAGTTCTGTGCAGCTTGGCGCTACCGTGGACTATGCAATCCTGCTGACAAACAACTATATCCGAAACCGGCAGCTGCTTCCGAAATCGGAAGCGATCGGTACTGCTGTCGGGCAGTCCTTCCGGCCGATTCTTGTCTCCGCGTCCATTCTGGCGGCAGCGGGCTTTACGCTTGCGGGCACGTCCACCAATGAAATCATCCACGAGCTGGGTCTTCTGGTGGGTCGCGGTGCGCTGTTGTCTATGGCAATGGTTACCCTGTTTTTGCCCGGAATGTTCCGTATATTTGACGGACTGATCGGTAAAGTTACATATAAAGCGAATTTTTACTCGCAAAAAACTGAAAAACCTCGTGAGATCGGAGATCAATGATGATGAACAAAACGATTCGAACCATTCTTGCCTATATTTTGACTGTCTCGTTTGTAAGTGTGGCGGGATTATCCTCCGCTAAGGCGGAAAGCGGGGAAACCCCGCAACCGCAAGGCACAATTGCAAGCAAAACGGAAGTGGTGTACGCAAATCTCTCCGCTGTGGGTAAAGTCGACGCCATTTATATTGTCAACCAGTTTGAAATAAGCAATGCAGGTACTATGACGGATTATGGCAGTTATTCCTCTGTCGAAAACCTTAAGGACACCGGAACGCTAGCGCAGCAAGGTGACGCGATATCGTTTCACGCAGATCCGGGAACATTCTATTATCAGGGAAACATTGCCACTGCTGAATTACCGTGGATCGTTAGCGTAGCATACGAATTGAATGGCCGCTCCATCGACCCAACCGATCTTGCAGGGCAGTCGGGTCAGCTCAACATCCGCATCACAACCCGGCAAAACAGCAAAGCAAACACCGTGTTCTACGATAATTACATGTTGCAGATTTCACTTGCCCTGAACAGCGAAACCTGTGCCGATATCAGCGCACCCGACGCAACGATCGCGAGTGCGGGCGAAGATACTTCCATCACCTTTATGGTTTTTCCGGGAAAAGACGCGGATGTCAGCATTTCAGCATCCGTCAACAGTTTTGAAATGGACGGCATCCGGATCGCGGGCATTCCAATGTCCTTTCAAATGGAGCTTTCCGATACGGATGACATGATCAGCGATTTCGATGAGCTTGTGGATGCGATCGATAGCTTAAACAGCGGTGTAGGCAAGCTTGAAGATGGCGCAAGCGGTTTAAAGAACGGAGCGGATCAGTTGCAAGCCGGTTCGCAAGAGATTCAGCTGGGGTTAAAGCAGTTGAGCGACAATTCCGGTCAAATCATCTCCGGCTCATCACAAATAAAAGCCGCTCTTTCGCAGATCGACACCTCCATGAGCGGTTCCTTTGGTGCTCTAGATTTAAGCGATATGCAGCAGCTCCCCGGCGCATTGTCGCAGCTCGCAAGTGAGTTAACAGACATATCCAGCAGTCTTCATGCGCTAAAAAATAGTTATGCGTCTGCATACTCGGCGCTCGATAACGCAATTACCGACATTCCCGGCGGCTCTGTATCACAGGATCAAATCAATGCGTTGTATGCAGAAACTGAAGATTCGCTGCATAGTAGCCTAGATACGCTAGTCGCATACTATTCTGCGGGTCGAAACGTGAAGGCCACCTATGACAATGTAAAAGCAACGTTCAGCGCGGTTGCAGGCGATATTGATACAGTGAGCGGCAATATCGACGCAGCTGCATCGAAGCTGCGTAAAGTATCCTCGCAGTTGGATAGCGCGCTGTCTGCGCTGGATGCGCTGGACGAGTCAACGCTGCTCGCACAGGTCAGCCAACTAACTGCCAGTCTCTCCGCCCTTTCGAGTCGCTATACTTCTTTTCACGAAGGACTGGTTTCCTATATGAGCGGGGTTTCGCAGATGTCCAGCGGTTATAGCTCCTTTCACAACGGGCTCAGCGCATATGCAAGCGGTATGGGCGACTATGCTGATGGAATGAAAAAACTGCACAGCGGAACCACGAAGTTACGCAACCAGACAGCAACCCTACCGGACGATATTCAGACCAAGATCGATGACCTGACAAGTGAATACAACGGCGACGATTTTTCGCCGGTTTCCTTTGTATCCTCGAAAAACACAAATGTTGCTTTAGTCCAGTTCGTCTTAAAGTGCGATAGCATAGAAAGCCCCGAATCATTCAGCACGGAAGATAAATCAGATACAAAGCAGGAAACCTTTTGGGATCGATTCTCGCTTCTATTTGAAGGAAAGAACTGAGAAAGCCTGGAGCAATGCCCGAAGAAACACCACTGCATCGTTTTTGAAGGTACAGGTATCCGGATGGAATGCAGCCTTCCGGCAACCACACGCGAAACATAATTAAACCGAATGGAGATTACATCTGTGGAAGCAGCAAGCGACAGCAGAGAGATTGCCCTCAGAGTAGAAAAAATACCCAAACTCGTCATGAAAATGTCGTTGCCCGCAATCGTGGCAATGATCGTGATGTCCATTTATAACATTGTCGATGCATTGTTTATGGGAATGCTCGGCACGGAGGCGCTTGGCGCCGCCACGGTGGGTTATCCATTTTTTATGATATTGACTGCGCTAGGTTTGATGTTCGGCATGGGCGGCGCTTCCTATCAATCGCGACTGCTTGGCGAACAAAAAATGGATATGGCCGAGAAGACCGTAGCTACCGTATTTGTCAGCGGCGCAATACTGGGTCTCGCCGCAACGCTTCTAACCGTGCCGTTCTCCGGTCGTATCGCTGTCTTGTTCGGCGCAAATGAGCAGCTCTTTTCCGCATCCAGAGATTATATTCTAGTGCTTTCAATGGGCGCTGTTTTCCCGATTCTTTCAATGTGCGCGAATAACCTGCTCCGCGCCGAGGGCAGCGCTCTGTATAGTCTGGTTGGCATGGGGATTGGCACAATCATCAACATCGCTCTTGACCCGTTGTTAATGTTTACCTTCCAAATGGGTGTAAAGGGTGCGGCGCTTGCAACCGTAATATCGCAGGCTGTCGGCATGGTGTTGTTGTTCAGTTTCTATTTTCGCAAGAAAACGCTCGTTGCCTTTCACTTTAAGCAGTTTCACCCCAATCTAAACATGTATGCGCAAATACTCAAGGTCGGAGGCGCGGCCTTTCTGCAACAATTATTAGTCACCATAACGATGGCACTGATGAATGCCCGCGCTGGTGTTCTGGGTGGTGCTGTTATGGGTGCGGCTTTGATTGCCGCCATTGGTGCCGTAAACCGTATCTCCATGCTCGGGTATTCCGTCATGATGGGATTCGGGCAGGGCTTGCAGCCAGTTATCGGATATAATTTTGGCGCAAACCAACCGATCCGGGTACGAAAAGCGATTGATTTCGCGTTCCTCGTTACAACCGGGTTTGGAGTCATTCTTGCAATTGTGTCCTTCACTTCTTCGATGGGATTAGCGGGATTATTCTCCAACAATCTGAATGTATTGGAGCCTGCTTCCAAAGGAATAAAACTGTTGACTATTTCCTGGCCATTTACGGGTTTCTTCTTCGTAACACAAGTGCTCTTTCAGGCATTGGGTAGATCAAAACAGGCCATCGCTTTGGCATCAGCACGGCAAATATTTGTTGTTTTATTTTCCTATGTGCTAAGTTTACAGTTCGGAGTTGATGGATTCATGGGGGCCTTGTCTGCGGGAATGCTCTTGGCCACTCTACTTGCAGTAGTTTTATATATCCCCTATCACCGTGAGTTAGCAAATATCGTTAAACAAAGGAATGCGGAAATGGTAAAGGATTCACGAACGACGTTATCTATTGATTAACATCATTATTCATTATATGTAATTGCTATTTCATCAGAAGTCATATTCAAAAATTCTATCAGACGATTCATCGCACTCGCTTATTACGGATCGTGCGCGAGTAAATTGCATAGATCCTCGCTTAACCCTTGAATCGCTCGTTCTGTCCATCGAACTCAAAACCAGTGATTCATCTGAGTGATATCGTTTCCAAAACGAACACCCTTTCCCCTAATTGAAGCCTTTTGTTCCAGTTTGCGCTCATCATACTCTGCGCGTTGTAGGTGTAGTTTTGGGTGTAACCGTCATAACATGCATACTAGGTCAGGCGGTTCAGCGCGTCACGTTTGACCCCATCAACTTGTGGTCAAGGCAACGAGATGCCACCAGTTTCGTCTACAAACTCCACTCTTGATTCATTCTCATTCCATACTGTTTCTAAATCAAGATCACGAATAATCCAATTATCAATCTGCAAATTATAGTGTTCCGTGCTTGCTGGGATATGTGTTATATAATACACGTAATCACTATTTTCATGCGTATCTACTATTTGGTAGAATTGAGAGTTTAGGCTATCACGAACGCTCCACTCTCTGCTGTTTGTTTTATTTGTTGGTCCCTCTACAATCTGAATGTAAAAATCCATTGAACCTGGCAGGTAATTAACCGTACAGCTAAATTCACCTTTATTAATAACCGTTTTTGCCGTTTTCTCAAAACTAGGCAAATACAAATGCCATTTATCGTCTCGCTCAGCTAATAATCTAAACTGCATGGCATCGTCAAGCTGAAAACATATTAAGCTCGTATCTTTGCCGTTAATTTCTAAATCAATCGAGTTGCCCTTTAGTTCGCTTTCAATGCATTCTTCAGCAGTTTCATAGTATCGTGTGTTTGACGTACAAGCTAACATGGTTAGAGTGACAGTAATTGCTAGCAAGACTGAAATTAATCTTTTCATACAATCCTCTTTTCTTACTTGCAAAATTAAAAATACTAACATCTCATGGCACAATTGTATATGCGGCTCCTGCGTATGCAGGAATCGAAAACCAATTT
>QKAN01000040.1 GCA_003246365.1 Clostridia bacterium
TGTTTATGAAAAGCGAAGGGATACTTTGCGGAATTTCCAGCGGTGCGGCGCTTGCTGCTGCGGTTCAAATCGCTGCTAAGGACGGGACGGAGAACGCGAACATCGTTGTGATATTGCCGGATACGGGAGAGCGATATCTTTCAACGCAACTGTTTGATTGATTTAACAAAAATCGACAATAATAATTCACTAAGCGCGCGCACCGGAAAATGGTGCAGCGCGCTTTTTCACAATCTTTTGATTGTGGTCATAATTGCATCGGAACATGTGTGCTTCAAGTCGTAAGATAACACTATATGTTGTATTGGCACGTACAATCTTGAACAATGTATTACAATATCTGGTTTCCTCTTGCAAATTGGTCTCGCTTTCCTTAAAATTTTTGATTAGGAGAGCACTATGAACTATGACGACAACGGATCACTTCTCGGGAAGAATTCGTCACAAAATACACGCGCTAGCGGAAACGGATCGTATCGAAGCAACGATTCGTTTTCGTCTGTCAATTTTTACGGAAACAATTCGTTTACGGCAGGTTGTTCCAAACAAAATGCCGATTCGAAACGCAATGCTTCAAACGGAAACAGCGAATCGAGCCAATATCGCTCGCAGAATAATACTGCGCCTTCAAACAATGATGCGACCCCAGTATATAACGGCGCAAACGCAAACCAGCAGCCGATTAGCAGGATTTCCTATACAAACTATAACGCGTATGCAAACGGCAATGGTGGCAACCCCAATATGAACCGTAGTAACGGAACAAGCGATAATTACGCAAATGCTAAAAATAGAGCGCCGCAAGCGCCTAATTACGGCGGTAGCAACGCAAATGTAAGAAGCAACGCATCTCAAAATACGAGATATAGCGATAAAAGCGCAAGCAAAGAGAATAGCACACCGCAATCGCATACAAGAAATAGAAACAGCACTTCCGGAAAATCTGGATCGAATCAAAAATACGCATCCAATACCACGGGCTCTGCTGCTTTAAAAACGCGTATTTCCGGCGGGAAATCGGGCGGAAACGGCAATAGTAGCGGTTCCGGAAACGGAAAACCGCCGAAGAACCTATTGTCCAAACTGGAGCAAACGAAGCAAAAGGCGATTCTATGGATTAAACGTGTACTGCGATCGGTTTACCTGATGGGGAAGCCGATGCGGATATTTGTTTTATCCGCGAGTGGATTTGTTTTAATTTGCGTTGTTCTGATTTTTGCTGTGTCCGGAAGCAAGACGGACAGAACGGAAACTGTTATGGCGGATTTCACAGTTGCTTCGCCTTCGCCAACGGTTTACGCAACGATAACGCCCGAGCCAACGCCGAGTCCTACGCCAGAAGTTCGCATTGAAAAAGGCGCCGAAGGGGAAGACGTCATGGCGCTGCAAAAGCGATTGATGGAGCTTGGATATCTGGCAATCGATGAACCGACCAGTTACTTTGGCAACGCGACAAAAGAAGCAGTTAAACTGTTTCAACGGCAACATGAGCTTCAGCAAGACGGAATCTGTGGCAACGAAACGATTGAGCTCTTATATTCCGACGACGCAAAACCTTATGTCATGTATGAGGGCGCTGAAGGTGACGATATTCAATCCTTCCAGGAACAGCTGGTTGAACTCGGCTATCTGGACGAAAACCAGGTAACCGGTTACTATGGCACGGATACCGTCAGCGCGGTTACGAAATTTCAGCACCGCAACTATTTGACGGAAGACGGCAAAGCGGGCGAGAATACGCTAGAGGCAATCAACTCGCCGGATGCGCGCGTTTCCTACACAAAAGAACAGGAAATCATTGCCGAGAAGAAAAAACAAGCAGAGCTTGCGCGGGCACAATCGGCAGAAGGACGTATTGACAAGCTGATTTCCATTGCGAAAAAACAGCTGGGCGATCCCTATATTCTCGGCAAGAGCGGGCCGGATTCGTTTGATTGCTCCGGACTGGTTTATTATTGCCTTAGACAAGTTAACGTTTATACGCGCCGACTGAACGCGGCCGGTTTGAGCAAAACGACCAGCTGGACGAAGATTTCGGACATTGACGATGTACAGCGCGGCGATTTGCTGTTCTTCAAGTCGGATGACAGCAGCACGGTCGGACACGTTGGCATCTATATCGGCGGCGGCGAGATGATTGACGCTTCGTCTGCCAACGGAAAAGTTGTGCGAAGAAGCGCAAAGACCAGCTATTGGCGCAGGAATTTTGTTGTCGCAAGACGTCCGATTGAATAATTGAACTACGGACATGCGCGGCGGTGCAAATTTGCACCGCCGCATTTTTCGCCTTATAAAAGGGCGCAAGGTTCAATCTTGCATTCTGTCGATGGATAAAGTATGATTGAACCCGAAATACGGGAGGGAACCATATGGCATACCCCAATGAATTAATTCGAAATTTTTCTATCATTGCGCATATCGACCACGGCAAGTCTACGTTGGCCGATCGTATGATTGAATTAACAGATACCGTTGCGGCAAGAGACATGGCTGAGCAACTGCTCGACTCCATGGATATTGAGCGTGAACGCGGTATCACAATCAAGTCGTCTGCGGTTCGAATGTTCTACACGCATACGGATGGAAAACGTTATATGTTTAACCTGATCGACACGCCGGGGCATGTTGACTTTAACTATGAAGTCAGTCGCGCGCTTGCCGCCTGTGAAGGTGCGGTGTTGGTTGTTGACGCGACGCAGGGAATCGAAGCGCAAACGCTGGCAAACGTTTACCTGGCTGTTGATAACGGACTGGAAGTTGTGCCGGTAATCAACAAAATCGATCTGCCGAGCGCGGAGCCGGAACGCACTGCGCAGGAAATCGAGGATATCATCGGTATCGAGGCGCAGTCTGCGCCGCGAATTTCCGCGAAAAGCGGATTGAATGTCGATGCGGTTCTTTCTACAATTGTCGATCTCGTTCCGCCTCCGGTTGGCAATCCGGATGGGGCGCTGACCGCGCTTGTGTTTGATTGCATCTATGACAACTATAAGGGTGCGCTTTCTTATGTGCGCGTGTTTGACGGCACGGTGAAAGAAGGCATGCGCATTAGATCCATGGCGACCGGACACGAATTTGAGGTGACGGAAGTTGGCGTATTTACACCCGCGCCGATGACGGTGGACGAACTCACCGCGGGTGAGGTCGGATATATTGCCGCCTCAATTAAAAGCGTTGCCGAGACAAAAGTTGGCGACACAATCACTTCCGCAGAACATCCCGCCGCAAAACCGCTGCCCGGCTACAAGCAAGCCAACCCGATGGTATATTGCGGTATCTATCCGGCGGATGGCGCGCAGTATGAAGACCTGCGCGACGCGCTCGACAAATTGAAACTAAACGACGCTGCACTGTCTTACGAAAAAGAGACAAGCAGCGCGCTTGGCTATGGATTCCGCTGCGGATTCCTCGGCTTGCTTCACATGGAGATTGTTCAGGAACGGTTGGAGCGCGAATTCGATTTAGACCTTGTTACGACAGCGCCGAGCGTTATCTATAAGATCGTACTGATCACCGGTGAGGAGCAAATGATCGATAACCCGTCGAACCTACCGGATGTGACGGAAATAGAAACGTTGATGGAGCCTGTCGTCAATGCTACGATTATGACGCCGTCCGATTACGTTGGTTCCATCATGGAAATCTGTCAGGAACGACGCGGCGTGTTTATCGACATGAACTATATCGAAGCAACGCGCGTGCGCTTGCATTATGTGTTGCCGCTCAATGAAATCATCTACGATTTCTTTGATCAGCTCAAAAGCCGCAGCAGGGGATATGCTTCGTTTGATTACGAACTCAAGGGCTACGAAAAGAGTGATCTGGTCAAATTGGACTTCCTGCTAAACGGAGATCCTTGCGATGCGCTGAGCACGATTGTGCACCGCGATCGGGCATACGCCAAAGGCAGAGCTGTGGCAGAGAAACTTTGCGAAGTCATTCCCCGTCAGCAGTTTGAAATTCCGATTCAGGCTGCGATCGGCGGAAAAATTATCGCGCGTGAAACGGTTCGCGCCGTGCGCAAGGACGTTCTGGCAAAGTGCTATGGCGGCGATATTACGCGCAAAAAGAAACTGCTGGAAAAACAGAAAGAGGGCAAGAAACGCATGCGCCAAGTTGGAACCGTTTCGTTGCCGAGCGACGCTTTCATGAGCGTGCTGCGCATCAACTGACGATGGCGGGCATCTATCTGCACATTCCATTTTGCATTCGTAAATGTGCTTACTGTGACTTTGTATCGTTTGCGAACGCCGGTGTTCCGGATCAATATATCGACGCGCTGCTCACAGAAATTGATTTGGTAGCGCGTGCGGGTGAGTATCCAGCTGCTTTTGATACAGTATTTTTCGGGGGTGGCACGCCTTCGCTGCTCACTGGAGCGCAAATGCAGCGTATCATGACGGCGGTGTATGAAAAATTCCCGATACGTGATGGTGCCGAGTGTTCGATGGAGATTAACCCCGGTACAGCCGCGAGAGAACATCTCGAGGCATATCGCAACGCGGGTATCAACAGATTGTCTATCGGCCTGCAGAGCACGCACGATGCGCTGTTGAAATCGATTGGTCGAATTCATACGTCTGCGCAATTTTTAGATACGCTAAATGCCGCGCGGGAAACCGGATTTGATAATATCAACGTTGATGTCATGCACGGACTGCCGGGGCAAACGCTGGCGCAATATCAGGATACACTGGAAACAGTATGTGATCTTCAGGTGCAACACGTTTCCAGCTATGCATTGATTTTGGAAGAGCATACACCGTTATACGCAAACATCGAATCCGGGATAACGAAACTGCCGGATGAAGATTTAATCGCAGATATGCAGGATATGGGCATTGATTATCTGGAATCGCGCGGCTATCATCGCTATGAGATCAGCAACTTTGCGCGGGATGGATTCGAATGCAGGCATAACCTGAACTACTGGGAAAACGGCGAATATCTTGGATTCGGGGTAGCCGCACATGCGGTTGTGCGCCGGAAACACTGGACGCGATATGCGAACGTCAACACGTTGGATGAATACGAAAGAATGCTGAAACGGGGCAGACGTCCGCTTGCGGAAACGATCAAGCTTTTTCCCGCGGATGAGATGTTTGAGTGCGTTATGTTAGGCCTGCGGTTAACGCGCGGCATAGAACGCAAGGCGTTTCAAAAGCGCTTCGGTGTTGACGTTACCGAAGCATATTCCGACGCGTTGGAACAGCTCAGAAAACGCGCCTGGGTCATCGAAACCGACAACGCGATTGCTCTGAACCGGAAAGGATTGGATCTGCAAAACGAGGCGCTTGGATTTTTCATGTAGTTCCGATGCTTTGATACATCATAGACCCGAATTCACTGGAATGTCACATTTTTGATACAGCACTTACTTGACACCAAAGCTCGTAGGTGCTAAATTTTTCTCATGGGTTAGCACTCGCCAAATTAGAGTGCTAATAACAAGATTTTAAGGGAAAAGGAGGGTGCGGAATGGAACTCGATGCCAGAAAACTTGGTATTCTAAAAGCGATTATCGACGAGTATATTATGTCCGCGTCTCCAGTTGGTTCCCGCGCCATCAGCAAGCAGGAAGGATTTCATCTTTCCAGCGCGACGATTCGAAACGAGATGGCGGATTTAGAAGAGCTCGGCTATCTTGAACAGCCGCATACTTCCGCAGGACGTGTGCCTTCCGACAAAGCATATCGCCTGTATGTTGATCAAATGATGCAGCGTGCTGCTTTAAGCGACGATGAGATCAAGATTATCCGCGGACATTTGAGCAACAAGCTCGACGAGGTCGAAGCCGTTATGAAACAAACGGCACAGGCGCTCTCCGCGGTAACGAATTACACGGCTATGGTTATGTCGCCAATGCTCGCGGCAAACAGACTGCGTCATATTCAGCTTGTACCGGTTCGCGAGGGCCGCGCATTGGTTGTCATCGTGACAACAGCGGGATTTGCGCGAGATGCGATCATCCGCGTTCCAGACGACATGAACAGCGTCGAACTAGAGCGAATTTCCCATATTCTCACGGAACGGTTTTACGATTGCCGTATGGATCATATAGGCGAGCGAATCTCACACGAGATGAGCGGCGAGCTATACGAAAGGCGAGCGTTTCTTTGCTCCGTTGTTGAAGCAATCGAGCGAAAAATTGAACCGGAGACATCCAACGTTCAGCTTTCGGGCGCAACAAACATGCTGCATTATCCCGAATACAGCGATATGAACAAGGCAAAAACCTTTCTTGCCGCTGTTGAAGGCAGGAGCATGCTATATGAAATGCTCAAGCGCGCAAGCAAACTTGAGTTTTCGATTACGATTGGCAACGAAAACGAAGACGAAATGTTTAAGGATTGCAGCATCGTAACCGCAACGTATCAAGTTGGAGATGAACCGCTTGGCTCGTTCGGTATTATCGGCCCGACGCGCATGAACTACGGCAAGGTAATATCCGTGCTGGAATACATGCGAAGAAGCCTATCGGAGCTTTTAACAAGCGAAATGGATGAAGATTGACGGCGGGCAACATTGTCCGTGTATAAACAAGGAGACTGGAACATTGACGAAGAAGACGGAACACAACGAACCCATCACGCAGGATGCGGCGACGGAAAAAAAGAATAATACATCGGTTGATTCCGAAAACAAAACGGAATCCGAAGTCGTAACGGAAGCGACGGATGCAACCGAACAGGAATCTTACACGCTGACTGCGGAAGAATTTGCGGCGGCGAAGGCACACATCGAAACGATTACGAAGGAGAAGGATGAAACGGTCAATCTTCTTCAGCGTATTCAGGCGGATTTTGATAATTTCCGCCGCCGAAACGCCAGCGTTCGCATGGAGAGTTATGAGGAAGGCAAGCGTGACACGGTAAAAGAATTGTTGCCAGCTCTGGATAGTCTGGAGCGCGCGCTGGAGAGCATTCCGACCGGAAACGCGGTTTGGCGGGACGGAATCGTGCTCGTACAACGCCAAATGCTGGATGCGTTGAAAAAACTCGGTCTCGAAGAAATCGAGAGCGATTGCAAATTTGATCCTGCTATGCATGAAGCGGTTATGCGCGAAAAGGTGGATGGAAAAGAGAGCGACGACATCGTCGTCGTCTTGCAAAAAGGGTATCGCATGGGCGAAAAGATCATCCGCCATTGCATGGTAAAGGTTGCGGAATAAAACCCGCTATTAGAACGTTTATTCAAAATTCCATTGATTGGAACAATTTTACAGAATAGTTGGAGGACAAAACTTATGGGCAAAATTATTGGCATCGACCTTGGTACAACAAACTCTTGCGTCGCTTTCCTCGAAGGCGGCGAACCGGTAGTCATCCCCAATTCCGAAGGTATGCGCACCACGCCATCCGTGGTTGCGTTTAAGGACGGCGAACGCATGGTTGGCAATATCGCAAAGCGCCAGGCCATCACGAACCCCGATCGCACGATCGCATCGATCAAGCGCGATATGGGTTCCTCTCGCAAGGTTCATATCGAAGGTAAGGATTATACCCCGCAGGAAATCTCCGCGATGATCCTGCAAAAGCTCAAGACAGATGCAGAAGCATACTTGGGCGAAACCATCTCGCAGGCGGTCATCACCGTTCCGGCATACTTCACGGACAGCCAGCGTCAGGCAACCAAGGACGCGGGCCGCATCGCGGGACTCGAAGTACTGCGTATCATCAACGAGCCGACAGCAGCTGCGCTGGCCTACGGCATGGACAAAGAGAACAACCAGAAGATTCTGGTCTACGACCTCGGCGGCGGTACGTTTGACGTATCGATCCTTGAAATCGGAGACGGCGTATTTCAGGTTCTTGCCACCGCGGGCAACAACCGCCTCGGCGGCGACGACTTCGACCAGTTGATCATGAACTACATTGCCGACGATTTCAAAAAGAACAACGGCATCGATCTGCGACAGGACAAGATGGCGCTTCAGCGTCTGAAAGAAGCCGCAGAAAAGGCGAAAATCGACCTTTCCGGCGTTGCGCAGACCACGATCAATCTGCCGTTTATCACGATGGATAAGTCGGGACCGAAGCATCTTGACATCACGATCACCCGCGCCAAGTTCAACGAGCTGATCAACGATCTCGTTGAGCAGACCAAGACACTTGTTCAGAAGTGCCTCAGCGACGCAGGCCTCTCCGCATCGCAGGTTGACAAAGTCATCCTCGTCGGCGGTTCTTCGCGTATCCCGATGGTTCAGGAAATGGTCAAAAAGATCACCGGAAAAGATCCGTTCAAGGGCATTAACCCGGACGAATGCGTTGCCATCGGTGCGGCGATTCAGGGCGGTGTTCTCGGCGGCGAAGTAAAGGATATTCTGCTTCTGGACGTTACTCCGCTTTCTCTCGGCATCGAAACAGTCGGCGGCGTGTTCACGAAGCTCATTGAGCGCAACACGACCATCCCGACAAAGAAGAGCCAAATCTTCTCCACCGCTGCGGACGGACAGACCAGCGTTGAAGTACATGTGCTTCAGGGCGAGCGCGGCATGGTGCAGGGCAACAAGACCCTCGGCCGCTTCCAGCTGACCGGAATCGCTCCGGCGCCGCGCGGCGTACCGCAGATCGAAGTCTCCTTTGACATCGACGCGAACGGTATCGTCCACGTGTCTGCCAAGGACCTTGGAACGGGCAATCAGCAGAACGTTACCATCACCGCTTCGACCAACCTCAACGAGGATGAAATCAAGCGTGCGGTTGCGGACGCTGAAAAGTTTGCGGACGAGGACAAGAAGCACAAGGACGAAGTGGAAACGAAGAACCACGCCGACCAGCTCATCTACACGACCGAGCGCAGCCTGAAAGAAATGGGCGACAAGATCGACGCTTCCGGTAAGGAAGAGGTTGAGAAGGCGATTGCAGACCTCAAGACGACCGTTGAGGGCGGCGATGTGGATCTGATCAAAACCGCCACAGAGCATCTGACCGAAGTGAGCTACAGCGTGTTTGGCAAGGTATACGAACAGGCACAGCAGGCCGGCGGAGCGGGCTTTGACCCCAACGCACAGGATGGTTTCACCGGCGAGCAGAGCCAGCCGCAGGATGACGTAGTCGACGCCGACTATGAAGTTGTAGACGACAATAAATAAGATCGGCTAAAATAAAAAAACATACCGGCAGGGAGGCGCAAACAGAATTGCGCCTTCTTGTCGGAATCGGAATTGAAAAAGCAGTGCGCAGAAAAATTTATAAGAATGCGTGTTGGATGGAGAGGTGACGGGCGTTGGCAGATAAACGCGATTATTATGAAATATTGGGCGTGAGTAAAACCGCGACGGAAAGCGAAATTAAAAGCGCGTTCCGAAAAAAAGCGAAGGAGTGCCACCCCGACCTGAATCCGGGCGACAAAGCCAAGGAAGCGCAATTTAAGGAACTCAACGAAGCGGCAGAGATCTTATCTGATCCTGATAAGCGAGCGAAGTATGATCAGTTTGGTCATGCGGCGTTCGATCCTTCTATGGGTGGACAGGACCCGTTTGCAGGCGGCGGCTTTGGCGGATTTGGCGATTTTGGAGATATCCTCGGCCAAATGTTCGGCGGCGGCTTTGGCGGCTTTGGCGGCGGACAAACACGAAACGGACCGATTCCCGGAGACGACCTTCGCTACAATCTGACCATTACGTTTGAAGAAGCGGCGTTCGGTGCGGAAAAGGAAATTACAATTCCGCGCGAAGAAACCTGCGAAACTTGCCACGGAACCGGTGCAAAACCCGGAACCGAACCCGTAACCTGCAAAACATGCAACGGAACCGGTCAGGTGCGTACGCAGCAAAGCACGATTCTTGGTTCGTTTACGTCCACAAGACCTTGTACTGCATGCCACGGAACAGGCAAGATTATTTCTGATCCTTGTTCCGATTGCCGCGGCGCCGGCAGAGTACGCAAGAACCTCAAGAAAAAGGTGAAAATTCCCGCTGGCATCGATAACGGACAGAGCCTTTGCCTGCGCGGCATGGGCAGCGCGGGACATCGCGGCGGCCCCAACGGCGACCTATATGTAACCATTAGTGTGCGTCCGCACAGGCAATTTGTAAGAAAAGGATTCGACCTCTATCTCGAAATCCCGATTTCTTATACAACCGCCGCATTGGGCGGAAGCCTTACGGTGCCTACGCTGAAAGAAAGCGTAAAATATCAGGTTCCCGCCGGAACGCAGACCGGATCAACATTCCGCCTGCGCGATCAAGGCATCCAGCGGTTAAATGCGAACGGGAAAGGCGATTTGCTTGTTACCGTGAACATCGAGGTTCCGAAACACCTGAATGACGAACAGAAAAAGCTGTTGGAGCAGTTCGCGGAAACGCTAGGTGAAAGCGCGGAAGGACGATCTTCTAAAAAATCCAGCTTCGGACGCGGAAGCAACGGAAAAAAATAAGACAAAGTTCATTTGTTAACTAACATGAAAACCTGCGATATTTATCGCGGGTTTTTTGCTATAATTCAATTGATCATTGGTAAAAACGCTGCATGAGGTGAATTATGCTAAAGCACGGGGACAGGGTGGGAATCGTTGCATGCTCCAACGGACTTACGGAACAAGATAAGACACAGATTGAAGAACTGATTCTCAGGCTCAAAAGCATGGGACTTGAACCAGCATACAGTCCCTATATTTATCAAAATCGCTCCGTGTTCAGCGGCACTGCGCAACAGCGTGCCGATGCTGTTAATTCGTTTTATTCCGATGAAAGCGTAAAAGCGATTTTTGATGTTTCCGGCGGCGACATTGCAAACGAAGTGCTGGAATATCTTGATGAGCAGATCATGATTACAAATCCTAAACCTTTCTTCGGGTATAGCGATCTAACGACTGTTTTGAATGCGATCTACACAAGAACAGGTCAGCTGTCATATTTATATCAGGTTCGCTGCCTTGTATGGGATGAAAAAGAAGCGCAAGCTATGGCTTTTGAAAACAGCCTCTTCCAGAACAAGGATGATTTATTTGATGCAAAGTGGCGGTTTCTTCGTGGTTCAAAAATCGACGGAATTGTTGTTGGCGGTAATATTCGCTGCTTTTTAAAACTGGCTGGCACTGCCTATATGCCGGATTTGCTCGGAAAAGTGCTGTTTCTGGAAAGTTATGGCGGAGGGGTAGCACAAATGGCTACCTACATCAGCCAGTTGAAGCAGATTGGTGCATTCAATCAAATATCAGGATTGCTATTAGGAACGTTCACGAAAATGGAAGAAAAAAATGAGACGCCTGATATTGAAGAGCTGATATTATCCGCATGCGCTGATTATCGCTTTCCGATTGCAAGAACAAAAGACATCGGACATGCAAGCACATCCAAATGTCTGATCATAGGAAAACACTATAAATTAGAAACGAATAATTAGCGGATGCAAGATAAAAAATCAATTTACATCATCCGGCGAAGGATCTTCCTCTGTAATGAAGTGATGATTCTTTCGCCAGGAGAGCACTAGCTGCATCGCAAGGGAGATAGCCCCGCTTAGAATCAGGATAAAATAGAAGCTTGCAACACGGCTTAGCAGCATTGCCGGCACGATCAGCGCGCTTTGGAACAGCACGCGGAAGAGTTTGACAAAGCCGCTCTCGCTTGCGCCAGCCGAGCCTGGGATGGGGAGAAAACAAACGGCTAAATACAGCACGGATTGAAGCGCGATAAAGTCATATGCGCTGAATCCGCTCAGATGAAACGCACGGTAGATAAAATATGGAATAATGAACTGCGAACCGAGCAACAGAATGTAAGAAAATAATTCGGCAAATAACAACCATCTATGGCGCTTGAACACTTCTGCGCCTTTTTGATAAAGATCGATTTGTTTGGCAACACGATCTTCAATTTTGTTTGGGTTTTTTATAATACGGATTTTTGAAAGCAAATATATAACTTTGTGTACGAGCCTTCCGGCGAATTCTCTGGAAAACATGGCAAACAGAAGAAACAAAATCAATCCAATATTGATGACGGACCCGAGCAAGAAAAACCAAATAAAACCGCCTAAATTATTGAGTATCAGAGAAGCATGGAACGGAAACAACACCGTCGGAATCAGCAGTACAACAAGCTGATGCGATGCGTTGACTAGGAGTAACGCCAGAGACGCATACGAAACCTCTACGCCATATGCAATCATGTAGTAGAGCTGCATGGGTTGTCCGGCAACGCCAGCAGGGGTAATCGCCGTGTAGTATTGTCCGATATAACCAAAGCCAATATTCCGAAAAAACGAAATTCGCCGACCATAGAGCGCACGTAACGCAATATGCAGCGCAACGCCGAACATCAGCGAAGCAAACAGAGATGCGCCGAGCGCCGCGAGTAACCACAACGGGTTAGCGTCTAGCACCGACGACCATACTTCTTTTAACGATGTATCCCGAAAAACAATATAAAGCGTAACCGCAATGAGCGCGAGCATGAATAACATACTTGCGAGTCTTAATTTTTTATTTTTCTTACTGGGGCCGGACTCGCCGGGGGTGCGTGGTTGTGTTTCGGCGCTGTTCGGCTTAGACGTGCAAGGTGTATTCATCATATTGAGTATCATACTCGTAAGAACATTAGAATGCCACAGAATTTACAGATCGAAACGTGAATTTATCATGAACGCAATATAAAAACTGAATGCATTTGTTCGTTTGGATTATTCGGAGATCGTAAAAAATGCTGTATGACCCATCGCATCGACTATTTGCGCAACCGGCTGTTCGCAGATGCCGATCGGCAACTTCAACGGTAGCTTTGGCGCACAATCTGTTGCAAGCGGGAGAAAGCGTTGATTAACGATGATACCAGCCGCCGCATACACGATCGGATAAGCTGGTGTGAATGATGCGTTTTGAATCGCTAACATTCGTTTTCCTTGTTCAGTAACGATATGAGCTGAAATTTTTGCGGGTGTTTCATCGACTGGATAATGAAAGATCAATTCCTGGTCGCCTTCCAGAAGGGAATGCGTGCTTGCGGATTTGAGTTGACGCGCACGAAGCGTGTAAAGAGAAAACGGTGATGCATCGACAACAAGGAACCGTCGGCCGAGTTTGCAAGCCGCGGCCGCGGTCGTTCCGCTGCCGGAAAACAGATCGCAAATCAAATCGCCGGGACGCGAAGAGGCCAAAATTACTCGGTTGAGCAATGCCTCCGGTTTTTGCGTTGCGTAGCCAACCCGTTCGCGATCCTTTTGCTGCAGGTGTTCAATGTCGTCCCAAACATCGCTTGGAAAAACAGGCGTATCTTCATAATAGGTGTAGATTTTTCCGGCAGAACGAATCGAAAAACAAATTCGACCCTCATCGTCGATATACCGCTTCATATGATTCCGCTTTTCGGGACCGCGCGGGTGACCGACCGCTTGAATATCAAAAAACACTTTTGCGCTTTTTCGGTAAAAACGCATGGTGTCGTGTTTCCGCGGATAATATCTCGTGCTTCTTCCGCCTGTTTTATAGCACCAGATGATCTCGTTCATAAAGTTTTGAGCGCCAAACAGCTCGTCTAACAAAAGACGAAGTTTTGCGCTCATTCGAAAATCAATATGAAGATAGAGTGATCCGGAATCGGTTAGCAACTCTCTTGCGCCGGACAGAATAATCCGCATCCAGTTCAAGTATTCTGTTTCATCCATGTCGTCCGAAAAAACCGGTAAATTCAAAGCTTTTTTTCCGGTACCGACACGAATATGAAATGTATCACCGGTTCCGAACGGCGGGTCAAGATAGACGACTTGAACGCGTCCGCGATATGCTTCAATTAAACTTGAGAGGGCGTCTTCCGCACGCGCGAGAAAGAACTCGCCGGGTCCGCCGTTTGCGTGGCGTTCGGATGTACAGAAGATTCGCATGCCGGTATCCTCCCGTTATCTAAATTGAATATACGGAATAAAAAAGCGGGATTCCGGCAGCGCGATTACTCGCTTGGCCGATGTCCCGCAGCAATTGCGACATGCGCTTCCATTTGCTCTTTTGCAGCTTGCGCATCTTTTTTCTCGATTGCGTTAAAAATGCTTACATGTTCGGCAAGAGAATTGGGAGCGCGATCGGGCAAAGTTAAAGAGCTTTGGCGTGCTTTTCTAATATTATGATGAAGAGAAGCAAGGATATGCCGGATGGTTCGGCTCCCGCTTGCTTCATAAATTAATTCATGAAATCTGGTGTCCAGCGTAACAAGATGCGCGATATCGTTTTTCGCTGTGTAAAACTCCATGAGTTCCACAACTTCGCGCAGTTCGTTTAATTGATCTGGGGTAACTCGCTCAGCCGCCCAATATGCGGCCTGACCTTCCAATAAATGGCGGATGGTAGAAACATCCTGCAAATCTTCGTCGGATAATCCTTTTACGACAACGCCGCGATTGGGATGCGACGAAACAAGGTCTTCCAACTCGAGTTGTTTCAATGCTTCTCGAACGGGGGTGCGGCTAACGCCGAGTTCCTCGGCGATTTTCATTTCAATCAGGCAATCGCCTGTTTGATAACGGCCTTCGGCAATCCCGTCACGAAGAAAGCGGTAAACTTTTTCGGATAACGAGCTATAGTCTTTATTTTCATAAAAATTGTTCATGGATACTCTCTTTCGCAGCGCGACCATATTTTGCGCTCATAGCGATCAGAAAAAGAATTGTTGGTTCAAGTTCTGCTTATCAGTGTAAATGTTTCCACAATAAAATTCAAGCTTTTGTATACAAATATACAATCCGAACAAAAAAGATCTATGATATCCAAATTTATATTTGATATTTTGAAAGTTTAAGATTGAATCATCTGGAATCATGTCATAATCATTCGGAATAATATGCATAATATTACTGCTTATTAAACTTTATAAATGATTTAAAATGAGAGCGTTTTTTATTTGTGCATCGTGAAACATATTCCTGTTTACTGACAAAAAAACAAAAAATGCCTTAAATCCGCCGCAAAGCGTTCACGCGCGGGTAACAGGATGGCGGGCTTTGCGTATTTACAGAACCCCGCTCGACTGGTATAATTTTAGATAATCACGAATGGAGGTGTGCATATGTCTGAAGAAAAGAAAGCGAGTACCGAGGTTTCCAAGGTGGAAGCAGATGGCGGTCATATAGTATTTGCAGATGAAGTAATCGCAACAATTGCTGCGCTCGCGGTTTCCGACGTAGACGGCGTATCTGCCATGAGCGGCGGAGTGGTCGAGGGCATCACCGAAATGCTCGGCAAGAAGAATATCACAAAGGGTGTGAAGGTCGAAGTCGGCAAAGAAGAAGCGGCGATCGATATTTCCGTCAGCATTAAATACGGATACAAAATCAAAGAAGTTTGCGAAAAGATTCAGGAAGCGGTCAAAGCTGCAATTGAAACGATGACCGGCCTGAAAGTGGTTGAGATCAACATCTTCGTACAAAGCGTAGTGTTTGAGCCGGTTGAAGCGGAAGCTACGCATGCGCCGAAGAAAAAAGAGAAAGTGAAAGAAAAAGAGGCGCAACCAGTTCCAGCAGAAATTGTTGAACCGGAACCGCCGCGCGTAAAATAAGAACAGAATTTCCTAAATACGGGCGGAGGCGTTCCGCCCGTTTTATGGGGAATTTAGATTGCACTTTGAAAGTTTTTGTAGATTTGAGCCGTCGCATGGATGGATGTGAGCGGCTGAAGAAGAAGGGGTTTTAACTGTTATGAAACTCAAGTTTTTCGACCGTCTTCTGTTGGGCATTCTATTGATTGCTGCAATTCTGGTTTCGTTTGTTCTCTTTGGAATTTCTGCGAACCTGATTAAAGAAGACATGGTTACGAGCTTTGTCGCGTTGTTTTACATGTTCCGCCAAAATGCGCTTATCCTTGCCGGCAGCGGATTCGTTCTGCTGCTAATCTGCGTTAAGTTGCTTTTTGCCGGCAGAGTGAAAAAGTCCGAAGTACGTCCGGCGTCCGCGCTTATGCGGCAAACGGAACTCGGCGGCACGTTTATTTCTCTCGAAGCGCTCGATAGCATGATTCAAAAGCACTGCCGTGCGCTGGCGCGCGTGAAAGATGTGCATACGACACTACAGTCGACTGAAACAGGCGTAACCGTTGGCATTCGTCTTTGCGTGCTGCCGGATACAGACGTCGTAACGCTTTCCAGTGAGCTTCAAAAATCGCTCAAAGAAAGCATTGAAACGATGACTGGCATTCAGGTGAATGAAATCGGCGTATTGGTCGAAAGCGCTGCTGCTCCCGCTGCAACAACTGCGGTATCGCACGCGGAGTGAGGGATGAACATGAACAGTTTTCTTGAATTCGTAAAGAATCACAAATTCACGGTACTGCTTGTTCTCATCGGGCTGGTGTTATCGATTTTATTCTTCACAATCGGATTCTGGCGCACGATTCTATTGTTTGTAATTCTTGCGCTTTGCTTTCTTATTGGTTATCTGCTCGATCAGAGCGGCCCGGAAGGCATCAAGAACTTTTTTACCAAGTTATTTACCAGGGAAAAATAAAACATGAGCAGAACGACCGCGCGCGAAGTCGCGATGATGATGCACTTTTCCTCGCTTCTGGGCGGGGAGGATACGCCTGAAAATGTCTGCGAAAAGGCCGAATTGGTCGGATTGCTGGACAAGGAAGACCTCCTTTACGTTACCCAGATGCTGGATGGCGTTTTGGCGCGCAGCAATGAAATTGACGAACTGATCAGCCGGTATTCAAAAGACTGGTCGATCGATCGTATCGCTCGCGTAGATTTAAGTATTCTACGTGTTGCAATCTATGAAATGCTGTATCGCAAGGAAGATGTACCGACCGGAGCGGCCATTAACGAAGCCGTTGAACTGGCAAAACGTTACGGCGGAGAGCGCTCCTATGCATTTGTAAACGGTATATTGGGCAGCGTAGCAAAAGAGATTGTTTCCCCATGAGTCGCTTGTTTATCGGCGTCGATACGAGTAATTATACGACGTCCGTATCCTGTGTTTCAGACGAAGGCATCGTTTTCGAACGGAGAACGATGCTTTCTGTACCGTTGGGCGGGCGCGGTCTTCGTCAAAGCGACGCGGTGTTTCAGCATGTACGGAATTTACCGCCGTTGATCGAGACTATGTTCGCCGAAATCGATCGGGATTTGATTGCAGGCGTTGCTGTTAGTGCAAAACCGACTGCAGCAGAGTCGTCTTATATGCCCGTTTTTTTGGCGGGCAAGATGGCTGCGTCGGC
Organism: Clostridia bacterium; assembly: GCA_003246365.1. GTDB lineage: Bacteria > Bacillota > Clostridia > Christensenellales > CAG-138 > UBA7703. The sequence goes on from QKAN01000040.1 coordinate 17,143, forward strand.
CATTGCTTCTTCTCTTAATCTTCCGCTCTTTGAAACAACGCATCAGGCGGGGCATGTTCGCGCCGCGTTGTTTGGGCAGGAGAAGGCGTTTAACAACAGCAAGTTTCTTGCAATGCATCTTTCCGGCGGAACGACCGACCTTTTATTGGTCGATTACCAAGATGGATTGCTCGGCGATATCGAGCATATCGGTGGATGTGAAGATCTGCACGCGGGTCAGTTCGTTGACCGGGTTGGCGTTGCGATGGGGCTCCCGTTTCCGAGTGGAACGCATTTAGAACAGCTGGCAAGAAACGCCAAAGAATGTTCCATCAAGCTCCCGTCGAGTGTAAAAGAACTCACTTGTTCCTTTTCGGGGCAAGAGTCGCAAAGTCAACGACTGCTTTTGCAGGGAGCCAATAAAGAAGAAGTTGCATATGCCGTTTACGATGGTATGGCGCGCACATTCTCCAAAATGCTAAACAACGCGTTCACAAAAACGGGCTGCAAAACTGCGCTTCTTTCCGGCGGCGTTTCGGGAAGCATATTGCTTCGCGAATTGCTAAAAAAGCGCATCGGGACTGATTTGCATTATGCGCAAAACGGACTCTCTTCGGATAACGCGGTCGGCACGGCGCTGTTGGCAAAGGATTATTTTACAAACGGGAGGTGAAAGTGGATTGGAACAAACATTAACACCCGTATTTCGCGTTAGCGAATTAAACGAATATGTTTCGATCCTTCTTTCCAGCGACCCGAATTTAAGCGACATTCGCGTAAGCGGAGAAATGAGCGGATTTAAACGGCATTCCTCCGGCCACCTTTATTTTTCGTTAAAAGACGAAAACGCGATTGTGCGTTGCGTCATGTTTCGCC
>QKAN01000168.1 GCA_003246365.1 Clostridia bacterium
AAAAAAATTTTGAACTTCCGATGAACTTGACAAAGAATTCGTTTGATTTTTCATCAAATAACGCTTTAAATTTCGCAAAAAAACGATTTATTTGAATGTTACGAAATCATTTCTTCATTATAATAAATCACTGACATGCTGTTTTTATGCGGACGTTGAAATGCGATTTTTTGCTTTTTTGTTGTGTATTCAAGAGGATTTTTACTCTATATCCTCACATCTAAAGTATCACTGTTTAATATAGTATTTTAACTGTTATAAATCCTTTAGCTTTGTTTTATCTGTATCGATAGCGTAAATACGCCCAGGTAACGCGAGTATCACGCCAGAAAACTGTAATTCCGTCAGACATGCATTCATAGTGCCGATTGGCAGCATCAACGCATCGCAAAGCTCATCGAAACTCATTTCTGCGTTTTTCAACTGTCTGCAAATAGCCTGCTGCTCTTCCGAAAGAGAAGATAGCAGAACGACGTTTGCATCCGGTCGCGTTTCTGCGGGTATATGCAGGTAAGAAAATTCACCCAGAATATCATCCGACGAAAACACCGGCTTTGCTTCTCCCCGCGCGATCATTCCGTTTGGCCCCGCACTCATCTCGTCCCCAATTCTGCCGGGCACTGCGAACACATCTCTCCCCTGATCGTGCGCGTAGCCAGCCGTAATCGACGTTCCGCTACGCTCCGCCGCTTCGATAACGAGCGTACCATGCGCCAACCCGCTCATGACGCGGTTTCGAATCGGAAAATAATAGCGCTCCACCCGCGTACCAGGCAGAAACTCCGAAACCACAGCGCCTCGCTCAATAATTTCTTTGTATAGCTTTTCATTTGCATGCGGATACACGATGTCTACACCGCAACCAAGCACAGCCAGCGTCGGGCAAATTGCATGTTTCGCGTCCAATGCGCCTCGTGCCGCGCAAGCATCGATTCCCTCCGCCAATCCGGAAACAACCAGCGCGCCAGCCGAAGCAATCTCAAAACCGAACTTTTTAGCAACCTCAATCCCATATTTCGTTGGATGACGCGATCCGACAATCGCAATGGATAAATCCGGATCCGGTTCAATTTTTCCAATATAATAGAGAACGCCCGGCGGATCGGATATTTCCGCCAGCAATTGCGGATATCGAGCCTCGCCAGGATAAGTAAACCGGATGTTTTTTTGTTCCATGTTTTCAATGAATCGATCTATGAAAGAAGCCGGATATGCTTCGCGCAATCTGGATAGTACCCGCTCGCTTAGTCCGGAAAAAATATCGTGTTTATCATGAAATGCTTCATATGCGCTCGCGAATGAATCGAATTGCTCCGATATCTTACGAAACAATCTTGAATTGTACTCTGTCGCAAAATTCAGCCAGAGCCGCGCGCGCTCCTCTTTTGTTACCGTTTCTGGCAAAGAGCTACGCCTCCCTTCCGCTCTGATCAAGGCTGCGATACTGTATCGCCTCAGCGTAGTGCGAAAGCGCTACTTGTTCCATACCCTCCATATCCGCTATTGTACGCGCAACTTTTAAAATTCGTTGATAGGCGCGTGCGGATAGTTTCAGCTCCGCATAGGCGCGCGCAAGCAATTGTTCGGAAGCTGCATCCGGCGCGCAATATTGTTTGATCAGCCGCGCATTCATCTGCGCATTGAGCAGAATTCCGTCTTTGGCAAAACGCACTCCTTGCCGTTCTCTTGCTGCTTCAACGCGCGCACGAATTTGCGCGGAAGGCTCGCCAGCCGTTTTTTCGGAAAGCTCCAGAAATCCAACTTCCGGCATCTCTATTTGTATATCGATTCGATCCAGCAGCGGACCGCTGATGCGACCGCGGTAACGCTCTATTTGGCTCTTTGTGCAGCGGCACGCATGAACGCGAGAACCATAGTTGCCACACGGGCAAGGATTCATAGCGGCAACGAGTACAAACTCCGCCGGATATGTTGCCGTTGCAGCCGCGCGACTTACCGTAATAAATCCATCCTCCAGCGGTTGCCTAAGCGCTTCGAGTACGTTATGCTGAAACTCCGGCAACTCGTCTAAAAAGAGAACGCCATAGTGCGCAAGGCTGATTTCCCCCGGCATAGCGCGGTTTCCTCCGCCAACCAGCGCGGCGCTGGACGCGCCGTGGTGCGGGGCGCGAAATGGACGCTCGCGAATCATTCCGCGGCCTTTCGTTGCGCCGGTGATAGAATGTATCTTTGTAATTTCGAGGGATTCCTCATAGGTAAGTTGCGGCAATATGGAAGGAATTGCGCGGGCTAACATCGTTTTGCCTGCGCCGGGTGTGCCGATCAAGAGGATATTATGCCCGCCTGCAATTGCTATTTCAGCGGCGCGCTTTGCGCCCTGCTGTCCTTTTATTTCGCTGAAGTCCGTGGTGTAGCGCGTTTCGCTTCCCTGCCAGTGTTCGGTCGGATGAGGCGCAATCTCCGCCTCTTTGCGCACATGCGCGCAAAGCTGCGCAAGAGAGTTTACGGGCAAAATGGTTACGCCCTCCACATATGCAGCTTCTTCCGCATTTCCCTCCGGAACGGCAAATACCGTTTCGCCCGCGGAAAACGAATCGATCACCATCGGCAATACGCCTGCAATCGCGCGTACGCCGCCGTCCAGCCCAAGTTCTCCGAACGTGACAAATTCCGGGTTCGGATGCGCCCCCAGCTGGCCGCTTGCCGCAAGGATGGACAGCGCAACAGGCAAATCGTAAACCGCGCCCTCTTTGCGCATGTCTGCCGGTGCGAGGTTTACCGTAATACGAGCGGCGGGAAACACATAGCCCGCATTTTTTATCGCTGCACGAACGCGTTCGCGAGACTCTTTTACAGCGGCATCCGGCAATCCCACAATTTCAAATGCAGGCAGTCCGTTTGCAATGTCCGTTTCAACCTGAACGCCAAATCCGCCGATACCATTGAGTCCGTGACTTTTCACGCGTGAAAGCATATGTGTTTGTCCCCCCCTGTTTGTATCATTCCCCAAGATACGATCGTTTCCAGTATACACGAAAAGCGCCGCTTGTGCGGCGCTTTTTTGACAAATCATACATTGATTATTCTTCTGCCTGAACAAATTCTGTTTCAGCTGCAGAATCCTGTTTTTTATTAAACACAAACAAGCGGTTTCCAATGTAATTCACAACGATCGCAACTGCGGTTGCGATAAGCTTCGCCACTGTGTCACCCTTCACAAATCCGGCAAGAAAGGCAGGCATCCAAGTAGCCGCCCATTCGTTCGTAATGCCCAACACTTCGCGGCAAAGCCAGATCATGCCGAGTGATACGCCCAAAGAAGCAAGATTTACCAGAAGAAACATCGACATTTCCCGAATCGAACGCGTACGTTGTTCGCGAAATGTCCAGTTACTGTTCCACAAATAACTGTTAATAACGCCAAACGAATAGCCGAGTACCTGCGCAAGATAGACCCAACCGAAAACGAGGTTGAGCGTTTGAAATACAGCAAAATCTACCAACGTGTTTAAAACGCCAACGATTGCGAATTTCATCATTTGCCATATCGTTTTTTTGGCCTCGTCTTTACGCTCCATACATCAACTTCCCTCCCGGCAATTTCGAAATAAAGGACGCCCATTCGCTGGACACCGGCAGCCCGGACAAGCCGGGATAAAGCAAAATAAAGAACAATATCGCAAAACCGACCCAAAACCACTTGATGAAGCTTGCGTCCTTATACTTTTGTTCCAATTTTTGCAGCGCATATACCGTCGCCATCAAAATAAACGGCACAGTTGCAAAAAAGTGATAGATAAACGTGCATCTCGTCACCAGAACCCAGGGCAGATAATTTGCCAGAATACCAACGGTGAATACCTGCATTGCTTTATCCGGCGCAACACGCTTCGTCAGCCTTGCCCAGAGGAGCGCCACGGTACCTATTGTGCTGACCCACCAAACAGCTGGATTGCCGGATGCGCTGAGTGTAGAGATCTTTTCGGGCGTGATATAACTGTTATAGTAATACCACATTGGTTTTACCGTAAACGGCCAGGAATACCAGCTGGATTGATATGGATGTGTCGCTTTCAGGTTTGAATGATAGTTGTACATAAACTGTTGATACTTAATAAACGTATCTTTCATACCCGAAAGTCCGTATCCCTGAATCTGTCCCGACTCGTAAATATAATACGGTGTATACGATGCAAAATAGATTGCAAACGGAATGACGACAAAGAACAACAGGCACCATAAGAGTGTCTTGACCGTCAACGACCAGAAGTCTTTTACCTTGGCCTTGTCCGCATCATTGTCCCGCGCATTCGCCTGTATAAAGTCCAGATAGCGCGCAATCAAAGAACCGAACAGCAAAACTGCCAGTCCCGCTCCTGCGTAAATGCTTGTCCATTTACACGCCGCTCCGATGCCAAAGAACAGGCCGGAAAGCGCAAGCGGTTTTAGCGTCTTTTTCAATCCGTCAACAAAGAAGTTCATCGTAATGTACTGGTACATATAATAGTACATCAGCAGGATGAAGAACACGGAATAAACGTCTATTGTTGCGATTCGCGTTTGCGTGAAGTGCATGAAATCAAACGCAAACAACGTCGTGAGCACCAAGGAATAATTCGAGTCTTTAAAAATGCGTTTCCCAAAGGCATATAACACCGGCAGCATTCCAATGCCAAACATTGCGCCAACAACACGCCAACCAAACGGCGTCATTCCAAACACCCAAACGCCCAGCATGATAAATAATTTCCCGAGCGGCGGATGCGAGTTTTCATATGGCGTCAAATTGTGTAGATTTTCATACGCTGTACGTCCATGGTAAAGCTCGTCAAAGTACATGCCGGTATAATAGCTTGGTTCAGCGACGGCATCCTGCTCGTCAAAGAGATTTCCCTGCGTTCCGGTCGCGTTGACGACATGCACCGGTATGACTTCTCCAGCCTGATCATAAAACGCGATTTCATTGATTTTCAGCGAACCGGAATAAAGCGACAGCGTAACGGTATCCGTCACGAAATTCGTTTCAACCTTTTTCCAGCGGAACATATCGTCATATGTCTGCTCAAATGTAATATCCGTTCCATCCGGCGTTTCAATCAACAACGTACCGTCATTGTTAATATTGCCAAACACACTGAACGCAGATACATGTTCGACAGCATCGAACTCTATCGTTACGCTCTCTCCCGCCTGACTTGATTCCCAATACGTCTGCGGTGCGCTGGTCGAGCCGAGATTGGTCAGCGCGACCACGCCATAGATCAACGTAATGCCAAGCACATACAGCATGTCCCGTTTCGTATAATGCAGTTTGTTATCCGTCGATTGCAACGGGAGAATGGAAATGCGCCGCGGTAGGCGTTTTTTGCGCACTTCGGCGACCATAAGCGGCTCCGGCATTTGATTCTTTAGCAGAATTTGCACAGCAATCACGCATAGATAGATTGTAAGCGCAACCGTAGCAAAAGAACCGATAAACGTTATAAACGCATAGAGCGTTCCGCGTGCGTTTTGATGATTAACGATATAAAAAGCGCAGACGGCGTTCAAAAACGCAGTTGCAGAGATGCCACCAAATACGATCAGCAATCTTCTATCGCGATAACTCAGATACGCAATCAAAAGCATCAGCAGAGCCGGCAACATGTATCGTTCATGCATATAATGCCCGAACGTGAAAATCAACAACACAACAAGAGCGCCGGAAAGATACAATGCGCCCGAATTTTTCTTTCTGCCAAACAGATACAGTGTCGAAGAGAATACCACGGAAAGCCCGATCATGATTGTGCCAAAGATATAGTATGGCATGCCCAAGATCAACGTATCCGCCGTCTTCCAGTTCCAACCAAGCAACGAGCCGAAGTTAAACGCCTCAATCGATACATAGTGGTAGGAACCGGCGGTTTCGGCATATTTTAATATCAGCCAATTCCAGGCCTGCGTTCCCCGAAACGGTTGGGAAAGAAGCAACAGCACTCCGAGAGCGGCAACTACGGCAAGAATCGTTTCGACCAGTCGCTTTACCCAACGTTCTTTGTCATCGAAAATACTTGCAATGTATGCAACGGCAATAATCGGACCAAGCATCAATGCCTGCGGTTTTGTTAGTATCGCAAGCCCGTAAATTGCGCCTGCCAATATACGCTTGTCTTTTTGAAGCAGATAAAACACAAGTACAATCAAAAGCGCAAGAAGCGAGTCAATCTGCCCCCACGCGCCGGAAACAAACATAACCGGCGGGCAAAACGCGAATAAGCCAGCGATTAAAAGTGCGCCTTTTTTGCCAAGATTATGATGCTTCGCGATTTTGTAAAGCAGATAGATCGTCGCTAAATCCGCAAACGTAGACGGCATTTTAAAGAGCAGCGCCATCCCGTCTGATCCATATGTTAACCCTAACACACGACATATCCATGCGAGCGCGCCGCAAACATACATATATCCCGGTGGATAATCCGCGAATGTGCCGGACGTGTAAAATTTGCCTGTTCCGTCAAGCACCATATTGCCCCATGCCATGAAGCAGCCGATGTCCGTCGGATGGCCATAAAACAGAATGGACAGTGCAACGCGAAAAACGAACGCGGATATAAGAATGATGATAAGCGCAAGTCGAGGTCTTTCGACGTTTTCAAGCATCTTGGATTCGAATTGCAGTTCGTTTTTATATATCCAGGCAAAGAAGGCCGCAATTACGACGGTAAACGCAAGCGCAAGATAGAGTGGATCGTTAGCCGTTGCCTGAGAGGTTTCCGTTTCACTCGCGCTGGAAACGCTTGAAACTGTGCCGTTTTCTGTCGCAAGGCTAACCACGTCCGCTTCCGTAGAAGTGCAAACGAACATAGAAACGTCGCGAAACTCTGCCGATCCGATTGCCGTTGTTCCATATCCGCCTAGTCGAAGCGCAACAGCAACGCTCGTTTGTTCCGGCCCGGTCAAAAAATATAACGAAACAACCCGCCAAGCATCCGAGCCAAACAGGTTTTCAGAATAGCAGTATGTTCCGTCGATCGGATAATTATCGATGGAAAGATTTGCTCCGGTGCCGTATTGCACATCACTCGTGCGAATTTCCGCGCTCAGGCGATAAACGGTATCCGGTTGAACAGCAATAATCTGGATTAAGCGCGAATCGTTTGCGACATAGTTGGTTAGCGTTACGACGTTATTACCGTCTTCATCCGCACCAAGAACGGCATCCACGCTGTCCGCGTCGGATTGATATGCGTTCAATTCCCAGCCGGCCGGCAGGGATGCGCTTTCGGTATACACCGAAAAGTCGCCGTTATAAACGAGTTCGTCGCCGCTCAGTTCATCCGAACCTTCGGCAAGCGAAAGAACGGGAACGCACAGCAAGCATACAAACAGCAGGATTGTCAGCAGTTTACGCACAAACGTATCCTTTCTACATCCTTTTCAGGTACAATGAATTCCAAATCAGTATATCACAAACACAAAAAAGCTCAACCGCATGGATGCGGCTTGAGCATGTTATTTTTGTGTCAGTTACATTTGATTTTAATTACGAAGCGTCAAACGCGTTTTCGATATGGTTGATGCTGTTATCGGAAAGATACACTTCGATTACATCAAATCGAGCTGGCGAGTCCAACAGTTTTTCTTCTATTAAATATGCTTCAGCCGCAAGCGTTAAAAGTCGTCGCTTTGCCAAAGTGACAAATTCACCCGGCGTACCAAAATGCGTTTTGGAGCGTGCTTTCACTTCCACAAACACAATCGTATCCGCACTTTTCATAATCAGGTCAATTTCGCGCGGCCCGCTTCGATAATTTTGGCGGAGGGTTTGGTAGCCTTTTTGCTCAAGATATCCCTTGGCAAGCGTTTCCGCGCTCCTGCCGATTGACGTCGTGCTCATACAAATTTACCGATAAAGCTCTTGCGGTGAATCGGACAGGGACCGTATTTTTTTAGCGCGGCAATGTGTTCTGCCGTGCCATATCCTTTGTTTTTCGCAAATCCATATTCCGGATAAAGCGCATCCTGTTCAATCATATACCGATCCCGCTCAACCTTTGCTAGAATTGAAGCACAGGCGATGCTGTAGCTCAACGCGTCCCCGTGAATCAACGAATGCTGTCGCGCCGAAATGTTGAGGCCTTTCAGCGCGTCGATTAAAACATCGGTTACTGTAATCGGCATGGAATCAAATGCTTGTTGAAAAGCGCGCTTGGTCGCCTCCAGAATATTGATTTCGTCGATTACGTCCTGCCAGACCCACGCAAGCGAAACGCCCAGCGCCGTTTCGCGCAGCACCGGATACAGCGCTTCTCTACGCTTTTCTGAGACTTTTTTGGAGTCGTTCACATGCTCGATCAACGGTTCAGACGGCATTGCAGCGCAGCAAACAACGACCGGACCCGCAAGAGGACCGCGTCCCACCTCGTCCATTCCGGCGAGTATAACGCCATCCTGCCCCCAAAAAGCACGATCCGGTTCGCATAGTTTGTTCAACCGTTCGGATTCCGGAATGCGACTCATACCCCCGTCTCCGGTTGTTCGAGCGTAACGCGCGCGATTTTTCCCGCGCGAAATTCATCCAGCACGACGTGTGACGCGCGCTCGGTATCGAGCTCTCCGCCGCGCAACAAAAATCCGCGGCTTCGGCAAACCGCATTCAGCAGTTCTTCCTTTGGCGTGTCTACCGCTACCTTGCTGTAGCGCTCGATCAACTGGTTTCCGGAAGTCGTCTGTAAGAGCGCGAGCAGGTCGGCTGCTAGATCCTCAGAATCCATAATCTCGTCTTTAATCGATCCTAAATACGCCAAATGGCTTGCCAGTTCCTGATCTTCCAGCTTTGGCCAGAGCATGCCAGGCGTATCCATCAATTCCAGATAGGGTGTAATCTTAACCCATTGCTTGCCTCGTGTAACGCCCGGCCTATCGCCAACCTCCGCGCGGTTTTGTCCGGCAATACGGTTTATCAGCGTCGACTTGCCAACATTCGGAATTCCAACAATCATGCAGCGAACCGTTTTATTAACGCCCTTTGCTTTCATCGCGTCAACGCGGGGTTTTGCGGCTTTTTCAATTAATCCCACTGCAATTTTCTTTGCCGCGCCGCCGGTCGCGCTGACGCCCGCCGCCTCTATTCCCTGCTTTGCGTAGTAAGAAATCCAACGCTTCGTTGCATTCGAATCCGCAAGATCGCTTTTATTGAGCAGCACAACGCGCGCTTTCCCAATAAACAGATCGTCAAAATCCGGATTTCGGGAAGCTTTTGGCGCACGCGCGTCTAATATTTCGACGATGACGTCGATCATCTTCAGGTTTTCCTGCAACATGCGGCGCGTCTTCGCCATATGTCCGGGGTACCAATTGATGGCAGGCATGTTTGATTCCTCCAAATAAGGAAAAACCCCGGTGCCACATCGGGCAGAGGGGTTTAATCCCTGTTTTATTTTTCTTAAACGTTCTTCTTCTCTTCGATGCGCTCGCGAATCTTCGCGGATTTACCGGAGCGTTCGCGCAGATAGAAGAGCTTGGCGCGGCGCACAACACCGTGACGAACGACCTCGATGCGGCCGATACGCGGGCTATTGTACGGGAAGGTTCTTTCCACGCCTACGCCGTAAGAGATACGGCGAACGGTAAAGCTCTTGCGCACGCCGCCGCCCTGAATCTTGATCACAACGCCTTCAAAGTTCTGGAGACGTTCGCGGTTGCCTTCGATAACTTTCACGAATACGCGAACGGTATCGCCGACTTCAAGTTCCGGCAGGTCGGAGCGGAGTTGTTCTTTTTCGAGTTCCTGAATGATGTTCGACATTTTGAAATATTCTCCTTTCAGTTTGCCAGGCGTTCATACTTCATAAAGCCGAACAGAGGACCGCCCGATGTCACGAACGCGATTATAACACAGCCAGTGCATGATTGCAAGCTGTTTTATCAGAGTTTATGCGGGATTTGGCTCTGGTTGCGGCGCGGGATGCCGCGCATCGTATACATACCAGAGCGTAATAACGACCACGACGATTACACCGCCGACCAGCGACCAGATGCCGGGATTTTCCCCCGCAAAGAGAAACACCCACACCGGATTAAGCAGCGGTTCCAGCACCGCCAGTAAAGAACAAGTCAATAGTGGCGCATTTTTTATTGCGATACTATAAAGCACATATGCCAATCCGATTTGGAAGATTCCCAGAATCAGAATGCCGATGATCGCAGTTGTCGTGAATGCGGGTCGGGTTGCAATCAGCACCGGAATGCCGATAATCGCGGTTAAAAACTGCCCTTGCATAATGCCGCTTGCCCTTGTCTGTTCGCTGACACCCTCGCTGAAAATAAACATGCCGGCAAAGAAAACGCCCGATATCACAGCAACGATATCACCAGCCAGATGCCCTTTGCCGATTTGCCCCAAGAAACAGAGCGAAACGCCAAGAATCGTAATCGGTACCACAGCGATATCCAGCGGACGCAGTTTTTTCTTTTGCACAAACGCGATATACAAAAGAACATAGACCGGCGCGCAATATTGAATGACGATCGCATTTGCCGAAGTCGTCAGTTTGTTTGCCGCAACAAAAGTTGAACAAACGCCCGCAAGTGCGATCGCAATTTTTAAAGTATCCAGATTAAACACTGGCTTAATGCCGCGTGCACGCAAATATCCATACATCACAAGTCCGCCCAATACGCCGCGCAAACCGGCAATGGCAAGCGGGTTCCAGGGAACCAGTTTGATGAAGATTCCGCCGATGCTCCAAAGCAAAGCGGTTGCGATCATGGCAAGCGTGCCTTTTGTGGTTTGTTTCATTTCTTATTTACTGCGCCGTTTATGCGGCGTTCTCCTTATCCAAAACAAGACAATCCTGAATTAGGATTGTCAGAACATACCAATCTTTATTTGTTCGCTCAAAGCCAGGCGTCGTCAGGCGCTTCTATGGTTTCGCCTTTATCTGTATCTTCGCGCAAAAGATCCGGACGATTGAGTGCGGTTTTCAGTCTTGCCTGTTCCTGTCGCCATGCCTGAATCTTTGCATGATGCCCGTTTAGCAATATTTCCGGAACTTCCATTCCGCGGAAATTCGCAGGGCGCGTATATTGCGGATATTCCAACAGATCATCGGAAAACGATTCGTCCGCCGCGCTCTCCTCGCTGCCGAGAACGCCGGGAATCAAGCGACTGACGCAATCGAGCAGCACCATTGCGGGCAGCTCGCCGCCGGTTAGAACATAATCGCCGATTGAAATCTCGTCGTCGATGATGTTCATGACGCGCTCGTCAACGCCTTCATAATGCCCGCAGAGCAAAACCAGACGGTCTTCACAAGATAGCTCGCGCGCTATTTTCTGGTTCAACGTGCGTCCGCGCGGCGTTAATAGAATGCGCCTTGCGTTTCCGCCTTCTAACACCGCATCCATACAGTCATAGATCGGCTGCACCATCATAACCAATCCCGCGCCGCCGCCGAAAGGATAGTCATCTGCTTTTTTGTGCTTGTTGTCCGTGTAATCGCGGATGTTGTGCACACGGATATCGAGAAGTCCGTTTGCGCGCGCGCGTCCGATCATGCTAGCGGATAGTACACCGTCGAACATTTCCGGAAACAACGTTAGGATGTCAATCTGCAAAACAGCCGACCTCCTCCAGAACGTCCGCATTGAAAATAATTTTTCCGTGCTCGACGTCCACCTCACGCAGCACTTTTTTCAGCGCCGGCACAAGCAGTTTACCGCCTTCAATTTCATAAACGTCGTTTGCGCCGGTTTCCAATACGTCCGTCACCTTGCCATAGGCTTTTCCGTTCGTATCAAACGTATCACAACCGATCAAATCGACAACAAAATATGTATCTTTCCGCAGTTTCACCGCGTGATCGCGGGTAACGCAAAGATAGCGGTTTTTCATCGTTTCCGCTTGTTCCACCGTGTCGCTGCCTTCAACATGCAACACAACAGCGTCCGGCAAAAACCGAACGCCAGTTACTGCAACAGGCGCATAAGCGCCTGCCGTAGTTTCAAGATATGCCGTTTTCATTGCGCGAAATCGCGCCGGATCGTCCGTCAGCGGGATGACTTTTACATCCCCATGCACACCATGTGCGCGGACGATCTGGCCGACGCGCAGATACTCCGTTTTCAAATCGCGTAACCCTTATTGATGTACCTTGTACTTCTTTTTTTCGCGGATACCAGTAGCTCACCGGGCGTTACTGCTCGATGATATCCACCATGTATTTCTTATCTTCGCGGACGCTTGCAGCCTTAACGACCGTACGGATCGCTTTGGCAATGCGTCCCTGCCTGCCGATGACCTTACCCATGTCGGACGGCGCGACGGAGAGGGAAATCACAACGGTGTCCCCTTCTTCCCGCGATTCGACCACAACAGAATCCGGCTCGTCGACGAGGTTCTTCGCGATAAAGCGTACGAGTTCCTCCATCACGGCTGCCTCACTCGATAGCGCCGCTCTTCTTCAGCAGCGCACGAACGGTATCCGTCGGCTGCGCACCCTTCTTGATCCATTCGGCTGCGTGCTCATTGTTCACGTTCAGCTCAATGGGGTTCGAGAGGGGGTTGTAATAGCCGATTTCTTCGACAAAAGCGCCATCGCGCGGCGCGCGGGAATCCGCAACTACGATACGGTAAAACGGTGCTTTCTTTGCGCCCATGCGACGCAGTCTGATTTTAAGCATTTTATGCTCCTCCAAATATATTATGTTGATTTTTATATCGAATACGTCAAAACGTGATTCGCCAGGTAAATTGGGTTAAAATCCGAACGGGAATCCGCCCCGTTTTCCCTTTTTCATGCGCCCGCTCATTTGCTTCATCATCTGCCGCGAGGCGTTGAATTGGTTCATCAGGCGGTTGACTTCCTGAACGGTGGTACCGCTGCCGCGCGCAATGCGCTTTCTGCGGCTTGCGGTGAGGATGTCCGGGTCTTTCCGCTCGGCTTTTGTCATGCTCTGGATGATCGCTTTCGTGCGCGCCATCTGCTTTTCATCAATCTGCGCGCCGCCGAGCGCTTTTGCGTCCATTCCGGGTATCATTTTCATGATATCTTCCATGGAACCAAGATTTTTCATTTGATCCATCTGATCGAGAAAATCGTCCAAGTCAAAGGAATTTGACTTCATCTTCTCGGCCATCTCGAACGCTTTTTTCTCGTCAAATGCGCCCTGCGCCTTTTCGATGAGGGTAAGCACATCTCCCATGCCGAGGATCCGGCTTGCCATCCGGTCGGGATGAAACGGCTCTATGTCGGTCAACTTTTCGCCGATACCGGAAAATTTGATCGGCTTACCGGTGACGGATCTGACGGAGAGCGCTGCGCCGCCGCGCGTGTCGCCATCCAGCTTTGTAAGGATCACGCCGGTAAGAGCAATCGTTTCATGAAAGCTCTTTGCAACGTTGACCGCATCCTGTCCGGTCATAGCGTCAACCACGAGAAGAATTTCCGCGGGATTAACCGCATCGCGAATTTTCTTGAGCTCCTCCATCATATCGCCGTCGATGTGCAGGCGTCCTGCGGTATCGACGATGACTACATCGATGAATTTGCGCTTCGCTTCGGCAATCGCCTCTTGCGCGGTAAGCACCGGATTTTGTGTGCCGTGTTCGTAAACGGGGATATCGAGCTTTTCGCCAACGATCTGCAATTGCTGAATAGCGGCGGGGCGATAGATATCGCAGGCGGTCAGCAATACACTCTTTCCGTAATGCTTTGTGATATATGCGCCGAGCTTGCCGCACATGGTTGTTTTACCGGCGCCTTGCAAACCCGCCATCAGGATGACCGCCGGCTTCTGGTTGCCAAACTCCAGCTTTGCGTGTTCGCCGCCCATCAGGCGCGTGAGCTCTTCGTTTACAATCTTTACGACCTGCTGGCCGGGTGTGAGGCTTTCGAGCACTTCGCCCCCGACAGCGCGTTCCGTCACGGTCTTTACAAAGTCCTTGACGACCATGAAGTTGACGTCCGCCTCCAGCAGGGCGAGCTTGATTTCGCGCATGGCTTCCTTCACGTCGCCCTCGTTGAGCTTTCCGCGCGAATTCAGCCGTTTAAATACCGCCTGCAGTTTTTGTGAGACGCCTTCAAACGCCATCGTCATCCTCCGAAACCAGTTCGGTCAATTGCCGAAGCAGGTCTATTTGCCGCTCGTCCAACTTGGTTTCGCCCAGTTCTGCAAGCAGCTTTCGTTGTTTTTGGTTTATTTCAATCAACTTGAGTTTGGATTCCATGTCTTTGAGTTCCGCTTCAGCAGTCGTGATTGCGTCTCTAACTGCCTGCCGCGAAATCCCCTCATGAAACGCGATATCGCCCAAAGACAAATCCTCATACGCATATTGGCGCACGAGCGAACGCTGACGCTCAGTTAAGAAAGCGCCGTACCAGTCCAATAATTGTCCAAGTTCGACCAAACGATCCATATCATCACCTGTAAAGCTTTTTAGCTTTACACCGTACTATTATACGGCGGCAGGTGAAATTGTCAAGAGAATATTATGCTTTTTCAAAAGAATTCTATTATGATTCGGCATCGTTCGACAGCAGCGCTTCGGCAAACAAGTTTGCGTCAAACGGCTGCAGATCGTCAATTCCTTCTCCTACACCGACAAAACGAACGGGCACATGTAACGATTCGCAAATCGAAATTACAACACCGCCTTTGGCCGTTCCGTCGAGTTTGGTTAAAATCACACCGTCCAGCTGGCAAACTTCGGCAAACGCGCGCGCCTGCGCGACGGCGTTTTGCCCCGTAACCGCATCCAGCACCAAGAGCGTATCGCAGGGAATATCCGGCAGTTCCCGCGCAATCACGCGGCGAATCTTGCCAAGCTCGTTCATGAGATTTGTCTTGTTGTGCAGTCTGCCTGCCGTATCGCAGATTAGCAGGTCGCATCCTTTGGCTTTGTAGCTTGCAATCGCGTCGAATACAACCGCCGCGGGGTCCGCCCCTTCGCCGTGTTTCACCATGCCGACATTTGCACGCTTTGCCCATTCGCCAAGCTGCTCTGCCGCCGCCGCGCGAAACGTATCCGCCGCGGCAAGCATCACCTTGCGTCCCTGTTCGCTGTAGCTGTTTGCCAATTTTCCGATACTCGTGGTTTTGCCAACGCCGTTTACGCCGACGATGAGAAGCACCGCCGCCCCTTGATCCGCCGGAAACGGCTTTTTCGTTTCAACAGCCGCCGCAATGAGCGAAGTGAGCTCTTTTTTTGCGCCCGCGCGGTCGGCGATCTTCTTTTCCTTGATTATAGATTGAAGATCATCCAGCAATCGTTCGGTTACCGCCGCTCCCGCATCCGCGAGGATCAGCGCTTCTTCCAACTCCTCGTAAAACTCCTCATTGATACCGTCTTTGGACGCAAACAGCCGCGCGAGCAAGCCCGTGCGCGTTTTGCCCAGTCCGGTTTTCCATTTATTAAAAATAGATTTCTTTTCCATTTTTATCCTGCTAATTTCTTGTTATTGTTAACTTGCCTGATCCGGTACGGCGGTTATTCCGTTGTCGCCAAAGCGCGCGGATACAACTTTGCTTACGCCCTTTTCTTCCATCGAAACGCCGTAAAGCGTGTCGCAAACTTCCATGCTGCCTTTGCGGTGCGTAATCAGGATAAACTGTGTGCCGTCCGAATAACGTTTTACATAATCCGCAAAGCGGGAGACATTCGCCTCGTCCAACGCGGACTCAATTTCATCCAGCATGCAGAACGCGGGCGGTTTCAGTTTTAACATTGCAAACAGCAGCGCGATGGCGGTCAGTGTACGTTCACCGCCGGAGAGCAGCGTTAGCAGCTGCAGTTTCTTGCCCGGCGGCTGCGCTATGATGTCAATGTCGCACCCGAGCACGTCGTTCTTGTCCGCAAGCCGCAACTCCGCTTGGCCGCCGCCGAATAGTTCGGCAAACGTGCTGGAGAAGTTCTGCTGGATCACCTCGAACTGCCGCAGGAATACCGTTTCCATTGTGCCGGTCAGCTCAACAATCAACGTTTCCAAGTCTTGTTTTGCTTTGTGCAGGTCTTCGCACTGGGTGTTCAATTCACCATGCCGCTCAAACACGCTCTTATATTCTTCAATCGATCCTAGGCTGATATCACCAAGAGATTTGATCTCCGTCTTGATTTCATTCACGCGGGAATTGCTCGCACCGATGGCAATTTCATGCTTAAGCGCGGCGGCGTTTTCGTATGTCAGGTCGTATTCATTCCAGATATGGTCCTGCATTGTACCGAGTTCCATCTCTAGCTTGCTTTGCGCCATCTCCTGCTTATGAATTCTCTCCGCAAGGTCGCGGGTTGAAGTGAGCAGTTCTTCACGACGCGAACGCTGCTCATGCAGCGAAGCGGAAACGATCTGCCGTTCCTCTTCCAGTTTTCTCTGCGCCTCTTTTTCCGCGCTCGTGAGCGCAGTGTCGTTTTCGATACGCGCCCGCATATTTGTTATTTCCGTCTCAATCGCGGTCAATGTTGCAGCGGTTTCTTCCGCCTCACGTTCCAGCGCAGAAAGACGAATGGTCAAATCGCGGTGTTCGCCGACAAGACGCTTCTGCTCGGCATATACCGCATCCCGTTCTTTCGAGAGCGCCATACGCCGCACCTTCTGTTCCGTCAGTTCCCCGGCCAGCATTTCACGTTGCTTGCGCAACTCGTATAGTTCGCCTTGCGCATGGGAAACATCCTCACGCGTAGCGGCGTTGCCCTGCTCGATGCCGGTTTGCTGCTCGTCCGCGTCGGCGCGTTCGCGCTCTACCTCGGATAGATTTTCCGTCAACTGGGCGCGCTCTTCTGCAAGAGCGCGTTCCTGCTGTTCGCTGTTTTCAACGTCTCTGCGGATCATGTCTAGCTGCTCCGCCTGCTTCGCCGCGTCCAGTTCGCATGCGTGTACCGCATCGCGGAAGGAATCCACCTGAATATCGCAGCGGAGCACATCCTGCTCGCTAGTGCGTAGTTTCTGTTTTTTCTCTTCCAGCGCAGCGTCGGCTTTTTTCAGCTTGTCACGCAGCTCCTGAATTTCCCGTTCACGGCTTAAAAGATTGAAGCTGTTCTTTTGCAGGCTGCCGCCGCTCATTGAACCGCCCGTGCTGATGATATCGCCTTCCAGCGTTGCAATATGGAACGCGCCGCGCGTGCGCTTTTTCAGCGCAATGCCCGCGTTAAGGTCTTTTACGATAATCGTGCGGCAAAGCAGATAATCCATAACGTTGCGCACGTTGTCGTCGCAATCGATCAATTCGTTCGCAACGCCGATGCACCCCGGCATATCAATCTGCGTGCGCTCTTCGCGCGTAATTCGCGTCGGGTTTAGGAGCGCCATCGGCAGCAGCGTCGCTCTGCCGTAATCCTTGGCACGGAGATATTCGATGACGTATTTCGCGTCCTCGGCGGTCGGGGTTACGATGTTTTGCAACGTTGAACCCAACGCCATGGTAACCGCAATTTCGTATTCTTTCGGCACGCGGATGAGCTCCGCAACAACGCCAACGATCGCACGGGAAAGATTCGCGTCTTTCGGCGCATCTTTCAGGATATTTTTAACGCTCGCGTAATATCCTTCGCGGGAGCGCTGCATCTCTTCGAGCACGCGCAGACGCGATTGCGTGGACGTAATGCTTTGTTCATCCCGCGCAATTTCTTCGCGCAGAGAGGTGAAAGCATCCAGCGTCTTTCTGCGGTTCTCAATCGAGCCTTCAAACTCTTTTTTCGTCTGTTCCAGACGCTCCGTCTCTTCGGCGTGCTGTTCTTTTGCGTGGGAGAGCTCTTCCCGAAGGCGAACCGTTTCTTCCGCTTTTCGGCGCGCTTCGCTCTCGATTGCGGCAAGACGTTCGTTAATCGATGTTTTCATCGTATCGAACCGACTTACACTGGACTTAAAGTCCGACATACGGTTCATCGCTTCGATGATGCTGTTCTTCATCTGATCGAGCGTTTCTTCGCGTCCGGCGATATCCAAATCAAGCGCGGAAAGCTTCGCTTCCGCCGCTTCCATTTCTTTTTCGATCAGGTTCAATGCCGCCTGTCCGGATTCGTCC
>QKAN01000003.1 GCA_003246365.1 Clostridia bacterium
AAAGAGCAGATTGCGGGCAGCGGACGGACGATCTATCGCCTCGAAAGAAGGGCGCAGGCATGAGCAGAGCCCAAAAGCGCATCATGCTGCTGGACGTCGCCGCCCTGCCGTTTATTCCGTTTCTATATCTTTATAATCAGAATTTCGAGCTTCTTTCGTTTGCCCAGGTCATGATTGCGGCGCTGCTCTTTGCCGTGGTCACGCTGGGTATTTTTGCGCTGAGTCACGCGCTGTTTCGCAGCTATACCGGCTCGTTTTTCGCGAGCGTCGTGTTTGTCGCGTTTGTGTTTTTTGCGAGCGGCGTGTTCAGCAAGCTGGAGCTGTTTTTGGTGTATCTGATCTTTGTGCTGCCGTTTCCCGCGGCGTATATCGCAGGGTTTTTCTACCGAAAATGGTTTCAAAAGCGGGAATGGAGCGCGCTGCCCGTGCTCGCGACCGTCGCGCTTGCGACCATGCTGCTCTTCAACCTCGTGCCCATCGTGACCCGAGGCGTTGGCGCGGACGCCGGGGCAGGGCACAAATATAAGACGGAGTTCGTGGTGAGCGACAAGACAAAATCTCCGAACGTCTACTGGTTCCTCTGCGACGGCATGCTGGGCTTCGACGCGATGGAGACGTACTTTGGCGATGAGCAGCAGGCGTTTTCGGACGCGCTCGCGGAGCGGGGTTTTGCGATCAATCGCGAAGCTGCGTTTGAGTCCGGCCACCGGACGCGAAGTTCGATTCCGATTCTGATGTGTCCGCAGTATTATGACACCTATCTAAAACGCGTGATGTCGGATCATGTCTCGGCGCTGGCGATGCGGGAGATCACGGGAACCGGCCTCGACAACGCGCGCAAGAACAACGAGACGATTTTGGCGTTTGACGCGAAGGGCTATACCACGACCACGATTTCAGTCGATGGGCCATATTTTTACCCGACGACGGACTACTATTACCGCATCGATGCGCGGTTTGAAAACGAAAAGGACGAGCGCACCAGCCCGCGGCTGACGCAAAACATCGACAGCGCGTCGCATGCGTTTAACGAAGGCCGGCTCTACGCCTATCAGCTGGGCGAGCTGTTCCTCGGCGGCATCCCGGGGCAGGTGTACGACCTGCTGTTCCCCAGCAAGGCAGAGGTGGAGCGGGCGCTTGCGACGCAGTTCGACGGTGTTTCGGATGTGCTGCTGGGAAGTCGCGATGCGCTGATCAATACGGCGCTGGTTGAAAGCCTTTATGACGCGGTGCATTCGCCCGAGATCGGCGCGCCGAAGTTTGTGATCGTCCACGATTTTCTGGCGCATTATCCGTTTGATACGGACGAAAACGGCAGTAGATCGGCAGAGCCGGAGGAAATTGACTCGTACGGTGCGCACCACACCTATGCGGCGAAGGTGCTGATCAACCTGATCGACATGGTGCAGCGGGCGGACCCGAACGCCGTCATCGTGCTTCAGGCGGATCACGGGCTGCACGTGATGACGGAGAAACAGATTTCGGAGGCGTTCGGCGCGGATGCGGTGCTTGATATTTGGAATAGCACAATCAGCGCAATCTGCGTGCCGGAAGCGTATCGCAATGGAGAGGAACCCAACGCGCTCAGAACCCCGCTGAATATGGCGCGCTATCTCGTCAACAACTTTGTGGGCGAGAATTACACTTATTTGGAAGATTGAGAACGAGCTAAAAAAACGTACTGCAGGATACCCACCAGACCCAAACGAGGTGTTAAGTTGTCTTCAAACGCAACGCGCGGATCCTCCAGATTCTAATGATCGCGTAGATGTTACTATTCATGTTCACATTCGCTGTTAGGCAGCGAACGCTCCAAAACGCTCAGCGGTTTGGTGGAGCGCAGGCTCAAGCCGCTGAGTAATCCGCAGGGGAATATATCGGACAAACATTCAACTACGATGCGCGAAAGCTTGTGCATTTCCTTGTGTATGCGCTGTTCGGCGCGCTACTGGTGTTCGGTACGGCAAAGATGAAGAACCTCAGCGTTTGGACGCAACTGCTTATTGTCCTGTTTGCCGCGGTGATCGACGGGACGATACAGATCTTCTCCGCGCGCGAATCGCAAGCATTCTACGACTCTGACTCGTATTTTCTAGGTTCGAGTTCTTGTTCCACAGCCCCCAAAAGCCCAAGAGGGCTTTTTTGTTACCCCAAACATAACGAATGATCGTATTCACACGAACTTTTTGAAATATCATGTGAATTGTAAGAAATAACTTGATTAATACAATAAAAGATTGTAAATTGTTATTCAAAGTGTAAACTATATTAAATTTTAGAAATCATTTGTGGCATTTAATAAAAATGAAGCTGGGGGAATAATTTATGAAAGCAAGACCCTCTATATTCTGCGCGCCAGAGTGTTACGCGCGTTATTGGCAGAGTGACTTAACTTGGGATGAAACAAAAAAATGTTATGTTCATTCTTATATTGATGCTGAACCGCTAAAGCATGATTATAGAAGTGTTTTTGCTTCTGACAGAGATAGGATCTTATTTTGTGATCCGTTTCTAAGACTAGCCTCTAAAACGCAAGTATTCCATGCAGGCAATGATCATCTTAGAACTCGATTAACACATACTCTCGAAGTATCCCAGATTGCGCGAACTATTTCGGAGACTCTAGGGCTAGATTGTAATCTTACTGAGGCTATTGCCCTTGGTCACGATATAGGACATACCCCATTTGGTCACGTAGGGGAACGTACTATTAACGAGATCTCACAAGACGAAAAATCTTATGCTGAA
This sequence comes from Clostridia bacterium, assembly GCA_003246365.1. GTDB lineage: Bacteria > Bacillota > Clostridia > Christensenellales > CAG-138 > UBA7703. Next base: position 2,749 of record QKAN01000003.1, read on the forward strand.
TCACGTGAATTTCATGTTAGCAGCAAAAAGATTGGTGAAATGCGAGAGATTTGTGGTTTTAAGCATAATCAGCAAAGCGTTCGAGTTCTCGTCGAATATTCCGGAAGTATATGCCTGACCAATTTTTGCTTATATGGTGTGAGAAACCATAGCAAGGTGTTCTGGAAGGACCCTAGAGATGTGTCGTTTTATAAAAGGTATGATCCATATTGCTCAATCAAGTGTGGACCTACTTATTCTCCAAGTTGGTCAGTTGAAGCTCTTGTAGTTTATTGGGCAGATGAAATCGCGCAAAGGCATCATGACATTGAAGATGCATTTAGATGTGATTTAATGACCAATGAAGATGTGAAAATTCTATTATCCAAACTAGAAAGTGATGTGCATAGATCTCTCATTACGCAAAGTGTACTTCGGAAGATCAAAACGTTAAAAGAAACAAACACGGAAACGAGGATGTATGCAAAGACTTTTTCGAGTTTAATAGTTGATCTATATGTCAGCGCAATAATAAAGGAAATTTCGAAAGCATTAGAAAGTCTGAAGAAGAAATACGAAATCCAAACAAGGACAGATTTCATAAAAACATATTTCAGTATTCAAGAAAACGAAATTCAATTACTATTAGAAAAAGACTCTGCTACCACTATTTTTATATTCGACAATTTATTGCACAAGCTTCTCGATGACTTGATTATTCCTTCATTTACAGTCCAAAGGCAGGATGGAAAAGGCAAATACATAATAAGAAAACTCATTAATGCATATATAACAAACCCCCAGCAATTACCCGATTCTTACATACGAACAATATTTAATGTTGAAGTTCCGCGATACTTTAACGAAGATCAACTTAACATTCTAATTCATCAAATACAGCATCTTGGGTCGGGGAAAGAGAAATTCAACTTTGAAACCCAAAGATGGACTACTATACTATGCCGTCATGCTTTGAAATTATTATGGGAAGATTCTGTGGGGCAACAGTTGATTTATCCACTTATTTTCAGAGCGATTTTTGATTTTGTATCTAGTATGACTGACTCATTTGCACAAGATGAATACTCAGCATTATATTCAAAATAGGAATGTGATGGCTTGAGTAAAATATGGATGATTTTTTTGCCTAACATGATGAACGTTTAAGACTGACTTAATTTCCCCATCCGTTCGGTGCTATCGCGAGCATCAAGGCGCTGAGCAGGAGCAGCGCGCCGGAAGCGATCAGCGACCAGGTGCGGCGGTTGTTCGTTTTGGCGAGGGCGAGGCCGACCGCGAAGAAAATGAGCGCAGGCACGAGAAACGAAAGCCCCGGAAGCCCGATATCCTGCGAACACCAGTAACCGATCAGGGAGAGCACGAAGGCGGTGACGCCGCAGCCGCTCTCCTTTTTCTTTTGCTTTGCCTGCTGCTGATCAAACTCGTCGCTGCGATAAACGCCCTCTCCGGCATGCACGGCGTATGTTTCCGGCGGAATCTCCGCGCGAATCGGCGCAACGCCTCCTAAGTTTTTGCCGCAATCCGGACACGTCGCATCAAACGTGCGCCTGCCGCAGTTCGGGCAGACCTTCTCGTGTGTCTCGCGCAGAACGCCGCATTGCGGACAATTGAGCGAGGTAAACCGCGTACCGCAGTTTTCGCAGACATATAGAAATGAGGCGGAGCCGCATGCCAGACATTTGCGTATGCCGGTGCTCGCCAGTGCGCCACAGGAGGTGCAGACTTTCATATGCGTTCTCCAAATCCGATGTAGTGGAACGGGGTCGCTAATACGTTCGACTTATTCTTCGGGCTGTGCCTGTTCTGCCGCATCGCCAAACTCCTCCGGCATCACATCCGGTGCCCAGAGCCCGCGCGCCATGTACCAGTCGATGGACTCGCGCAAAAACTCCACGCTGACGTTGAGTGTAAAGGCGATTTCGTAGATGTCGTCCGTGTTGCGCGCTGCGGTGCGGATTGCGTCCGGCGAAAGCAGGCGATCGTGCGCCCATTTGCGCGCCTTTGCCTCCGCGCGCCAGTCGTCCGCGGCGTTGTAGTGCAGCCTGCGATCCGAGCCGGTGTAGTGGTGCCCAAGCTCCTCCGCGAGCCAGCATGCGCGCTCCGCCTGCGTGCCGTCCATGCGGATGATGATGTGCTC